>CAMLGC010000084.1 GCA_946479505.1 uncultured Sphingomonadaceae bacterium
CGGTCTCGACCATTGTCACGATGCCGTCGCGGAACTCCGCGGTCAGGCCGTCGCGCGCGCTCTGCGCGATGTGCGCCTCATAGGCCGAATAGAGTGCGACCGTGATGTCCCCTTCCATCGCCGACAGCCGCATCAGCGTGTCGATCAGGACGCGGAGCCTCGTATCGCTGCGGTCGATCCGCTGCATCAGGCTGTCGAGCGCGGCGCGATCGCTCGCGTTGATCATCGACAGCAGCGCCTCGGGCTTGACCTCGGCGACGAACGCTGCCGCCACCGAGCGTGCGACCGACTCGACCCAGCCGAATTCCGACGTCTCGAGAAAGCGCTTCTTCAGGAAGACGATGCCGAGATCGATCATCTTTTCGGTCTCGTGCGGCGCCCAGACGCGCTCGTCGGCGAAGCAGCGCAGCCATTGCTGCCAATAAGCCTCGGAGATCAGCCGGATATCGGGCTCGATGACGTTCCAGACATCGCGGCTGGCCGTCGCGAGCGACCCATCGAAATCGAAGATTCGCAGCCGGTCCGCGAGCCGGACCTTCGCGGCCATCGATTCGGGGGTGGGAAGATCGCTGGCGTTCAAGAAAATTCTCCAAACAAGCAAGCCTTTGCCGCGCATGCGCGGTTCCGGGAAACGGAGTTAGGACGATTTGGTTAAGGCACGGTTAGGAAAGCGCCCGCGCTTGCATCGGCGCGCACGGCGACTAATACGGCGCCATCATTGGAACGAGGACTTGGGTCTTGGCCACGCAACCCCCGCGGACGCGCCCGCTTTCGCCGCATATCACCATCTGGAAATGGGGCCCGCACATGCTGGTCTCGATCCTCCACCGCGTGACCGGCGATGGCATGGCGACGGTCGGCACGTGCCTGCTCGTCTGGTGGCTCGCCGCGCTGGCCGCCGGCGAGGCGCATTATGCGGGCTTCGTCGATACCTTCACCGTTGCCGACGGTAGCCTCAACATCGCCGGCTATATCATCGGGATCGGGCTCACCTGGGTGTTCTTCCAGCATCTGGCGAGCGGTGTGCGCCATCTGGTGATGGACACCGGCGCGGGCTTCGAGCTCAAGACCAACAAGATGTTCGCGGTCCTTACGCTCGTCTTCTCGGTGCTCGCGACGATCGCCTTCTGGGCCTGGCTGCTGGTGGGGAAATGAGCATGGACAAGAGCACCAGCATCGGCCGCGTCCGCGGTCTCGGCAGCGCGCACGACGGCACCGAGCACTGGCTGCATCAGCGCATCACGGCGGGATCGAACCTGCTGCTGATGCTCTGGTTCGTCTTCTCGCTCGCGCGGCTCCCCGCTTATGATTACGCGACGATGACGGCGTGGCTGTCGTCGCCCTGGGCGGCGATCCCGATGGTGCTGCTGATCGTCAGCGTCTTCTACCACTTCCGGCTCGGCCTTCAGGTGGCGATCGAGGATTACAGCCACGATGCCGGCCGCATGGCGCTGATGGTGCTGCTCAACTTCTTCACCGTGGGCGCCGCTGTCATCGCCATTTTCTCCATCCTCAAGATCGCCTTCACCGGAGCGCCCGCCTGATGACCCCCAATCTTCCTGGCGCCTACAAGATCATCGACCACAGCTATGACGCGGTGGTGGTCGGCGCGGGCGGATCGGGCCTGCGTGCGACGATGGAATGCGCGCAGAACGGCCTCAAGACCGCGTGCATCACCAAGGTGTTCCCGACGCGCAGCCATACCGTCGCGGCCCAAGGCGGGATCGCCGCGAGCCTCGGCAACATGGGCCCGGACCATTGGACCTGGCACATGTACGACACCGTCAAGGGTTCCGACTGGCTCGGCGATCAGGACGCGATCGAATATATGGTGCGCGAGGCGCCGGCGGCCGTGTACGAGCTCGAACATGCCGGCGTGCCGTTCAGCCGCACCGACGAAGGCACGATCTACCAGCGCCCGTTCGGCGGCATGATGCAGAATATGGGCGCGGGGCCTCCGGCGCAGCGCACCTGCGCCGCGGCGGACCGCACCGGACACGCGATGCTCCACGCGCTCTACCAGCAGAGCCTCAAATACGACGCCGATTTCTACATCGAATATTTCGCGCTCGATCTCATCATGGAGAACGGCGCGTGCCGCGGCGTGATTGCCTTGTGTCTCGAAGACGGCAGCATCCACCGCTTCCGCAGCCATTCGGTGGTGCTCGCGACGGGCGGCTACGGCCGCGCCTATTTCTCGGCGACCTCGGCGCACACCTGCACCGGTGACGGCGGCGGGATGGTGCTGCGCGCGGGGCTCGCGCTCCAGGACCTCGAATTCGTCCAGTTCCACCCGACCGGCATCTACGGTGCGGGCGTGCTCATCACCGAAGGCGCACGCGGCGAAGGCGGCTATCTCACCAACTCCGAGGGCGAGCGCTTCATGGAGCGTTATGCGCCCAGCGCGAAGGACCTCGCGAGCCGCGACGTGGTCTCACGCTCGATGGCGATGGAGATCCGCGAGGGCCGCGGCGTCGGCAAGGAGAAGGACCATATCTTCCTTCACCTCGACCATATCGACCCGAACGTGCTCGCCGAACGGCTGCCCGGCATCACCGAGACGGGCAAGATCTTCGCCGGCGTCGATCTGACGCGGCAGCCGCTCCCCGTCGTGCCGACGGTCCACTATAATATGGGGGGCATCCCGACCAATTATCACGGCGAGGTCGTCCAGTTGAAGGACGGCGATCCCGATGCGGTGGTGCCGGGGCTGTTCGCGATCGGCGAGGCGGCGTGCGTCTCGGTTCACGGCGCCAACCGGCTCGGCTCGAACTCGCTGATCGATTTGGTGGTGTTCGGCCGCGCGACCGGCAAGCGCATCGCCGAGATCGTCAAGCCGAACACGCCGCACGACCCGTTGCCCGAGGATTCGGCCGCGCTCGCGCTCGGCCGGCTCGACCATTTTCGCCAGGCGAACGGCGGCTCGCCGACCGCCGAAGTGCGGCTCCAGATGCAGAAGACGATGCAGAAGCACGCCGCCGTCTTCCGCAACGACGAGCTGCTCGCCGAAGGCGTCGCCGCGATCGCCGACATCTACAAGCGGATGGACGACATCCACGTCACCGACCGCAGCCTGATCTGGAACACCGATCTGGTCGAGACGCTCGAGCTCGACAATCTGATCGCGCAGGCGGTGGCGACGATGAACGCGGCCGCCAACCGCAAGGAAAGCCGCGGTGCCCACGTCAACGAGGACTATCCCGAGCGCGACGACGCGCACTGGATGAAGCACACGATCATCACCTTCGACGGCTGGGGCGGCAAGGGCGGCACCACGAGCATCGATTACCGCCCGGTGCACGACTACACGCTCACCGACGACATCGACTATATCGTGCCGAAGAAGCGGGTGTATTGAGCCGTTCTCCACCGTCGTGCCGGACGTGTTCCGGCATCCACGGTAGAACTGGTGACGGCGCGGGTGGAGGAGTGGACCCCGGACCAAGTCCGGGGTGACGGGGGGAGCTTTGTCAGGCACTCCGCTTTATGGAACCCCGCTAGCCTGCCGCGGTTGAGCGAGCATGTCGGACGACCGCCTCGCATTGCTCGCCATGCCACACGTCCTCCTGTCGGGCGGGGTCGACCAGGCGATGTACCACGACTTTTGCGATCAGCTCGGCGGCGCGCCCGGCGAGGGCCCGCTCGTCGTCGCACTCAGCACGCTTGGTGGCGATCCCGATGTGGCGCGGGCGATGGCGGACGACGTGCGGCTGCTCACCGAGCGGAACGGGCGTGAGCTGCTGTTTCTCGGCAAGGCCGCCGTCTATTCGGCGGGGGCGACCTTCATGGCGGCGTTTCCGGTCGAGCGGCGGTATCTGACGCGGGGGACGCGGCTGCTGCTGCATGAGCGGCAGATCACGCGGACGATCGAGCTCGATGGACCGCTGCGCGCCGCGCTCGCCAAGATCAAGGCGGCGCTCCACGAGGTCGAGGAGTCGATCAGAATCGAGGAGAAGGGTTTTCGCGATCTGATCGCCGGTTCGCGCCTATCGCTGGAGATGCTGCGCGAGAAGGCTCCCGCCAACTGGTATATCGATGCCGAGCAGGCGCGCGATCTCGGGCTTGTCGCCGATGTGATCTGAGAGGTTTGCGATGCGCGGCGCGCTGATGTAACGCGCGTGCGACACCCTTTCTTACCTTCACGGGACATCCGCCATGGCTCAGTTCGCCCTGCCCAAGAACAGCACGATTCGGAAGGGCAAGGAGCACAAGGCCGC
Source organism: uncultured Sphingomonadaceae bacterium (assembly GCA_946479505.1). The sequence continues at coordinate 4,218 of CAMLGC010000084.1, forward strand.
GCCGGGCGCCACGCGGGTGAAGAAATTCAGGATCTACCGCTACGATCCCGATGCGGCCGCCAATCCGCGCTACGACAGCTTCGAGGTCGATCTCGACGAATGCGGGCCGATGGTTCTCGACGCGCTCATCAAGATCAAGGGCGAGCAGGATTCGTCGCTCACCTTCCGCCGCTCGTGCCGCGAGGGCATTTGCGGATCGTGCTCGATGAACATGGACGGCAAGAACGGCCTCGCCTGCACCACCGCGATCGAGGACATCAAGGGCGAGATCCGCATCACGCCGCTGCCGCACATGGACGTCATCAAGGATCTCGTCCCCGATTTCACGCATTTCTACGCGCAATATGCGTCGATCAAGCCGTGGTTGCAGACGGTGACGCCGCCGCCCGCCGGCAAGGAGCGGCTCCAGAGCCCGGAGCAGCGCGACAAGCTCAACGGCCTGTACGAGTGCATCCTGTGTGCGTGCTGCTCGACCGGGTGCCCGAGCTATTGGTGGAATCAGGACAAGTTCCTCGGCCCCGCGATCCTGCTCCAGGCGTATCGCTGGATCGCCGACAGCCGCGACGAGATGACGGGCGACCGGCTCGACCAGCTCGAAGACCCGTTCCGCCTCTATCGCTGCCACACGATCATGAACTGCGCGAACGTCTGCCCCAAGGGATTGAACCCCGCCAAGGCGATCGCCGAGATCAAGAAGATGGAAGGCGAGCGGGTTTTGTAGGTCCTGTTCTCCCGCGAAGGCGGGAGCCCAGATCGGCGGTCGGCACTGGACCCCCGCCTTCGCGGGGGAACAAAGTAAATGACGAGCACGGCCCCTCCCTTCTTCGACACCTATGACGCCCCCGATCATCCCGGCTGGATGACGTGGGAGCTGTCGGACCCGACGCGGTTCAACAGCCTGCTCGGCCCGTTCCTGTTGAGGATGGAGGGCGAGATCGCGCGCGTGCGGATGATGCCGCGGCACGCGCATTCGAACCTTCAGGACAATCTCCACGGCGGTGCGTTGCTCGCTTTCATCGACATCGCGCTGTTCGCCGCCTCGCGCGGGTTCGGGGTGATCGAGGCGGGAACGGCGGTGACGCTCGATCTGTCGGTCCAGTTCATTGGACGCGGGCGGGTTGGGGAGCCGCTCGAGGCGCGGGTCGAGCTGCTGCGCGAGACCGGGCGGCTGCTCTTTCTGCGCGGGTTGGTGGTGCAGGAGGAGAACAAGGTAGCGAGCTTCTCGGGCACCATTCGGAAGCCGACGCGGCGATGAATATGCAGCCTTGTGCTCCCGCGAAGGGGTACCCCGCAAAGTACTACTTTGCGGGGACCCCGAAGGCGGGAGCCCAGACTCTTTGTTCGGACTGGACCCCCGCCTTCGCGGGGGAACAGCTTTCGCTATGACCACGGTCTTCGATCGCTACCGGGAGTTGGTCGCCGCCGGGGAGCTGCGGCCCGATGCCGAGCAGGAGGCCGCCGCGCGCCGCCTCGATGTACTCGCGGCCGAGCTCGAATCCAGCCCGCATCGCGGAAGCGTGCTGTGGCGCGCGCTCGGGCGGCGGCCCGAGGCGCCCACCGGCGTCTATCTGTGGGGCGGGGTCGGGCGCGGCAAGTCGATGCTGATGGACCTGTTCTTCGGCTGTCTCGACATCCGCCGCAAGCGCCGCGTCCACTTCCACGAGTTCATGATCGAGGTTCACGCGCGGTTGGCGGAGGAGCGCAAAAGGCAAGCCGGCGATCCCATCGCTCCCGTCGCCGCGGCGATGGCCGAGGACGTGCGGCTGCTCGCCTTCGACGAAATGGTGGTCAACAACTCGGCCGACGCGATGATTCTCTCGCGGCTGTTCGCGGCGATGTGGGAACGCGGCATGACGATGGTCGCGACCTCCAACCGCCCGCCGCGCGATCTCTACAAGAACGGCCTGAACCGCGAGCATTTTGTGCCCTTCATCGCCGAGCTCGAACGTCGCACCGACGTGCTCGCCTTGAACGGCCCCACCGATTACCGGCTCGACCGGCTCGGGCCGATGGATACCTGGCTGGTGCCCAACGGCCCCGAGGCTACGAGCACGCTCTCCGCCGCCTTCTTCCGCCTCACCGACTATCCCGTCGAGGATCGCGCGCATGTGCCGAGCGAGGACATTCCGGTGCCCGGCGGCCGCACGCTGCACGTGCCCAAAGCCCTGAAGGGCGTCGCGGTCTTCTCGTTCAAGCGGCTGTGCGCCGAGGCGCGGGGCGCGGCGGACTATCTGGCGATCGCACGACGCTATCACACCGTCATCCTCGTCGGCATTCCGAAGATGGGGCCCGACAATCGCAACGAGGCGGCGCGGTTCGTGACGCTGATCGACGCGCTTTACGAACACAAGGTCAAGCTGCTCGCCGTCGCCGACGCGCAGCCGGGTGATCTCTACACCGCCGGCGACGGCGCGTTCGAGTTCGAGCGCACCGCCTCGCGGCTCGAGGAGATGCGATCGGAGTCGTATCTCGCGCAGGGCCACGGGACCTAGACCCGTCGCCATAGCCGCGTTAGCGTTCCCAAGAACGGCGATGGAGGGGCGCATGCGCGGAATCGGTCGCGCGGTGATGGGATTGATGGCGCTGGTCGCGAGCACGGCGGTCGCGCAGGAAGCGCCGCCGGCACCCGATCCGGTGCTAGCCGCCGGCGACCTGCGCGATGCGCTCGACCTGTCGGGGCCGTGGCATTACTCGATCGATCCCTATCGCGACGGCGCCGCCGGCTTCCACGGCGGCGAGGCGGGGCAGGGGCATCGCCGTTACGAGACGACCGACGTCGCGCAGGCGATGCGCGACAATCCGGCGGCGCTCTACGAGTACGATATGGATCGCTCGCCGGTGGTGAGCCTGCCCTCGTCGTGGCTCACGCACAGCGCCGAGATGCGGCATTATCAGGGACTGGTCTGGTATCAGCGGCATTTCACCGCCGATCCCGAGCCCGGCGAGCGCCGGTTCCTGCGCTTCGGCGCCGCCAATTACCGCGCGCATGTTTATTTGAACGGCACGCATGTCGGCGAGCACGAGGGCGGCTTCACCACCTTCGCGTTCGAGGTGACGGGACTGGTCAAATCCGGCGACAACCAGATCACCGTCGGCGTCGATTCGGTGCGCACCGCCAAGGACGTGCCGCCCCCCGTGACCGATTGGGAGACCTATGGCGGCCTCACCCGCGCGATGACCTTGGTGACGACACCCGCCACCTATGTCGACGATGCCTGGGTGCGGCTGACGCGCGACGGCCGGATCGCGGTCGATGCCGAGCTCGACGGCGAGAAGGCGGCGGGCCTGCCGCTTACGCTCCGTATTCCAGCGTTGGGTGTGTCGCTGCCGGGGCGCACCGACGCATCGGGGCATTGGCGCGCGACGATGACTGCGCCCGCCGCCTTGGTGCGCTGGTCGCCCGAAACGCCGCAACTTTACGACGTCGAGATCGCCGCCGGGGACGACGTGTGGAAGGACCGCGTCGGCTTCCGCACCGTCGCGGTGAAGGGGCACGAGATCCTTCTAAACGGCAAGCCCATCTTCCTGCGCGGCATCGCGCTCCACGAGGAGGAGTTCGGCCAGAACCCCACGCGCGCAATCACCCCGGCCGCGGCGCGCGCGCTGCTCACCGAGGTAAAGCGAGGCTTGCACGGCAATTACGTCCGGCTCGCGCACTATCCGCATTCGGAGGTGATGACGCGGATGGCCGACCAGCTCGGGCTGCTCGTGTGGAGCGAGATCCCGGTCTATTGGGTGGTCGATTTCGCGGACCCGGCGGTGCTCGCCAAGGCGCGAACGATGCTCGCCGAGGAGATCGCGCGCGACCGCAACCGCGCGTCGATCATCCTCTGGAGCGTCGGCAACGAGACCCCGATCGGCCCCGCGCGCAACGCGTTCCTCAAGACGCTTGCCGATGATGCGCACCGGCTCGATCCCAGCCGCCTCGTTTCGGCCGCCCTGCTCGTCGGCCGCAGTCAAGAAGGCGGCAAGACCGTCTTCACCGTCGATGATCCGTTGATCCCCGCGCTCGATGTGATGGCGGTCAACACGTATAACGGCTGGTATTCGGAGGACCCGCTGCCGAAGGTCGCCGATTTCATCTGGCGCTCGCCCTACGACAAGCCGCTCGTGTTTTCGGAGCTGGGCGCCGCGGCGGTGGCGGGACTGCACGACCCGACGCGCACGCACAAATTCTCGGAGGAGTTCCAGGTGGATTACTACCGCGCCACACTGGCGATGGCGTCGGAAATCCCGTTCTTGCGGGGGCTCTCGCCGTGGATCCTCAAGGATTTCCGCTCGCCGCGGCGACAACATCCGGTGCTTCAGCAGGGCTGGAACCGAAAGGGTCTCGAATCCGAAACCGGCGTGCGCAAGGCGGCGTTCGACGTGCTGGCCAATTATTATGCCGGGCTCGCCACGGAGGAATGAGCGCTTCTTGCAATTGCGAACAAGTTGCAACAATATTCCTTAACGCACCGGCTTTAGAGGTTGCCCCCGCGCGGCAAAGCGCCTAAGTCGCGCTCGATTTCGCGCAGGCGAAGGACTGTTTGCGCGCTGCTTCCAGAGGAGGATTCATGGCCCGCAAAAGAATCGCGCTCATCGGCGCCGGCATGATCGGCGGCACGCTCGCCCATCTCGCCGCGATGAAGGAACTGGGCGACATCGTCCTGTTCGACATCGCCGAGGGCACGCCGCAGGGCAAGGCGCTCGATCTCGCGCAGGCGGGCCCGCCCGAAGGCTTCGACGCGAACCTCAAGGGCACCAACGATTATGCCGACATCGCGGGCGCCGACGTGTGCATCGTCACCGCCGGCGTGCCGCGCAAGCCCGGCATGAGCCGCGACGACCTGCTCGGCATCAACCTGAAGGTGATGAAGGCGGTCGGCGAGGGCATCAAGCGCCACGCGCCCAACGCCTTCGTCATCTGCATCACCAACCCGCTCGACGCGATGGTGTGGGCGCTGCGCGAATATTCGGGGCTGCCGCACAAGATGGTGGTCGGCATGGCGGGCGTGCTCGATTCGAGCCGCTTCCGCCACTTCCTCGCCGAGGAGTTCGACGTCTCGGTCAAGGACGTCACCGCGTTCGTGCTCGGCGGCCACGGCGACACGATGGTGCCGGTGGTGGAGTATTCGACCGTCGCGGGCATTCCGGTGCCCGACCTCATCAAGATGGGCTGGTCGACGCAGGAGCGGATCGACGCGATCGTCCAGCGCACCCGCTCGGGCGGCGGCGAGATCGTCGGCCTGCTCAAGACCGGCAGCGCCTTCTACGCCCCCGCGACCAGCGCGATCGTGATGGCCGAGAGCTTCCTCAAGGACAAGAAACGCCTGCTCCCCTGCGCGGCGTACCTCTCGGGCGAATACGGCGTCGATGACCTATACGTCGGCGTGCCGATCGTGATCGGCGCCAACGGTGTCGACCGCGTCGTCGAGATCGAATTGAAGGGCGACGCCAAAGCCGGTTTCGACAAGTCGGTCGATGCGGTGAAGGAGCTGCTGGTGGCGTGCAAGGGGATCGATGAGGGGTTGAAGTAACATGTGCTCCCGCGAAGGCGGGAGCCCAGACTGGGTCCCCGCCTTCGCGGGGACACATCTGCGGGGCAAGTGAATGTCCAGGCCCGGCTACGTCTAATCATGGCGAGCGGGCGAAACGGGACGATCTATCTCGGCGTGACGAGCGATCTTCCCGCGAGGGCATATCACCACCGCAACGATCTGATCGACGGTTTCACGAAGAAATACGGTTGCAAGCTTCTGGTCTGGTACGAGGCCCACGACGACATTCAGGATGCCCGCCAGCGCGAGCTTCGGATGAAGAAGTGGAACCGGCAGTGGAAGCTGCGAGAAATTGAGGAAATGAACCCCGACTGGGACGATCTGTTCGAGTCATTGTTTTGAAGCTCCCTTGTGCTCCCGCGAAGGCGGGAGCCCAGTCTGGGTCCCCGCCTTCGCGGGGACACAAGGGCAGGGATGGAGATTAGATGAGCATCCTCGTCGACAAGAACACCAAGGTCATCACCCAGGGCATGACCGGGGAGACCGGCAGCTTCCACACGCAGGCGGCGCTCGATTACGGCACGCAGATGGTCGGCGGGGTGACGCCGGGCAAGGGCGGGCAGCAGCATCTCGGGCTGCCGGTGTTCAATACCGTCGCCGAGGCGAAGGCCAAGACCGGCGCCGACGCGAGCGTGATCTACGTGCCGCCGCCCTTCGCCGCCGATTCGATCCTCGAGGCGATCGACGCCGAGATCCCGCTGATCGTGTGCATCACCGAAGGGATTCCGGTGCTCGACATGGTCAAGG
>CAMLGC010000085.1 GCA_946479505.1 uncultured Sphingomonadaceae bacterium
AGCGCACCGGCAAGCGCGTGTTCCGGATGGCGCCGATCCACCACCATTTCGAGCAGCTCGGCTGGAGCGAGCCGACGGTCGTGATCCGATTCTGGATCATCGCGCTCGTGCTCGCGTTGGCCGGACTTTCGACGTTGAAGCTGCGGTGATCACCTGCGCGGCCTGGCGCGGCAGACGCTATGCGGTGCTCGGGCTGGCGCGTTCGGGCGCGGCGACCGTGCGCGCGCTCGTCGCGAGCGGGGCCGAGGTGGTGGCCTGGGATTCGGATGAATCGAAGCGCAATTCAGCGATGTGCTCCCGCCCTCGCGGGGGAACGTTGGAGATCAGAGATTTCGATGACCTCGCCGGCGTCGATGCGCTGATCGTCTCGCCGGGGGTGCCGCTCAACCGGCATCCGCTGGCGGCGAACGCGCGGGCGGCAGGAGTGCCGATCATCGGCGATATCGAGCTGTTCGCCGAGGCGCGCGGCGGTTTGCCGCAACACAAGGTCGTTGGGATCACCGGCACCAACGGCAAATCCACCACCACGGCGCTGATCCATCATATCCTCCAGACCGCAGGCATGCCGTCGCTGATGGGCGGCAATATCGGGCTGCCGATCCTCGCACAGGAGCCGCTGCCGCAAGGCGGCGTCTATGTGCTGGAGTTGTCGAGCTATCAGATCGACCTGACGACGCGGCTCGATTGCGATGTCGCGATCCTGCTCAACATCACACCCGATCATCTCGACCGGTACGACGGCTTCGAGAGTTATGCCGCGTCCAAGGCGCGATTGTTCGCGATGCAATCGTCCGATCATGTCGCGATCGTGGGGATCGGCGATGCGCCGTCTGCCGCGATCGCGCGGTCGCTGTCGGCGCGGGGGGAGAATCTGACCAAGATCGCGCCGGGCGTGTGCATGGATCAATCGCGCTGGCCGGCCTTGAAGGGTCCGCACAATGCGCAGAATGCGCTTGCGGCGATCGCTGCCTGCGAGGCGCTGGGCGTATCGGGCGAGGCGATCGACCGCGGGCTCGCGACCTTTGCGGGGCTCCCGCACCGGATGCAGCGCGTGGCCGAGGTGAACGGCGTCGGCTATGTCGACGACAGCAAGGCGACCAATCCCGAATCGGCCGCGCCCGCGCTCGCGGCGTTCGATCGGATTCACTGGATTCTGGGCGGGCTCGCCAAGGCCGACGATCTCGACGCGTGCGCGCCGTATTTCGATCGCGTGGCGCGTGCCTATACGATCGGCGAGGCGGGGCCGCGCTTTACCCAAATCCTGCGGCCGCACATGCAGGTGGACGAGAGCGGCACGCTCGACGTCGCGGTGCGGCGCGCGGCGGAGGTTGCGGCTCCGGGGGAGACGGTTCTGCTCTCGCCCGCCTGCGCCTCGTTCGATCAGTTCCGCGATTATGAAGCGCGCGGCGACGCATTCCGCATGGCAGTGGAGGGACTGGCATGACCGACATTCGGGCCGACCAGGCAGGGTTATGGAAGCGGATGAAGCCGCGCGCCGGGCGCGGCGACGCGACCCCGCTCGCGCTCTGGTTCTGGGACATCGACCGCGTGCTGCTGCTGATCGCTCTGTGCCTGATGGCGATCGGGCTGATCGCGGTCGCGGCGGCCTCGCCGGCAAGCGCGGTGCGCTATTCGGGATCGAGCCACCACATCGCGCCGCTTTATTATTTCTGGCGGCAGCTCGCCTGGGTCGCGATGTCGCTGCCGGTGATGTTCGTGGTTTCGATGCTGCCGGTGCGGACCGCGAAGCGCATGGCGCTGGTGGGGACGATCGCGTGCATCGGGCTGCTGATCGTGGTGCCGTTCATCGGCGCCGAGACGAACGGCGCGCGGCGCTGGTTCTCGGTCGGTTTCGGGCAGTTCCAGCCATCCGAGTTCCTCAAACCGTTCTTCATCGTCACGACTGCGTGGCTGCTCTCGCTGCGCAGCAACGACAAGGATTTGCCGGTGGTGCCGCTCACCTTGCTGCTCACCGGCGGCATCGGATTCCTGCTCATGCTCGAGCCCGATTTCGGACAGACGATCATCTTCGGCACGGTGTGGATGGCGTTGCTGATGATCGCGGGAACGCCGCCGCGCACGCTCGGCGCGATCATCGGCTGCGTGCCGCTGGGGCTCGTCGCCGCGTACATGTTTTACGATACCGCGCGGCTCCGAATCGACGCCTTTCTCTTCCCGAGCGCCGATCCCAACGCGATGATCGACCATTACCAGACCGATATGGCGCACGCGACGCTCACCGCCGGCGGGCTGTTCGGGACCGGGCCGGGCGGCGGAATGATGAAGTTTCGCCTGCCCGAGGCGCACACCGACTACATCTTCTCGGTGATCGGCGAGGAGTTCGGGCTGATCTCCTGCGCGATCGTAGTGCTGCTCTTCGTCACGCTGGTCGCACGCGTCTTCATCAAGCTGCTCGACGAGCAGGACGAGTTCCGCCTGTTGGCCGCCGCGGGGCTCGCGACGCAGTTCGGCGTGCAGGCGATGATCAACATGCTGGTCAATACCGGCATGGCGCCGTCCAAGGGGATGACCTTGCCATTCATCAGCTATGGCGGCTCGTCGATGATCGCGCTGTCGATCGGCATGGGGCTGCTGCTCGCCTTTACGCGGCGCAACCCGTTCTTGACGCGCTCGCCCTATCATGTGCGATGGAGCGACGCATGACACGCGAACGCCATTTCGTCCTCGCCGCCGGCGGTACCGGCGGGCACATGGTCCCTGCCGCCGCGCTCGCCGCGGAGCTGGGCCGGCGCGGCCACCGCGTGGCGCTGGTGAGCGACGACCGCGGGGTGCGCTTCCCCGGCCTGTTCGAGGAGGTGCAGACGCATGTGCTGCCGGCCGGCCGGCTGGCGGGCGGACCGATCGGGTGGTTTAAAGCGGGGAAGAACATCCTCACCGGGCGCACAATGGCGCGCGAGCTCTATCGGACCTTCCGGCCCGAGGCGGTGATCGGCTTCGGCGGCTATCCGGCGCTGCCGGCGCTGCTCGCGGCGTTCAAGGCGGGCATCCCGACCGCGGTGCATGAGCAGAATGCGGTGCTCGGCCGCGTCAACCGGCTGGTCGCGCGCAAGGTAGATGCGATCGCGACCTCCTACGAGCGGGTCGAGCGGCTCGACGAAAGGTTTGTGCCGAAGGTGCGGCTTGTCGGCAATCCCGTGCGCGAGGCGGTGCTGGCGCTTCGCGACCGGCCCTATCCGGTGCTGGAGGAAGACGGGATCTTTCGGGTGCTCGTCACCGGCGGCAGCCAGGGCGCGAACGTGCTGAGCGCCGTCGTGCCCGACGGGCTTGCCATGCTGCCCGTCGCGTTCCGCCGTCGCCTTCAGGTGACGCACCAGGCGCGGATCGAGGATATCGACGGCTGTCGCGCCAAATATGCCGAGCTCTCGATAGCGGCCGATCTGGCGACCTATCTGCCCGACATGCCCGAGCAGCTCGCCTGGGCGCACCTCGTGCTTGCGCGTGCAGGCGCTTCGACGATCGCGGAGCTGACCGCCGCCGGACGCCCCGCCATTCTCGTGCCGCTCCCGTCGGCGACCGACGATCATCAGACGGCCAACGCCGAGGAGATTACGGAAGCGGGCGGCGCGCGGATGATTCGGCAGGACAGGTTCACCCCGGTCGAGCTCGCCAAACAGATGCAGAAATTGGGACTCGATCCCGCCGCGCTGACCAATGCGGCCGCGCGCGCGCGGAGCTGCGGCCGGCCCAACGCCGCGCGCGATCTGGCCGACCTGGTCGAGAACCTCGGCGCACCCCGGCGGCCGGTTGAGATCGGCGTACCGCTCCCGGCGGGCGCCGACGGAAAGCCGGCCTACGCATGAAGGGCGTCGCGACCGATATCGGCACAATCCATTTCGTCGGAATCGGCGGAATCGGCATGTCCGGCATTGCCGAAGTGATGCACAATCTCGGCTATAGCGTGCAGGGCTCGGATCTGGCGGAGGGTTACGTCGTCCAAGGCTTGCGCGACCGGGGTATTCCGATCGAGATCGGGCATCGGCCCGAGAATGTCGACGGGACGGCGGTGGTCGTGGTCTCGACCGCGGTCAAGCGCGGCAACCCCGAGGTCGAGGCGGCGCTTGAGCGCCGGATCCCGGTGGTGCGGCGCGCCGAGATGCTCGCCGAGCTGATGCGCTTGAAATCGACCGTCGCGGTTGCCGGCACGCACGGCAAGACCACGACGACCTCGATGATCGCGGCGCTGCTCGACGCGGGCGGGGTTGATCCGACCGTCATCAACGGTGGGATCATCAACAGCTACGGCTCGAACGCGCGGCTAGGCGCAAGCGACTGGATGGTGGTCGAGGCCGACGAGAGCGACGGCAGCTTCCTGCGATTGGACGGCACGATCGCGGTCGTCACCAACATCGATCCCGAGCATCTCGATCATTATGGCGACTTCGACACGGTCAAGAAGGCCTATGTCGAGTTCGTCGAGAACGTGCCTTTCTACGGCGCGGCGTTGCTGTGTCTCGATCATCCCGAAGTGCAGGGGATCGTGCCGCGCATCCGCGACCGACGGATCGTGACCTATGGCTTCGCCGCGCAGGCAGACGTGCGCGGGGTGAACGTGACGCCGATCGGCGGCGCCAACCGCTTCGACGTTGCGGTGCGCAACCGCGACGGCGACGTGCGCACGATCGAAGGCATCGAGCTGCCCATGCCGGGGCGGCACAACGTGCAGAACGCGCTCGCGGCGATCGGGGTCGCGCTGGAGCTCGGCATCGACGATGCGACGGTCCAGAAGGGGTTTGCGGGCTTTGGCGGGGTCAAGCGGCGGTTCACCAAGGTAGGCGAAGTGGCGTTCGGCGACGATCGCGCGCTGGTGATCGACGATTACGGACACCATCCCGTCGAAATTCGCGCCGTGCTCTCGGCGGCGCGCGAGGGCGCGAAAAACCGTGTGATCGCGGTCGTCCAGCCGCATCGCTATACCCGGCTCAACGACCTGATGGGCGAGTTTCAGACGGCGTTCAACGATGCCGACATGGTGCTGGTGACGCCCGTGTATGCCGCGGGTGAGACTCCGATCGAGGGGATCGATGCGCAGGCGCTGGTCGATGGGCTCAAACGGCGCGGGCACCGTTCGGCAGCGACGGTTGCAGATTTGGATACGCTCGCTGCGACGCTCGCCCATGTGGTGCAGGCGGGCGATCTCGTGATCTGCCTCGGCGCGGGGGACATCACTAAATGGGCGGGGGGCCTCGCGCCCGCGATCGACGCGGCGCGGGTGCCAGCATGACCGTGTGCTATGCGCTTCCGCCGCTCCGGGGTTCGGCCGAGCATCAGGGCAGTCTCGCCGACTTCACCTGGTTCCGCACCGGCGGCCCGGCCGAATGGCTCGTGCGGCCCGAGGATGCGCGCGATCTGGCGAGCTTCATGGCGGGGCTCGACCCTGAGACGCCGGTGCTGCCGGTCGGCGTCGGATCGAACCTGATCGTGCGCGACGGCGGTGTGCCGGGTGTGGTGGTGCGGCTGCCAAAGGCGATGGCGAAGGTTTTGGTCGAGCCGGGGAACCGGGTGCGCGCCGGCGGCGGGGCGATGGGGATCACCGTCGCCAGCGCGGCGCGCGACGCGGGGATCGCGGGGCTCGAGTTTCTGCGTGGCATACCGGGGACGGTCGGCGGCGCGGTGCGGATGAATGCGGGCGCCTATGGCCGCGAGGCGAGCGATATCCTCGTCGAGGCGACTGTGGTGACGCGTGGCGGCGAGGTGGAGACCTGGCCGGCGGAGCGGCTCGGCTACACCTATCGCCATTCGGAGCTGCCTGCGGGCGCGGTGGTGGTGGAGGCGCTGTTTGCCGGCGTGCCCGGCGACAAGGCCGCGATCGCCGCCGAGATGGACCGCATTGCCGCCGAGCGCGAGGCCTCGCAGCCGCTGCGATCGAGAACCGGCGGCTCGACGTTCAAGAACCCGGCGGGGGACAAAGCCTGGCGGCTGATCGACGCGGCAGGGTGCCGCGGGCTGCGGCGCGGGGACGCGCAGGTATCGGAGAAGCATTGCAATTTCCTGCTCAATCTGGGCGGGGCGTCGAGTACGGAGATCGAGGCGCTGGGCGAGGAAGTGCGCGAGACGGTGAAGGCGCATTCGGGCGTGATGCTGGAATGGGAAATCCAACGGGTGGGGGTGACGTTCCCCTCCCGCTCGCGGGAGGGGGCAGGGGAGGGCCTGTCATGCTCTCTGTCTGACCAACAGGCCCTCCCGCAGGCGGGAGGCGAGAAATGAGCCTTCACATCGCGGTCCTCATGGGCGGGTGGTCGGCCGAGCGCGAAGTATCGCTGATGTCGGGCAAGGGCATTGCCGGCGCGCTCGAGGGTCTCGGCCATCGCGTCACGCGGATCGACATGGACCGCGACGTCGCGCTCCGGCTCGCCGAGGCGAGGCCCGATGTCGTGTTCAACGCGCTCCACGGCACGCCCGGCGAGGACGGATCGGTTCAAGGGATGCTCGACCTGATGGGCTTGCGCTACACGCATTCGGGGCTCGCGACCTCGGTGATCGCGATCGACAAGCAGCTCACCAAGCAGACACTGATCCCGCATGGCATCCCGATGCCCGGCGGACGGATCGTCAAGAGTGCCGAGCTGTTCGAGGCCGACCCACTCGCGCGGCCGTATGTGCTCAAACCGGTCAACGAGGGTTCGTCGGTCGGCGTCGCGATCGTCACCGAGAACGGCAATTATGGGAGCCCGATCGGGCGCGACGTGAAGGGGCCGTGGGCCGAGTTCGACGAGCTGCTCGCCGAGCCCTTCATCCGCGGACGTGAGCTGACGACGGCGGTGCTCGGGAACGAGGCGCTCGGTGTCACCGAGCTTCGGCCCAAAAGCGGCTTTTACGATTACGACGCCAAATATACCGATGGGCTGACGGACCACATCTTCCCCGCCGACATTCCCGACGAGATCGCCGATGCCTGCAAGCGGATCGCGCTCGACGCGCATCGGCTGCTCGGCTGCCGCGGCTGCTCGCGCGCGGACTTCCGCTGGGACGACGATCAGGGCGAGGACGGGCTGTTCCTGCTCGAGGTCAACACCCAACCGGGGATGACGCCGCTCAGCCTGGTACCCGAACAGGCGCGGCATCTCGGCATTTCCTATCCCGAGCTCGTCCAGCGCATCGTCGACGAGGCGCTGGCGGAGGCGCCGCGATGAGCGGGACGCTGAAGCGCGGAGCGCCGGCGCGGCGCGGCGTGGCGCGCGGCAAGAAGAAGCCGCCGCGACGTTCGTTCGGCGACCGCATTCTCGAATGGCTCCAGATCAGTGAGGAGACGCTGCGCAAGACCGTCACCTGGGGGATCGTGCTTGCAGCGAGCGCGGTGCTGGTGATCGCAGCGACATGGATCGGCGTGCCGGGGATGGTCGGCACCGCGCTAGCCGAGAGCCTGGGCCGTGCCGGCTTCCGGGTCGAGCAGGTCGAGGTGACGGGCCTCAAGCGCATGGACAAGATGACCGTCTATGCCGTCGCGCTCAACGAGCAGTCCCGCGCGATGCCGCTCGTCGATCTCGGGGAGGTGCGCCAGAACCTGCTTCGCTACGGCTGGATCGAGGATGCGCACGTCTCGCGCCGGCTGCCCGACACGTTGCTCATCCAGATCGACGAGCGCACGCCCGCGGCGATCTGGCAGGACAACGGCCAGCTCACGCTGGTCGACGCGAGCGGCGTGCTGCTCGAGCAAATCTCGCCCGACGCTATGCCCGATCTGCCGCTGCTGATCGGCGAGGGCGCGGCAGCGCAGGCGCCCGCCTATCAGGCGTTGATCGAGGCTGCGCCGGCGCTGCGGCCCCGTATCCGTGCCGCGACCTGGATCGGCAACCGCCGCTGGAACCTGCTGTTCGACAGCGGCGAGACGCTGGCGCTGCCCGAACAGGGCGCCGCCGCCGCGCTCGTCAGGTTCGCCGAGCTCGACGGCGCCGACCGGCTGCTCGGCAAGGGGTTTCTGCGTTTCGACATGCGCGATCCGACGAAACTGGTCGCGCGCAAGCCGGGACAGGTGATACGGCATGACGTCACGTCCGCTGGGTCGGCCCAGCCGGTCGCGTCCGAGGGCGAAATGGCTGTGGGTGAGGACGGCTGATCGGCCGGGTTGAGGGGTAAATGAAATGGCGAAGGCAGCACCCGAGGATCTGATTACGGCGCTCGACATCGGGTCGTCGAAGGTTTCGGCAATGATCGCGCAGAAGGCCGATGGCGGCGAACTGATCGTGCTCGGCACCGGCCAGCGCGAGAGCCGCGGGGTCAAGCGAGGCTACATCGCCGACATGGCGGCGACCGAGACCGCGGTGCGCGAGGCTGTCGAGCAGGCCGAGCGAATAGCGGGCACCAACATCGAGAATGTGTGGGTGAGCTTTTCGGCGGGCGGGCTCGTCTCCGATGTCGCGTCGGTCGAGGTCGAACTGGGCGGGCACCGGATCGAACAGGCCGACATCGACGAGCTGCTCCAGGCGGGGCGCGAGTCGATCGATCCTGGCGGGCGGATGGTGCTCCACGCGCAGCCGACGCTCTACACGCTCGACGGCCTGACGGGTGTCAAGAAGCCGCTCGGTCTCCACGCCGACCGGCTCGGCGTCCACATCCATGTCGTCGCCGCTGACGGATCGCCGGTTCGAAATCTCGATTTGTGCGTGCGCTCGGCGCATCTCGAGGTGAAGTCGATCATTGCCGCCCCGCTCGCGACCGGGTTCGCCTGCCTTTCGGACGAGGAGCGCGAGCTCGGCGTCGCGTTGGTCGAGCTCGGCGCGGGGATCACCAATGTCTCGCTGTTCGCGGGCGGGATGCTTGTAGGCCTCCAGTCGATCCCGATCGGCGCTGCCGACATCACCGACGACATCGCAAGCGCGTTCGGCACGCGCCGTGCGCAGGCCGAGCGGATGAAATGCTTCTACGGCTCGGCGAACATGAGCCCGCGCGACAATCACGACATGATCGACGTCGCACCGATTTCGACCGAGGACGAAGGCGGCGAGGGATCGAGGATCACGCGCGCGCAATTGATCGCGGTCGTCCGCCAGCGACTCGAGCATCTGACCGGCGAGATTCAGAAGGCGCTCAAGGATTTGGGCTTCGAGGGTCCGGTCGGACGCCAGGTGGTGCTGACCGGCGGCGGCGCGGAGCTCAAGGGCATTGCCGATTATGTGCAGCAGGCGCTCGGCCGCGCGGTGCGGATCGGGCGACCGCGCGGGCTGACGGCCCTGCCCGATGCCCATTCGGGGCCGGCGTTCACGACGCTGGCGGGGCTCGCCTACTTTGCAGCGAGCGATCCGATCGACCTCCGCGCGACGGCGGCGACCGATCAGATGATCCACAAGCCGCGGGGGCTCGGTGCGGTCAGACGGTTGATGGCTGCGGTTAAAGCGAATTATTAACAGATAATGTTGGCGACCCCTTGTTTTCGCTAGAGTCACCCAAACCGATCGTGCAAAAGGCGTCGGGTACAAGTTGAATCCCCAGAGTAAACGGGGAAGGGCGGAGAATCACCGATGAGCATCGAATTCCTCACTCCTGAGGTCGACGAGCTGACCCCCAGGATCGCCGTGATCGGCGTCGGTGGCGCGGGCGGCAATGCGATCGCGAACATGATGCGCGCGGAAGTTCAGGGCGTGGACTTCCTCGTCGCCAATACCGACGCGCAGGCGCTCAAGCAGTCGAGCGCGTCGAGCAAGATACAGCTCGGCGCCAAGATCACGCAAGGACTCGGCGCCGGATCGCGGCCCGAGATCGGGCGCGCGGCGGCCGAGGAGACGATCGACGACGTCACCAAGCTGCTCGAAGGCGCGCACATGTGCTTCATCGCCGCGGGCATGGGCGGGGGCACCGGCACGGGCGCAGCGCCCGTCATCGCCAAGGCCGCGCGCGATATGGGTATCCTGACGGTGGGTGTCGTCACCAAGCCGTTCTCGTTCGAAGGCACGCGCCGCTCCAAAGCCGCCGACGCGGGAATCGAAGAGCTTCAGAAGTTCGTCGACACGCTGATCGTGATCCCGAACCAGAACCTGTTCCTGATCGCCAACGCCAACACCACGTTCAAGCAGGCCTTCGAAATGGCCGACGAGGTGCTTCAGCAGGGCGTGCGCGGAATCACCGACCTGATGGTGATGCCGGGCCTCATCAACCTCGATTTCGCCGACGTGCGCTCGGTGATGCAGGAGATGGGCAAGGCGATGATGGGTACCGGCGAGGCCGATGGCGACGCGCGCGCCCTCGAGGCCGCGCAGAAGGCGATCGCCAACCCGCTGCTCGACGGTGTCAGCATGCAGGGCGCCAAGGGCGTCATCATCTCGATCACCGGCGGCGAGGACATGCGCCTGCTCGAGGTCGACGAAGCCGCGAACCACATTCGCGAACTGGTCGATCCCGACGCCAACATCATCTGGGGCTCGGCGTTCAATCCCGATCTCG
>CAMLGC010000086.1 GCA_946479505.1 uncultured Sphingomonadaceae bacterium
GGCGAATGGCTCGCGGCGACGCTGCGCTTCCGCCGCGTGGTGGACGAATATCAGACGACGACGCACGTTCCCGAGGCGCTGATGCGGTTGACCGAAACCTATCTCGCGCTGGGCATGCCGCAGGAGGCCGAAAAGGCGGCGGCGGTGCTCGGCGTCAACTATGCCGGTACCGACTGGTATCAGCGCGCCTACGAGTTGATGCAGGAGCATCCGCCGCAGCAGGTCGCTGCCGCGGCGCCCGGCCAGGTGATCGCACCCGGCACCCCCGGCACCTCGACCTCGCCGGGCATTTCGCCACTGCCCGACGCGCCGACGCCGGCCGCCGAAGCCCCTGCGCCGCCCACGCGGGCGAGCCCGGGCGGCGACACGATCGGTGACGGCACCGTTCCGGCGGGCGATCCCGATACGACGGGCTGAGCCGATGGGCGATCGGCGGCGCGCGCCATGCTGAGTGCGCTCTCGATTCGCGACGTCGTGCTGATCGAGGCGCTCGACCTCGAGTTCGAGTCCGGGTTGGGGGTGCTCACCGGCGAGACGGGCGCGGGCAAATCGATCCTGCTCGATGCACTCGGGCTCGCGCTCGGCGCCCGCGCCGATTCGGGGCTCGTGCGCAGCGGTGCGGCGCAGGCGGTCGTTACCGCAAGCTTCGTGCCGCCGCCCGGCGTCGACGCGATCCTTGCCGAAAACGGGATCGAGATCGAACCGGGCGAGCCGCTGATGATCCGCCGTGTCGTCAAGGCCGACGGCGGCAGTCGCGGTTTCGTCAACGATTCCCCCGCGTCGGCGGGCCTGCTGCGCGACCTCGGCGGCGCGCTCGTCGAGATTCACGGTCAGCACGACGAGCGCGGGCTGCTCAATCCGCGCGGGCATCGCGACCTGCTCGACGCCTTCGGGCGGCTCGACGCCGCCGCGATCGCCGATGCCTATCGCGGCTGGCGCGCCGCCGAGGAGACGCTTGCCCGTGCCCGCGCCGAGCAGGACGCCATCGAGCGTGATCGCGATTTCCTCGGGCACGCGGTTGCCGAGCTGCGCGCCCTTGCCCCCGAACCGGGCGAGGAGCAGGCGCTCGCCGAACGCCGCGCGACGATGCAGCGCGGCGAGCGGATCGCGGGCGATCTTCAGGCGGTCGCCGAATTGCTCGACGGTGCCGAGGGCGGGCTGGCGCGGTTACGCCAGGCGGCGCGCGTGATCGAGCGCGTCGCGGGTGACCATGAGGCGCTAGCCGAGGCGCTCGCTGCGCTTGATCGCGCGATCATCGAAGGCGCCGCCACGCAGGACAAGATCGACGAGGCGGCCGCAGCGCTGGCCTTCGATCCGGCGCGGCTCGAAGCCGCTGAGACCCGCCTGTTCGAGCTGCGCGGCGTGGCCCGCAAGCACCGCGTCCAACCCGACGAGCTGGCGGCGCTCGCCGAGGACCTCGCCGGAAAGCTGGCGCGGATCGAAAGCGGGGGCGAGGGGATCGCCCGGCTTGAGCGCGAGGTGCAGGACGCCGAGCACGCCTATGAAACGGCCGCCGAGGCGCTTTCCGATGCGCGCTGCGAAGCCGCGGAGCGGCTCGACGCGGCGGTGACGGCCGAACTCGGCCCGCTCAAGCTCGATGCCGCGCGCTTTCGCACCGTCGTCGCCGAGCTGCCGCGCGAGCACTGGTCGCCCGCCGGCCGCGACCGCGTCGAGTTCGAGGTTTCGACCAATCCCGGGGCGCCGTTCGGCGGGCTGATCCGCATCGCCTCTGGCGGCGAGCTGTCGCGCTTCATCCTCGCTCTCAAGGTCGCGCTCGCCGAAGAGGGCGCGGCGCCGACGATGATCTTCGACGAGATCGACCGCGGAGTCGGCGGTGCCGTCGCGAGCGCGATCGGGCAGCGGCTTGCGCGCCTCGCGACCGACGCCCAGGTGCTCGTCGTTACCCACAGCCCGCAGGTCGCCGCGCGCGGGCGCCAGCATCTGCTGATTGCCAAGAGCCACGACGGAACCGTCACGCGGACCGGGGTGCGCGGGCTCGACGCGGGCGAGCGCCGCGAGGAGATCGCCCGCATGCTCTCGGGCGCCGAGATCACCCCCGAAGCGCGCGCGCAGGCGGAGCGCCTGCTCGAACCCGCCTGATCGATCGGGGCTGTCCTACACGGCTGAAATCTGGTCTCGTGGTCAACTTTGCCGCTCGATCGGGCAGCCGGACGATGGCGTTCGATGTCCTAGTATCTCGCGCCGGCTCGATGCTAGCGATGCGCCGATGACCCGCGATCATGCACACGAGCACGGCCACCGACACGGCCATTCCGCGAGTTTCGACCGCGCGTTCGCGATCGGCATCGCGCTCAATTTGGGGTTCGTCGCGATCGAGGCGATCTATGGCCTGCTCGCCGATTCGGTCGCCTTGCTCGCCGATGCGGGGCACAATTTCTCCGACGTGCTCGGGCTCGCGCTCGCCTGGGGCGGCGCGACGCTCGCCAGGACGCCGCCGTCGAAGCGCTTTACCTACGGCCTGCGCGGCTCGTCGATTCTCGCCGCGCTCGCCAATGCGGTGCTGCTGCTCGTCGCGTTGGGCGCGATCGTGCTCGAGGCGGTCCAGCGCATCGGCGATCCGCCCGCCGTTGCCGGTGCCACGGTGTCTGTCGTCGCGGCGATCGGCATTGTCGTCAACGGCGCCACCGCCTTGCTGTTCGCGCGCGGGCGCAAGGGCGACATCAACATCCGCGGCGCCTTCCTCCACATGGCGGGCGACGCGGCGGTGTCGGCGGGCGTGGTGGTGGCGGGGCTCGTCATCTGGCGCACCGGGATCGGCTGGATCGACCCGGTCACCAGTCTCGTCATCGCCGCGGTGATCTTCTGGCAGACCTGGGGGCTGCTCAAGGAAGCGATCGAGATGTCGCTTGCCGCGGTGCCGCGCGGGATCGATTTCGACGCGGTCGGGGAGGCGCTCGCGCGTCTTCCGGGCGTGGCGGGCACGCACGACCTCCACATCTGGCCGATGAGCACGACCGAAACCGTCCTGACCGCGCATCTGGTGATACCCGGCGGCCATCCGGGCGACCGATTTCTCGTCGACGCGCAGGCGATGCTGCACGATCGCTTCGCGATCGCGCACGCAACGCTCCAGATCGAAGTCGACCCCGAATGCTATTGCGCCCTGGAAAAGCGCGAGCGCGTCTGAAAAATTCCTCCGAAGCCCGGGCGCGCCGCCGAAGGTGTGGAGATGCGACTATTCGGCGGCGATGGCGTCACCGCTCGGGCGGCCACGGCGGCGGCGGGGCTTTTCCTCACCCTCTTCGCCGCCAAGTGCTGGCGGCAAGCGATCGGCCTCGATCGCCGCCTCGCCATTGGCTTCGTTGGCGGCCTCGCGCCGAGGGCGGCCGCGACGGCGCGGCGCAGGCGCCTCTTCGTCCTCCGCGGACTCGCGCTGGGTCTCGCTGGCTTCCGACTGCCCCTCGTCATTGTCGCCGCCGCGCTGGCGCGAACGCCGGCCGCCTTGACGCTCGCCCTCCTCGCGACCGCGGCGATGGTCGCCCCGCTGCTCGTCGGTGCGCTGCTCCTCGCCCTCGTCGTCGATCCCGTCGCCATCGTCCTGATCGTCGCGGTGGCGGCGCTGATGCTCCTCGGTGCGCGAACGGGTCTCGTTCAGTACCCGAAAATAATGGTCGGCGAACTGAAGATAATATTCCGCATTGACGCGATCGCTCTGCATCTGCGCGTCGCGCGCGAGATTCTTGTACTTCTCGTAGAGTTGGTTCGCGTTGCCGCGGGCGCGGTTGTCGATGCGGTTGCCACCCTGCGGATTACCCTGCGGGCGCTGCCCGCCACGGCCGCGACGGCGGCCGGCCTGCCGATTGTTCATCAACGTCTAATGATCCTCGTGTCCAGTATGCAAACCCGGTCCAGCGCAATCATCGGGTGCGCGTTCCCCGCGTGATCCGCGCCGCACACGCAGCGCAATCAAGCTGCCACGGCCGCCGGACGATAGCGGCATCATGACGGTGGTATGGATCAATGGCCTCGATTCAACAACTTGGTTGAAGGGGCCTGCCCCGGAGCTTTCCTTAGCTTGCACGGAGCCGATCGCCAAGAGGAAATATCGGGTGCCGGGTGCGCGAGTTCAAGCCACGATCGCGCGCGGCCGGCCGGCGAGGTCGCGCCGGAGCGACCAGGCACGCCCCGTCGCTGCAACGAGCGCGCCGACCGCCTCGGCCTGCTCGTGGCCGATCTCGAGGACCGCGACGCCGCCCGGCGCGACGAGGCGGGGGAGTTCGGGGATGATTGCGCGGTAGGCGTCGAGCCCGTCGGGGCCGGCATAGAGCGCGCCGGGGGGCTCGTGATTGCGGACCTCGGGCGGGAGTGACTCGTGCGCGGCAATGTAAGGCGGGTTGGCGAGCACGAGATCGAACGCGCCGTCGATTCCCGCGGCCCAATCGCCTTCGACGAAGCGGGCGCGGGTTTCGCTGCCAAGCCGTTGGGCGTTGGCGCGCGCCATCACGAGCGCCTCGCCGCTGCGATCGACTCCGAGGCCGGTCGCGTGCGGCCATTGGTCGAGCGCGGCGAGGAGGAGCGTGCCGGGGCCGGTGCCGAGATCGAGGATCGTTCTGGGCGCGCGATCGCCGAAATGCTCGACCGCGGCCTCGATCAGCGTCTCGCTGTCGGGGCGCGGGATCAGCGCGCCGGGGCCGACCGCGAGCTCGATCGTCCAGAAGGCGCGGGTGCCAGTGATGTAGGCGACCGGTTCGTGGCGCAAGCGACGCGCGAGGAGATCGGCGAAGGTCGGCGGGACCGCGGCGTCGAGGTGGGAGAGAAGCAGGGACTCGCGGGTGACGCCGAGGGCGTGCGCGATGAGGAGCTCGGCGTCGAGGCGGGGGGTGCCGGAGATGGGGATGAGTTGGGCGGTGGCGGTGATGAGGGCGGCTCTCACTCCCCCTCCCGCGCGCGGGAGGGGGCTGGGGGGTGGGCTCGCGCTCACCACAAACGCCATCGTTTGAAGAGGCCGGGCGCCCACCCCGGGCCCCTCCCGCTCGCGGGAGGGGTGAAATTAGCCATCAATCGCCGCAAGGCGCGCGGCCTCGTCCTCGGCGATGAGCGCGTCGATCAGCTCGTTCATTTCGCCTTCGAGGATTTCGGGGAGGCGATGGAGCGTCAGATTGATGCGGTGATCGGTGACGCGGCCTTGCGGGAAATTGTAGGTGCGGATGCGTTCCGAGCGGTCGCCGGAGCCGACCATCGCCCTGCGCGTGCCCGACCGCTCGGCCGCGAGCCGCTCGCGCTCGGCCTCGTAGAGGCGGGTGCGCAGGACCTTCATCGCCTTGGCCTTGTTCTTGTGCTGCGATTTCTCGTCCTGCTGGATGACGACGAGACCGGTGGGCAGATGCGTGATCCGCACCGCCGAATCGGTGGTGTTGACCGACTGCCCGCCGGGGCCCGACGAGCGATAGACGTCGATGCGCAGATCCTTGTCGTCGATCTGGACATCGACCTCCTCCGCCTCGGGCAGCACCGCGACGGTGGCTGCCGAGGTGTGGATGCGCCCGCCGCTCTCGGTCACCGGCACGCGCTGGACGCGGTGAACGCCGCTTTCGAACTTGAGCTTTGCGAAGACGCCGGTGCCGGTGACGCTCGCGACGACCTCCTTGTAGCCGCCGGCTTCGGAAGGGCTCGCCGAGATCAGCTCGACGCGCCAGCCGTGCGCGTCGGCGTAGCGCTGGTACATGCGGAACAGGTCGCCCGCGAATAGCGCGGCCTCGTCGCCGCCGGTGCCGGCGCGGATTTCGAGCATCGCGGGGCGCGCGTCGGCGGCGTCGCGCGGCAGGAGCGCGAGCGCGAGACGGCGCTCGGCGTCGGCGCGGCGGGCTTCGTTTTCGGCCAGCTCCTCGGCGGCAAGCGCGCGCAGCTCGGCATCGGCCTCGTGCGTCATGTGCTGAAGGCTGATGGCTTCGGCGCGCAGGCGCCGCACCTCGCCCGCGGCGGCGGCGACGGGCTCGAGTTCGGCATATTCCTTCGACACCGCGACGAAGCGGTCGCCGGGCAGGTCGCCGGTCGCCATCAGCGCCTGCAACTCGTCCCGCCGCGCCTCGATCTGCGCGATCCGTTCGGGCGAGATGCGGGTCATGCGGCGCCAACCATCCCGGTGAAGGAAAAGACGGTCACCGCAGCGTCTCCGCCAGCATGTCGAGCGCAACTTCGTGCTGGGTGCCGGCGCCGAGATTCTTTACCGCCGCAACGCCCTTGGCGAGCTCGTCATCGCCGAGGATCACGGCGTAGCGCGCGCCCTGCGCATCGGCTTTGGCAAGGCGCTTCTTCATGTTGCCCTTGAACGCCATGTCGGCCGCGACACCGGCGCGGCGAAGGTCGGCGAGCACGCCTTGCGCGCGCGCGGCTGCCGCCTCGCCGAGTGGAACGACCACGGCGTCGATGGTCGCGGCGGCGGGTTGGCCCAATAGCATCGCCAGCCGCTCGACGCCCGCAGCCCAGCCGACGCCGGGGGTTTCCGGGCCGCCGAGCGCGCCGATCAGGCCGTCGTAGCGGCCGCCCGCGAGGACGGTACCCTGCGCGCCCAGCCGATCGGTGACGAATTCGAACGCGGTGTGGCGGTAGTAATCGAGGCCGCGGACGAGGCGGCTGTTGCGGGTCCAGGCGACGCCGGCCGCGTCGAGGCCCTTGGTCACCGCCTCGAAGAAGGCGTCGGCCTCGCTGGTGAGGTGCGCGTCGATATCGGGGGCGGCGTCGGCGACGGGGCGGTCGCGCGGGTCCTTCGAATCGAGGATGCGCAAGGGGTTCTTGCCGAGGCGGGCGAGGCTGTCTTCCGACAGATCGCCGCGATGCGCCTCGAAATGCGCGACCAGCGCGCCGCGCCACGCGTCGCGCGTCTCGGCGTCGCCGAGCGTATTGAGCTGGAGCGTGACGCCCTCGGCGATGCCGAGTTCGTGGAGGAGCTGGTCGGCGAGCGTCAGGAGCTCGACGTCGGCGGCGGGCTCGGCGGCGCCGACGATCTCGGCGTCGAGCTGGTGGAACTGGCGGAAGCGGCCCTTTTGCGGGCGCTCGTACCGGAAGACCGGGCCCGACGTGACGAGCTTGAGCGGCGCATGCTGCTGCCAGCCCTCGGTGATGTAGGCGCGGCAGATGCCCGCGGTAAATTCGGGGCGCAGCGTGATCGAATCGCCGCCGCGATCCTCGAACGTGTACATCTCCTTCGAGACGACGTCCGAGGTCTCGCCCATCGAGCGCGCGAATACGCCGGTCGCCTCGAATACCGGAATTTCGACGCGGCCGAAGCAATAGAGGCGCCGCACGCGGTCGAACGCGTCGAGCACGCGCGCGAAGCGGCGCTCGTCCTCGCCAAAAATATCCTGCGTGCCGCGAATGCGGTTGGGGGTCTCGATACGGGCCATAGAAGGGCGGCTATCTAAGGGAGCGTTGATCGAATCGCCAGCGTTTCGACTCGATCGCCGCAGTCGGTCGCCAAAAAAGCACGGGTCGAGGCTGGACGCGGAGGCGTGTCGGGTCGTAAGTCCCTCGCCATCCATCCATTCAGCCGAAGGCTTGCCCATGAACCGTCTCGCCCTTGTCGCCGCCTGCCTGCTCGCCACGACCGCCGCCGTTCCCGCGGCCGCGCAGGTCGAGAACACCAAGCCGCAGCCGGTTCCGTTCGTCGACGCCATCCCCGCGCCGGTCGACAAACCCTATCCGGGCACGATCACGCTCCATGTCGATGCGAGCGATACCTCGCAGGGCATCTTCGAGGTGAAGGAGACGATCCCCGTCGACCAGACCGGACCGATGGTGCTGCTCTACCCGAAATGGCTTCCGGGCCATCATTCGCCGTCCGCGCCGATCGACAAGCTCGCGGGGCTGCACATCTTCGCGGGCGGAAAGGAAATTCCCTGGACGCGCGACAAGGTGGCGATGGAGGCCTTTCACATCGACGTGCCCGCGGGCACCAAGGAGATCGAGGCCAATTTCGTCTATCTTTCGGCGACGCAGGGCAACCAGGGCCGCATCCAGGTGACGCCTGAGATGCTGAGCCTACAGTGGAATACGGTGAGCCTCTATCCCGCGGGCTATTACACGCGACAGATCCCGATCGAGGCGACGGTGAAATATCCCGATGGCTGGACGGCCTATTCGGGGCTGCCGTCGAATGCGCGCGGATCGAACTATGCGTACCAGAAGACGAGCTATCAGACGCTGATCGATTCGCCGACGATTGCGGGCAAATACACCAAGGAATTCCCGCTTTCCGACCGCGTGTTCCTCGACGTCGTCGCCGACACGCCCGACGAGCTGAAGGCGACGCCCGAGCAGATCGCGGCGCACAAGCGCCTCGTCGAGCAGGCCGTGAAGACCTTCGGCGCACAGCATTACGATAAGTATCATTTCCTGCTGACGATCTCGGACAATCTCGGCGGGATCGGGCTCGAGCATCATCGCAGCTCGGAGGACGGGGTCGACACGGGCTATTTCACCGATTGGGACAGCAACACGCCGTCGCGCAACCTGCTGCCGCACGAATACACGCATAGCTGGGACGGCAAGTTCCGCCGCCCGGCCGAATTGTGGACGCCCAATTATTCGGTGCCGATGCGCGACAGCCTGCTGTGGGTGTACGAGGGCCAGACGCAGT
Organism: uncultured Sphingomonadaceae bacterium; assembly: GCA_946479505.1. The sequence continues at coordinate 8,597 of CAMLGC010000086.1, forward strand.
TCTGGGGCTATGTGCTCCAGGCGCGGTCGGGGCTCGTTTCGAAGGAGGATACGCTCGACGCCTATGCCTATATCGCGGCGAGCTACGACAACACGCCGGGCCGTCGCTGGCGCCCGCTGGTCGATACCACCAACGATCCGATCATCTCGCAGCGCCGGCCCAAGGGCTGGAGCAACTATCAGCGCTCCGAAGACTATTACAACGAGGGGCTGCTGGTGTGGATGGAGGTCGATTCGATCCTGCGAGACCAATCGGGCGGCAAGAAATCGATCGACGATTTTGCCAAGGCGTTCTTCGGCGTGCGCGACGGCGATTGGGGCGAGCTGACCTACACGTTCGACGACGTGGTCGCGACGCTGAACGGAATCCAGCCCTATGACTGGCGCAGCCTGCTGACCGAGCGGCTCCACCAGACGAGCACGCATGCGCCGCTGAACGGCTTCACCAACAATGGCTACGAGCTCGTCTATACCGACGAGCCCTCCGACTATGTGAAGGGGCTGCTCAAGAACTACCACCGCGTCGATGCGACGCACTCGATCGGGCTGGGCTCGAACGACAAGGGCGAGATCACGACCGTGATCTGGGATAGCCCGGTGTTCGAGGAAGGGCTCGACGTGGGCGACGAGATCCTGGCTGTGGACGGCGCGGCCTTTTCGGGCGAGCGGCTCAACAATGCGATCCGCGACGCCAAGACGGGCAAGGAGCCGATCCACCTGCTGGTGAAGTCGGGCGATCAGTTCAAGGACGTCGCCATCGACTATCATGGCGGCTTGCGCTATCCGCACCTCAAGAAGACGGGCAAAGGAGAGACCGGGCTCGACCGGTTGCTCGCACCGCGGCCGTAAAGCGATGGCTCAGCCGCGCTGAGCCGGACCCGCACCCGCATTATCATCGTTATTCGAGCCGGCTCGTTCCCCTTTGGGGAGCGGGCCGGTTCCGCGTGAGAAGGAAGACCAATGCGTATCGACATGGTGCCGATCGGCGACAATCCGCCGGAGAGCCTCAACGTCATCATCGAGGTGCCGGTCGGCGGCGAGCCGGTGAAATACGAGTTCGACAAGAAATCGGGCGCCTTGTTCGTCGATCGTATCCTCCACACGCCGATGCGCTATCCGGCCAATTACGGCTTCGTGCCGCACACGCTGTCGCCCGACGGCGACCCGATCGACGCGCTGGTCGTTGCGCGATCGCCCTTCGTGCCCGGCTGCGTCGTGCGGGCGCGGCCGATCGCGGTACTCAACCTCGAGGACGAGCATGGCGGCGACGAGAAGCTCGTCTGCGTGCCGGTAGACACCACCTTTCCCTACTATACCAAGGTCGGTCAGAAGGACGACTTGCCCGAGATCGTGTTCCAGCAGATCGAGCACTTCTTCACCCACTATAAGGATCTCGAAGCCGAAAAGTGGGTGCGGGTCGGCAAATGGGGCGATGCCGATGAAGCCAGGCGGCTCGTGCTCGAAGCGATCGAGCGGGCGAAGGACGCGAAGGCAGCCTAACTCTCTATTCCTCCCGCGGAAGGGGAGGTGGCAGCCCGAAGGGCTGACGGAGGGGTGCAGCCGCTAGCCGGGACACCCCTCCACCACCGCTTCGCGGCAGTCCCCTCCCCTTACAGGGGAGGATCAAGGGCGCCCGGCCAGCCGCGTCAATGCGTCGCCGGCGGCGCGCTCGATGCGCCAGTCGGCCATCAGCTCGGCGCCCATTT
>CAMLGC010000087.1 GCA_946479505.1 uncultured Sphingomonadaceae bacterium
GCGCGCGACATGGTCACCAAATGGGGCATGTCGGACAAGGTCGGCCCGGTCGAATATTCGCAGCCCGAGGGCGAAAGCTTCCTCGGCTATTCCTCGGCACAGCCGGTGACGATGTCGAACCAGACCCAGCAGCTCATCGACGACGAGATCCGGAGCATCGTCGAGGGTGGGCTCGCCAAGGCCAAGACGGTGCTGACCGAGCATATCGACCAGCTCCACAGCCTCGCGGGGGCGCTGCTCGAATACGAGACGCTGACCGGCGACGAGATCAAGAAGCTGATCGCCGGCGAGGAGATCGGGCGGATCGATGACGGTCCCAAGGCCCCGCCGGTGACCGCCGCCGGCACCTCGATCCCCAAGACGCGCCGCCCCAAGGGCCCGTTCGGAACGCCCAAGCCGCTCGGCGCGTAGCAATTGGTATCATACGAGCGGCGTCGGGAACCCGGCGCCGCTTCGACTTTGGACTGGGCCTGCGCTCAGGTAATGCCGTGCTCCCGCGGGAGCACAGGTCATTTATCGGCGAACGGCCCTCTTCCCGAAATTGTCGCGTTGGACGGCAGCAAACCCGTCAGGCGCGCTCGATGTCGAGCAGGTTGGCGGTATCGAGCCCCAGTAGGTCGATGTGCGCGCGCACGCGCGGCCACACGTTGGAAACGAATTCGTGCCGCTCGGCGACGCGCAGCCGCTCGACCGCGCCGGGCAGCACGAACATGCCCACCCCGCGGCGGACCTCGACATAGCCGTCGTCCTGGAAGCTCTGATAGGCCTTGGCGACGGTGAGCGGGTTGGCCCCGTGCTCGGCCGCGAACGCGCGCACCGAGGGGAGCTGGTCGCCCGCACGATAATCGCCGCGCAGGATCGCCTCGGCGATGATCGCGCGCAGCTTGAGATAGACCGGGCTGTCGTCGCTCTTGAGCGCTGTCATGCTGCTTTAATACACCAATCGCCCGATGCGTCCAGACTCATTTATGTCCAATAGCGGACGATCGCCTCGGGCGCCGGGCGCGGGCGCTCTTCGATCGGCTTGCTCGGGGTTCCGAGGAAGAGAAAGCCCGCGATCCGCTCGGGCGCCGCGCCGAAGGCGTCGCGCACCGCTGTCGAATACGCCGCCCAGCCGGTCAGCCATCCGCCGGCAAAGCCGAGCGCGGTCGCGGCGTGGAGAAGGTTCATGCACGCCGCACCCGCGGAGAGCTCCTGCTCCCACAAGGGAATGTGGCTTTCGGGCTTCGGCGAGGAGAGCGCCACCACGACGCATGGCGCCTGTCGGGCGAACTGCTCGACCGCTTCCCTCTCGAGCCGCTTCGCCTGCGGACGCTCGGCGAGATACGCTTCGTGGAGCAGGCCTGCGAAGGCGTCGCGTCGCTCGGCCGGCACGACCACGAAGCGCCACGGCGCGAGCTTGCCGTGATCGGGCGTGCGCGCCGCGATCGAGAGAATCTGCCGGAGTTGGTTCTCGTCCGGCCCGGGCGTGACGAGGTCGCGCGGTTTGCCCGAGCGGCGCGTGGCGAGCAGCGAAAGCGGCGAAGAAAGGTCGTTGAGCATCATGGCCGTCCAGCTAGGCGTTCGCTGCGCTGGCAACAACCGGCTTCACATTGGCCGATTCGCCGTTAGGTTGCGCCGTCATATCGCCGCGTTCGACGGCGTCATCATGTCCAGGGAGTATGCTTGATGGTCGACACCCCGACCGTGGAAACGCCGGGCGCGCCCGATATCAGTCACGTCAATCCGGCCAGGGAGAAGACCTGGTTCGGCCATCCCCGCCAGCTCGCCCGCCTGTTTTCGACCGAAGCGTGGGAGCGCTTCGGCTATTACGGGATGCGGGCGCTGCTGATGCTCTATCTCACCAAGCATTTCATCTTCGGCGATCGCGAGGCGGCGGGCCTCTATGGCGGCTACACCGCGCTCGTCTATCTGACCCCGCTCGTCGGCGGCTATCTCGCGGACCAGTATCTGGGTTCCAAGCGGTCGGTGAAGTTCGGCGCGATCATGATGGCGGTCGGCTATTTCACCCTGTGCTTCGGCGGCCAGACGGCGCAGCCCTACGCGATCGTCGACGGCCAGCGCTACGAGGTGCAGGTCAACAACTATTCGGACGGCCCGACCAGCAACGAGAACGAGGCGCGCTATCTCGTCGCGGACGGGCAGAAGCTCGCGATCAAGGGCAACAAGGACGGCAGCATCTCGCTCGTCGCGCCCGATGGCGCGGTCGCCCGCACGGTGCCCAATGAATCGTTCGAATCGGGCGGGCATCGCAGTCCGTTCTTCGTCGCGATCCTGCTCATTGCGCTGTCGACGATCTCGATCGGCAACGGCTTCTTCAAGCCCAATATCTCGACGATGGTCGGCTCGCTCTACGAACCTGGCGACCGCCGCCGCGACTCGGGGTTCACCATCTTCTACATGGGCATCAACGTCGGCTCGATCGGGGGCCAGCTCGTCTGTCCGATCTTCGCCGATCTGTTCGGCTGGTGGGCGGGCTTTCTCGTCGTCGGCGTGGGCATGATGGTCTCGTGGACGTTGATCCAGTTCGACGGCGGCCGCCTCGCGGGCTACGGAGAACCGCCCGAACGCACCGGCCCCGATCGCGCGCTGCTGATCTATGCGCTCGCGGTGCTCGTGGTGCCGGTCTTCTACTTCCTCTTCGTCAACCTGATGAACACCCCCGATCCGCAACCGGGCGCGGGGATCGTCGGCTACATCATCACGCTGCCGCTGATGGGCAAGTTGCTGTTCGGCGCGTTCCTGATCGGCGTGCCCGCAATCCTGGTCTGGTCGTACGTCAAGGGCAGCAAGGCCGAGTTCCAGATGATGGTCGCCGCGATGGTGCTCGTCACCTTCAACGTCGTCTTCTGGACGTTGTTCGAGCAGGCCGGCTCGAGCCTCACGCTCTTCGCCGATCGCAACACCGATCTGAGCGTGTTCGGGCTGTTCGAGCTCTCGGCGCCGCAGACGCAGAACTTCAATCCGCTCTCGATCGTCATCTTCGCGCCGCTGCTCACGCTGGTCTGGGGCGCGCTCGCCAAGCGCAACCTCGAACCGTCGATCCCGGTCAAGTTCGCGATCGCGCTGATGGGCGTCGGCGCCGGCTTCCTGTTCCTCGTCTGGGGCACGACCTTCGCGGGGCCGGATTTCAAGGTGGCGCTATGGTGGCTCGCCGGGCTCTATTTGATCCACAGCCTCGCTGAGCTGTGCATCTCGCCGGTCGGCCTGTCGATGATTACCAAGCTCTCGATCGCGAGGATCGTCGGGCTGATGATGGGCGTATGGTTCCTGTCGATCTCGGTCGCGCAATACGTCGCGGGATTGGTCGCGCAGGTCGCGAGCGTCGAGACGGTCGGCGGGCAGGTCACCAACCTCGCGGTCAGCCTCCACACCTACACCGCGGTGTTCGTCAAGATCGGCTGGATCGCGGTCGGGATCGGCGTCGTGCTGCTGATCCTGTCGCCCGTCATCAAGAAGTGGATGCACGGCGTCGAGTGATCGACGAGCCTCTCCGGCGAGTGCTCGCCGGGGAGCAGGTGATCGCGGCTACAACCGGGTCATCGCCAGCATGCGCGGGTCGGCGTAGCGCGGCCCCGCGGTGGCGCCGCGGGGCGACGCGCGGTCGAGCTCGGCGAGGTCGTCGCTGGTGAGCGTCACCTCGACCGCGGCCATGCTGTCCTCGAGCGTCTCGCGGCGCTTGGATCCCGGGATCGGCACGATGTCGGGCCCTTGCGCGAGCAGCCAGGCGAGCGCGATCTGCGCGGCGCTCACATCGTGCCGCTCCGCAACGCGCTTCACCACCTCGACCGCGGCCATGTTCCTGGCGAAATTCTCTTCCGAATAGCGCGGATCACCCAGCCGGTAATCGCCCTCGGGAAGGTCGTCGCGGCTGGTGATCTGCCCGGTCAAAAAGCCTCGTCCCAACGGGCTGTACGGCACGAAACCGATGCCGAGATCGCGGCACGCAGGCAGGATTTCCTCCTCCACGTCGCGCTCCCACAGCGAATATTCGGATTGCAGCGCAGCAATGGGATGCACCGCCGCAGCACGCTTCAGCGTGCCGACGCCCGCCTCGGAAAGCCCGATATGCCGAACCTTGCCCTCGGCGATCAGGTCCGCCACCGCGCCCACCGTCTCCTCGATGGGCACGTCGGCATCGACGCGGTGCTGGTAGAAGAGATCGATCGTGTCGATTCCGAGGCGCCGAAGCGATTCCTCGCACACCTTGCGCACGTTGGCGGGCGACGAATCGGTGCCGCGCACCCCCTCGTCGATCCGGAAGCCGAACTTGGTCGCGATCACCAGCCCCTCGCGCTTGCCCCTGATCGCGCGGCCCAGCAGCTCCTCGTTGGTATAGGGGCCATACACCTCGGCGGTATCGAAGAAGGTGACGCCGAGCGCGATCGCGCGGTCGATCGTCGCGATGCTCTCCGCCTCGTTCGCCTCCCCGTACATGCCGGCGGTGACCCCCGCCATCGGCATGCAGCCGAGCCCCAGCGCGGAAACGGTGAGGCCGTCACCCAGCGTGCGGTATTTCATGGCGTGTCCTCCTTCAGCAAGGCGTCTGCCTCGGTCAGGTGGTCATCCTTCTTGCGCCCTGCAACCGTCGCGGTCACCGCAATATCCATCGCGACGTTGCCGATCGTGCGCACCAGGTCGGGCAGCGTCTCGACCGCGATCAGCAGCCCCAACGCCCCGATCGGGCTGCCCATCGCGATGCAGATCGGCGCGATCGAGCTGATATAGCTCACCTGCCCGGGCAGTCCGACCGCCCCCATCGTCGTCACCGCGGCAACCGCGATCCCCGCCGCGATCTGCGCCGGCCCCAGCGGCACGCCGTAGATGTGCGCGACATAGATCGCGACCGCGAGGTTCATCGGCGGCCCCGTCACCCGGAAGATCGCGACCGCCAGCGGCAGCACGATCCCGCTACGGGCGACCGGAACCTCCAGCTCCTCGGTCCCGCGCAGCATCGCGGGCAGCGAGGCGAGCGACGATTGCGTGCTGATCGCGACCGCGTGGGCGGGCCCCGTCGCGCGAATGAAGCGGCCCAGGGGCACGCGCCCGCCGATCGCGCCGAACGGAAAGGCCGCGAGCCACACCACGATCCCGACCGCGGAGACGATCGCGACATAATGAAGCAGCGCGCCGATCGCCGCCGTCCCCGCCTTCGCGCCGAACACCAGCGCCAGCGCGAACACCCCGATCGGCCCCAGCCACAATATCCAGTTGATGACGACGATCATCGCGTCGGCGATGATCTGGAAGAAGTCGGTCATGCGCCGGCGCTGCTCGGCCGGCAGCCGCGTGAGCGCGAAGGCGAAGACGAGCGCGAATACGATCAGCGGCAGGAAGGCGTTTTCGGCCGCCGCGGTCACGACGTTGGTCGGCACCAGGGTGGTGATGAACTGCGAAAACGGCGCGATCTCGCCCACCGGCTTGGCGTGCGCCAGCGCATCGCGCAGCGCGCCCGCCGCACCTTGCGGAAGCGGAAACAGCTCGAGCAGCAGCGGCGTCACTCCCGCCGCGAGCGCCGAGGCGATCCACAACAGCACGATGAAGGTGACGATCGCGCGCGCCGTCAGCCGCCCGGCGCGCGCGGCCTCCGCGCTCGCCGCGACGCCGGTGACGAGCAGCGCCACCACCAGCGGCACGATCGTCATCTGCAGGCCGTTGAGCCAGGCGGTGCCGATCGGCTGCGCGATTCCGGTCGCGGCCGGCACCCATTCGGGCGCAAACCCGGCGATCGCGATCCCCAGTGCGAGGCCGCAGACGAGCGCGAGGAGGATTCGGGTAGTCTTGGACATGCTCGCGCTCGCCCCCTTGAGCCGTTATCAGGATCGAAACCCGGCATAGCGGATCGGACCCGGCAGCATGGCAAGAAAATATTTCGGCACCGATGGCATCAGGGGACTCACCAACGCCGCGCCGATGACGGCGGCGATGGCGATGAAGGTGGGGATGGCGGCCGGCGCGCATTTCGTGCGCGGCGAGCACAAGCACCGCGTCGTGATCGGCAAGGACACGCGATTGTCGGGCTACATGCTCGAAAACGCGATGGTCGCGGGCTTCACCGCGGTCGGCATGGACGTGGTCCTGGTCGGCCCGATGCCCACCCCCGCGGTCGCGATGCTCACCCATTCGATGCGCGCCGATCTCGGCGTGATGATCTCGGCGAGCCACAATCCGTTCGCCGACAACGGCATCAAGCTGTTCGGCCCCGACGGCTACAAGCTGTCGGACGAGGACGAGGCGCGAATCGAAACGCTGATCGACGGCGACGTACCGCTCGCACCCGCCGGCGAGATCGGCCGCGCCCGCCGCGTCGAGGATGCGCGCGGCCGCTACATCCACGCCGCCAAATCGACCTTTCCCCAGGCGCTGACCCTGGAAGGGCTCAAGATCGTCGTCGATTGCGCAAACGGCGCCGCCTATCAGGTCGCTCCCTCGGCGCTGTGGGAATTGGGCGCGGAGGTGGTCGCGATCGGGGTCGAGCCCAACGGCAAGAACATCAACAAGGGCGTCGGCTCGACCGCGCCCGAGGCGATGTGCGAGACCGTGGTCGCCTCGGGCGCGCATCTCGGCATCGCGTTGGATGGCGACGCCGATCGCCTGATCGTCGCCGACGAGACCGGCCGCCTGATCGACGGCGACCAGCTCATGGCGACGATCACGGGCAATTGGGCGCGCCGCGGACTGCTTTCGGGCGGCGGCCTTGTCGCGACGGTGATGTCCAACCTCGGGCTCGAGCGCCATCTCGCCGATCAGGGCCTCGATCTGAAACGCACCAAGGTCGGCGACCGCCACGTGCTCGAGGCGATGCGGCGCGACGGCTACAATGTCGGCGGCGAGCAATCGGGCCACATCATCCTGTCGGACTATGCGACCACCGGCGACGGCTTGATCGCTGCGCTCCAAATCCTCGGGGAACTCGTCCAGGCGCGCGCGCCCGCAAGCGAGGTGCTCCACCGCTTCGATCGCGTGCCCCAGCTCCTCAAGAACGTCCGCTTCAAGGGCGGCAAGCCCCTCGACGACCCGCGCGTTCGGGACACGATCGCCGCCGCCGAGGCCGAACTCGACGGATCGGGCCGCCTCGTCATCCGCCCCTCGGGCACCGAACCCGTCATCCGCGTCATGGCCGAAGGCGACGACGCGGCGCAGGTGGAGGCGATCGTCAATCGCATCTGCGCGGCGGTCGAGCAGGCGGCGGCGTAATTCCCCCTGCCGCTTGCGGGAGGGGTTGGGGGAGGGCATGTCGACAAGGTGACGCGTCCGTTTACACAAGCCCTCCGTCCCCTCCCGCAAGCGGGAGAAGAGGCGTGATCGCCCGTATTCTCATCATCGCCGGTTCCGATTCGGGCGGCGGCGCCGGCATCCAGGCGGACATCAAGACCGTGACGATGCTCGGCGGCCACGCGATGACCGCTGTGACGGCCCTCACCGCGCAGAACACGCTCGGCGTCCAGCGCGTGATGCCGGTGCCCGCCGACATGGTGACGGCGCAGATCGACGCATGCGTCACCGACATCGGCATCGATGCGATCAAGATCGGCATGATCGGCTCGGCGGAAACCGCGCATGCCGTGGCAGACTGCTTGGATCGATCGTGTTCCCGCGAAGGCGGGAACCCAGCCAGGGCCAGCATCGGGTCGAACCGTCCCCCAGACGGTTCTTGGGCGTGCGGGGCACGCCCAACCCGATACTCCTTCGCGGGGGCACAACGAAGAGCGCCTCTCATCGTCTTCGATCCCGTCATGGTCGCGACCTCGGGTTCGGTGCTCGCCGATGCGGACACGATCGCCGCCTTCGGCCGGCTGATGCGCCTCGCGACATTGGTAACGCCCAACCTTCCCGAGCTCGACGCGCTCGGGGGCGAAGAGGCCGTGCTCGCCACCGGCGCGGCGCTGCTCGCCAAGGGCGGCCACGCCGAGGGCGATTCGGTGATCGACCGCCTCATCACCCCCGACGGCACCGGCACCTTCGCCAACCCGCGCATCGACACACGCCACACCCATGGCACCGGCTGCACGCTCTCCACCGCAATCGCCACCGGCCTCGGCCAGGGCCTCTCGCTCGAACGCTCCGTCGAACGTGGGATCGCGTTCGTCCGTGCGGCGCTTGCGCATGCGCCGGGGCTGGGGCAGGGGGCAGGCCCGATGGGACACGCGCTCGGCCTCTCTCCTTTCGACGCGCTGGCAGGCTGATGCCCAGCCGCCGCCACGAAAAGCTCCACCTCGCGCCCGTCGTCGGCGTCGACGAAGCTGGCCGCGGGCCGCTCGCCGGTCCGGTCGTGGCCGCCGCCGTCCTCCTCCCCGAACGCGGGTGCCCTCGCGGAATCGACGATTCGAAAAAGCTCACCGCGTCCGAGCGCGCTCGCCTCCACGATCGGCTGATGGCCTGCGCGGTGGTCGGCGTCGGGATCGTCGAATCGGACGAGATCGACACGCTCAACATCTATTGGGCGACGATGAAGGCGATGACGCTCGCGGTCGATGCGGTCGCCGCCGCGCTCGGTTGCGCCCCCGGCCACGTCCTCGTCGACGGCAACCGCCTGCCGCGCTGGCATTATACCGCGAGCGCGATCGTCGGCGGCGACGCGCACGCCATGTGCATCGCCGCCGCCTCGATCGTCGCCAAGCACACGCGCGACACGATCATGATTCGCCACGCCGAATCGTACCCGCACTACGATTGGCACTCGAACAAGGGCTATGCGGCGCCCGCCCACCTGCGTGCGCTGCGCGAGCACGGCCCGTCCCCGCTCCACCGCCGCAGCTTCGCGCCGGTCGCGCAGGCCGAGCTGCCGCTAACCGTCGAAGTGAGTCTTTAGAGTCACACCACCAGACCTTGCGGTCGGCCGCCCCTGGCGGACTCAACATCTCGTCGGGGTCGCGAAATGTTCCGGGTGGTTAACGATTTGGTAACGAAGATCGTTAACTAAACTCTGCTTGACGCGTCCGCGCCCTTCCGCACGATTGGGCCTCAAGACGGGGGTATGAATGGCGGTTCTCGAAAAGGCGCGGGCGCGATCGGCGCCCGCAAATGCGGCGCTGCCGCTCGACAGCATCCTGCGCGGCGATTGCATCGCCGAGATGAAGAAGCTGCCGGCCCGGTCGGTCGACATGATCTTCGCCGATCCGCCCTATAACCTCCAGCTCGGCGGCGAGCTGTTTCGCCCCGACGGCAGCCATGTCGACGCAGTGACGGACGAATGGGACAAGTTCGACACCTTCGCCGTCTATGATGCGTTCACGAGGGCGTGGCTCGCCGAGGCGCACCGCATCCTCAAGGATGACGGCACGATCTGGGTGATCGGCAGCTATCACAACATCTTCCGCGTCGGCGCAGCGGTGCAGGATCTGGGCTATTGGATCTTGAACGACATCGTCTGGCGCAAGGCCAACCCGATGCCCAATTTTCGCGGTACGCGCTTCACCAACGCGCACGAGACCTTGATCTGGGCGTCGAAGGGCGAAAAGGCCAAATACACCTTCAACTATCGCTCGATGAAGACCCTCAACGACGAGCTCCAGATGCGCAGCGATTGGGAATTCCCGATCTGCGGCGGGCAGGAGCGGTTGAAGAAGGACGGCCACAAGGTCCACCCGACCCAGAAGCCCGAGGCGCTGCTCTACCGCATCCTGCTTGCCTGCACCCAGCCGGGCGACGTGATCGTCGACCCGTTCTTCGGCACCGGCACCACCGGCGCGGTCGCCAAGCGCCTCGGCCGTCGCTGGATCGGCATCGAGCGCGAGAGCGAGTATATCGGCGCGGCCGAGCAGCGCATCGCCGCCGCGCTCCCGCTCGACGAATCGTCCCTCGCAACGATGCAGAGCCCGCGCCAGCAGCCCAAGGTCGCCTTCGGAACGCTGGTCGAGAACGCCTATCTCGTGCCCGGCAGCGTGCTCACCGATACCCGGCGCCGCTGGCGCGTCACCGTCCGCGCCGACGGCTCACTGCTGAGCGAGTGCGGCCAGGCCGGCTCGATTCACAAGCTCGGCGCGACGCTGCAAGGCGCGCCGGCGTGCAACGGCTGGACCTTCTGGCACTACGAGGCGGGGGACGGCCTGAAGCCGATCGACGCGCTCCGCCAGACCTACATTCTCGCGACGCAACCTTAATTCCCTCTCCCCTTCAGGGGAGAGGGTGCCCGAACGGAGCGAGGGCGGGAGAGGGGAAGTCCACTTCCGTTCCGTCATGCCCCTCTCCCCAGCCCTAACCCCAGAACGCCGGCAGCACTAGGGCGGGGCAAAGACCCCACCCCCCCCGCCCGAGCAGGCGCCCCCCCCGGGCGCGCGCCGGCCCGCGGA
>CAMLGC010000088.1 GCA_946479505.1 uncultured Sphingomonadaceae bacterium
AGGCCATGCAGGCGGATTATGGAATTAAGTCCGACGGCGTGATCGGCAGCGACACCCTAGCGATCCTGAACCTATCGGACGCCGAACGCGCCCGCGCGATCGCTGTCAATATGGAGCGGCTGCGCTGGCTCGCCCGCACGCCTCCGAAGACGCGGATCGACGTTAACCTGGCCGCCGCCCGCCTCTCTTACTGGCGCGATGGTTCGATGGTGAACGGCCGCAAGGTGGTGGTGGGCGACCCCGAACATGAAACGCCGCAACTGGGCTCGCCGATATTCCGTTTGGTCGCCAACCCGACCTGGACGGTGCCGCGCTCGATCCAGGAGAAGGAGATCGCGGGCAAGGGCGCAGCATACCTGCGGCGCAACAACATGGAGTGGCAGGACGGCTGGGTCGTCCAGCAGCCCGGACCCAAGAACTCGCTCGGCCTCGTCAAATTCGACATGAAGAACGAGCACGCCATTTACCTTCACGACACACCCGCCAAGCCATTGTTCGACATGGTGCAGCGCGCGCGCAGTCACGGCTGCGTACGGGTGGAGGATGCGCTCGGCTTTGCGCAAATGCTTGCCAAGGACGAAGGGGTGAGCGACCAATGGAAGAAGGCGCGCACGACCGGTAAGGAAACATTCGTGTCGTTGCCACGCGAGATCCCTGTCCGGCTGCTCTACCAGACGGTGCTCATCGGCACCGACGGCGAGCCGATCGTGCGCACTGACCCTTATGGCTGGAACGACCGCGTCGCCCGCGCGATCGGCTTCGGCGGCAGCCACACGTCGCGTGCGCAGGCCCGTGCAGGAGACGTTGGACCCTGAGACCGGTTGCGCGCCAGGCAACTTGTATATGAACGATACTTGGGGGCCATTGCAATTTTACCGAACGGCTCCAATGCCGACGAGACAGCCATTCTCGCGCCATGCTGGTGCGTGAACGCAGCGGCAACGGCGCTGCACGAATAAGCGACCCGTCGGGGAACCGCTATCTGGTGTGGGGAACGACCTGGATTGGGGGAGATCTCCGTCCCGGTGTGTCAGCCGGATGGCTTGGGTCGAGAAGAAGATCGGACCGCGCATCCATTCGCCGGTGTTGGACGCCCGCCAGCCGGCGGAACCTGTGCTGATCTTGACCTGGCGTGGGAACTCGCCGCTTGGATCTTGCGATAAAGCGTGGAGCGACCAGGCCGGTGCGATCGAGGAGAGTGCCCGGCCGAAGGATGCGATCGTGCTGCTCAGGGATGTTGATCCTGCTTTGCTATGCCTTCCAATCGCTCCCCACGGGCAGGATTGAGGCCTGCGCTTGCCGCAGAAGGGCGCCCCGGCCGATCCGGACCGTGCTGTCCATGCGCACAGTGCAGTCGATAAGACGATCTCGGCCGGTCAATTCCATCTTCCAAGTGGCGATCAGCGCCATCCGAGCAGGCAGGGACAACAGTGTCAGCTATTCAGCCTGGCGCACACGTCCTTGCCGGGCTTGAAGTGCGCAACGCGCTTTGCCGCGATCTCGACCGGCATGCCGCTCGCGGGATTGCGGCCGACGCGCGCGTCGCGCGCTCGCGTCGAAAACGCCCCGAACCCGCGCAGCTCGACCCGCCCGCCCGCAGCCAGCCGCGCGCTGATCTGATCGAAAAACGCGGTAACGACAGCCTCGATATCGCGCTGGCGAAGGTGAGGGTGTTCGTCGCATAGACAACGTACGAGATCGGAGCGCACCATCGTCTTCTCCGTTGCGTCGGGGGATGCCGGAGCTACCCTTGTCGCGCGCGCTTGCCGCGCCCGCGGCCATTGGACGCGGGCGCGCCGGCCTTTGCCGCGGATGCCTGGGCGGCGCGACCTTTCTGGCCAAGGCCGATTTTCTTGGCCATGTCTCGACGCTGCTTGGAGTAGTTCTCCGCAACCATCGGATAATCGGCCTTGAGATCGTAACGGGAGCGATATTCCTCCGGTGTCAGTCCGTGCGTCGAGAGATGGCGACGCAGCGTCCGATATGGCTTGCCGTTGATCATCGAGATGATGTGATCCTTCGACGCGAGCGACTTGCGCACGGACACTGCGGGCACATGCTCGCTCGTCTGTTGGCCGCCGGCACCGCCCTCTTCGCCGCCCGGATCGGTAAGATCGCGCACCGTCGCGTGCATCTTGCGCAGGAATTCAGGCACCTCTTCCGCGCTTGCGCGGTTGTTCGGGTTACCGAGCCACGCGATCGTCAGCTCGGTCGCAAGATCGACGAGATCAGGATTTGTCTCTTCGGTCATGATCGCTCCCTTTGTACGGCGCAGGCATGTGGTGCGCGGGCGCGCGCGTTGCGTCAACTGCTCTTGTGTACCAGCGCTTGCTCGCGCTGCTCGCGTCGCACCATGATGGCCGTTATGCGGAAGGCGCCATAGAGCACCGCGCAATCATCGTCGGTAAGCTCGACCAGCCCGAAATTGACGACCAGCCCGCCAAGCTCGATCGGATGAGGCGTGCGCTCGCGGCGCTTCACCTTCTACTCGCTCGTGGCATATCGTGCTCGCGCCAGCATCCGCCGTTTGCGCGCCGCCGATATCCGGCGCAGTGCCTTTGCCGTCGCGTGGAGCGCGGTTCGCACGCTGGCGGACCGCTTCAACCGCGGCAACGATGTCGGGCTGATCCCGGCCATGAACCGTTTATGGTGCGCGCGGCGAAAAAGTCGCGGCAAGGCCATTATAGAGCTTTTCGCGGCAGACGAGCTGGCTCGTCTGGTCTGCCACCAGCGCGGCGGCGATCATCGGCAGCATGAGCCCGCGGTTGGCGGTGGTCTCACTGAGGATGAATACCGCCGTCAGTGGCGCGCGAACGACGCCGGTGAAATAGGCGACCATGCCGAGCAGCACGACCGCGCTCGCGGGCTCGCCGGGGAAGATCCAGCGCAACATGTTCCCGAAGCCCGCGCCGGTGGAGAGGCTGGGTGAGAAGATTCCGCCGGGCAGCCCCGCAACTGCCGTCCCCAATGTAGCAACGAACTTGGCAAAACCGAACCAGATCGGCGCATCCGCACCGGTGATGATCGCGCGCGCCGGGCTGTACCCCGTGCCCCAGGTGAGCCCCGTGGCGGCCCCGATCGCGCCCACGACCGCGCCGCAAAGAACGGCGAACAGGATCGGCCGGGCGCGCAGGCGCCCAACGAGCCCGGTAGTCGCACGCGCCGCCTCCAGGATCAGCCTTGCAAAAGCGCCCCCGGTCAGTCCACCGAGCACGCCTGCCACCGGCGCGATCACGAGCGCCGCACCCACGCCGAGCGAGGTGTCGATCAAGCCGAAATAGACGTAATCGCCCGCCAGGCCGGAGGCGACCGCGCCCGAGATCAGGATCGCCGTCATCACCAGCAGCGCCATGCGCTGCTCGTAGGCGGCGGCAAGCTCCTCGATCGCGAAGGCAATCCCGGCGAGTGGGGTGTTGAAGGCCGCTGCAACGCCCGCCGCGCCGCCGGCGATAATCATCGAGGCGCGCATCTGCACGGCGAGCGTGCGGTGCCACAGCGTCATGACGCCGGTGGCGAGCTGGACCGTCGGGCCCTCCCGGCCGACGGATGCGCCGCACAGAAGGCCGAACAGCGTGAGCACCGCCTTGAACAACGCGGTCGGCATCGAGATCAGCGCCCGTGCTGCCGCCTCGGGATCGGCGCGGGCAGCAATGACCTGCGGAATGCCCGAGCCGCGCGCGTCGGGCGCGCATCGGTTGGTGAGCCAGACAATCGCTGCGAATCCCGCCGGCGTGAGCAGCAGCGGGAGGTTGGGATAGCGCAGATAGAGCGCCGCAAAGAGGCTCCCCGCCTCGTCCGACATCCTCGCGAAGAGGATTGCGATCAGGCCGATGCTGATCGCGCCGCCGACCATTGCAATGCGGCGGCGAAAGATCTGCGAGGTCGGCCCGCGCTGGCGCATCAGCGCGCGCAGCCGGTGCAGAGTCCAACGCTTCACGAATGGGGGAGGCGAGTCGAGAACGGCATGACCGGCTTCTTAGACCGACCTGGACACCTTTTGCACCGCACGTCATCAATGCAGCGCGCCGTTCGCAAGATCCACGCGGACGCCCCCGCCCCAAGCCTCGCGGGCCTTACAAAGAGCGTCGGGGCTGTTAAGCATGGCCCACGGAGGCACACTCGTTTGTCCCGCTATCAGGGAGAAGCAAGGTGCGGCTCTACCATTTTGAGGTGCGCACGGAGACCCACGTGAGGCTCACGGAGGGGGTGGAGCTATGATCCACGGCCGCGCGCGTCGAGGCCGCCAAACGCATCGGCGGGTTGCCCAAGGAGCACGCCGGACAGATATGGGTCGATCAAGACTGGCAAATGAACGTCACCGACGTACACGGGATGATTCTGTATGTCCTTCGCGTCTCTGTGATGAAGGCGGCCGCCACCGGTGAGGGGGCTAGCACTCAGTCCGGCGCTTAGCCTGCGCGGCTTGCGCCCGTCGTTCTTACGCTTCAGAATCCACCTTCACGCGAGCGCGTTGGCGGGTTCCCGCTTTCCCAGATACTGCTCAACGTCCGCCGCGCCATTGCCGACGGTATCGACCGCTCGCTGGAGATCGTCCCGATCCACGTTGAATTTCTTCGTCCAGTATCGAACTTCATATTCTTCGCCCATAGAGACGCGTGACGCATCCTGCGGAGCGCGATTAGCTATGCCGCCGTCGCTCGATTTGTGAGGCTTGCGCCTAACAGGTGCCGATGCCCGCCTTGTCTTGGGCCGTGCGGCGTTTGCGGACTCTGTCTTCGGCTCGGACGCCAATTTTGAACCGCGACGGGACTTCCGCTTGGCCCCCGACTTCCTCGTGGTAGCCGGCTCTGGCTCAACGGCTTTCGTGGTAGATCTGGGCTTTGCTCCCGACCGGGGCTTGAGCGGCGCGCGCGCCGCCTTTCGCCCGGTCCGCGTTGCCGTCGCAGTGCTGGCTGTAACCGCGCGCCGCGAACGCACGAGCGCAATGCCAATCGCCGCTGCGGCAGCCGCAGCGACTGCTACGAGGGTGCCAGCAAACCTCGAGGGGATGGCACTGCCGCTCTCAATCGCGTCACCCTCGTTCGCTGAACCTTCAGAAGAAGGCGTCGGCGCCTGATGCGGGTGTGGCGGCTCAACGAGCGGATAAGGAGGCTGGTTACCCGGCGGAATGGGTGGCGAATCAGTCACGGCTGTCCTCTCAGATGGTCGATCTGCCAGGCTCAACGCGCGAGCCCAAACTTGGCTTCCCAGGGCGGCCGGCAGCGAGAATCCCCTAATGCCGACCTCCCGACGCGGCGTGCGTAGCGCCCGAGGCGGTGATACGTTAGCTCATCGATTGGGCGAACGACGGACCTTGAGCGCCAGGCAAACCGGAACGAAAGCTATCACGTCGTCTGAGCAGATAAATAGACGGGCAGGAATCGGCCCAACTCAGAAGTTGGACAGCAGAGATCCACTTCGGGTCAAAGATTGTTGGTCGGCGTTGTCGCAATAAATCCGCGCTGGGCGATGTACAAATCAGGCTCAGCCCTTCGCGTGCCCCTGCCAGCACTCGGCCATGATCTGCCGACGCTAATCGCGAAGAGAGTGACTCGCATTAGGAACGAAGGCGGCGCCCGATCGCTCTTTCGCCTGGCCGCGTCGGCCACAAGGAATCCGGACATGTTCATGCACAACAAGCGGTTGCAATATACCGTACGCGTAGCCGAGCCCAACCCCGTGCTCGCGTCCCTCTTGCTCGAACAGTTCGGCGGCGCCGACGGCGAGCTGGCGGCGGCGATGCGCTATTTCACCCAGGGCCTTGGTGAACTCGACGATGGCCGCAAGGACCTCTTGCTCGACATCGCCACGGAGGAGTTGAGCCACCTTGAGGTGATCGGATCAATCGTCGCCATGCTCAACAAGGGTATCAAGGCGCAGCTGTCCGAGGCCGCGATGGAGGAGGCCGAGCTCTACCTCTCAATGACCGCCGGCGGCAACAGCCACACGCAGTCTTTGCTCTATGGGGGCGGTCCGGCGCTGACCAACTCGTCGGGCGTGCCGTGGAGCGGGGCCTATATCGACAGCCGCGGCGATCCGACCTGCGATCTCCGGTCAAACATCGCCGCCGAGAGCCGCGCCAAGATCATCTACGAACGCCTTATCAACATTACCGACGATCCCGGCATCAAGGACGCGCTCGGGTTTCTGATGACCCGCGAGGTCGCGCACCAGAAGTCCTTTGAAAAGGCGCTTTACGCGATCGAAAACAACTTCCCGCCGGGTAAGCTGCCGGGAATTGAGAAGTTTGCCAATATGTACGTCAACACATCGCAGGGCGACGGCGATGCCGATGGGCCATGGAACAGCGGCGAACAGTGGGACCGCATCGACGATCTCCAGGATACGCTGGCGATGGACGGCGGCGACGGCATGGCGACGGTGAAGCTCGACAAAGACGAGCAGACGGTCGCCGATAAACTCGCCAAGCGCACCGCATCCGACCCATCGACCGATCCGGAAACGGGTGCGGATCTCGGCGCGGGTCCGGGCGCGGGACTGATTACCGGGGAGGATATGGGTGGCGCCAAAGACATGAAGGACGCCGAAAAGATGGCTGACGCGCTCTAGGCTGTTTCCAGCGGCACCGGCGCCAAAGGTTGTGGCGCCGGGTGCCTTCTGGTCCGCCACTTCGGCTCCTCGTGCTGCTCGCGGCGCGTTACAAGGCGACATTCTGCCTACCTTGCGCGTCTGCGTCGCCGCCGAACGCGAAATGACGCAGCGGCCAACTTGTGCCTTGTCTCGACACCGGTATCACTACATTGTGCGCTGCAACATAACTGCGAGCGCCGACGTTCAGGTGTCTGCGATCCGCTCTGAGGAAGCACGACATGAGAAGCATTTCCGACACGGTGGCGCGGATGAAGGCGATGGCCGGCGCCCCTTCCCTCCCTCCCTTCTCCGGCGCGGATCGGCTGAGCGATCTTACCGATTTCGGCTCGAACCCCGGCGCGCTGGCCGCGCGCGTCTATATTCCTGCCGATCTGGCACCGCACGCGCCGCTCGTCGTGGTGGTGCTGCATGGCTGCACCCAGACGGCCGCCAGTTACGATCACGGCTCGGGCTGGTCCGAACTGGCCGATCGTTCCGGATTCGCGCTGCTTTTTCCCGAGCAGAGGCGCGCCAACAACGCCAATCTGTGCTTCAACTGGTTCGAACCCGGCGACATTCGCCGCAATTCGGGCGAGGCGTTGTCGATCCGCCAGATGGTGGGGACGGTGCTCGACCTTCACGATCTCGATCCGGCGCGCGTATTCGTTACCGGACTTTCGGCGGGCGGCGCGATGACCTCGGTGATGCTGGCGACCTATCCGGAGGTGTTTGCCGGTGGCGCGATTATTGCGGGACTGCCGTACGGATCGGCGAGCAGCGTGCCACAGGCGCTCGACCGGATGCGCGGCCATGGCGGTCCCCAGGAAAGCGGGCTGACGGCGCTGGTGCGTCAGGCCTCGGACCATGACGGCCCCTGGCCGACGATCGCAATCTGGCACGGCACGAGCGATGCGACGGTCGCCCCCGTCAATGCCGACGCGATCATCATGCAGTGGCGCACGCTCCACGGCGTTGGGGCCACCCCCAGCGTGAGCGGCCAGGTCGACGGCTATCCCTATCGCGCCTGGCTCGACGCCGAGGGCCGTACGGCCATCGAGGACTATCGCATCACCGGGTTGGGCCATGGCACGCCACTGGACACCCAAGGCGAGGATGCTTGTGGCACCAGCGGGGCACACATGCTCGAGGCTCGGATCTCCTCGACAATACGGATCGCGCACTCTTGGGGTATCGCAGGTGCGCCAAAGCGGACGCCATCGCTCACTCCTGCTCGCGCTTCTGCTGCGGCAAACTTGGTGAAGGCCGGTAATGCAACGCCCGCTCCGCCGAACGAAACCGGCATCGGCAAGGTGATCGAAGATGCGTTGCGCGCCGCCGGCCTGGTGCGCTGAGCCGCGCTCGAGACCGGCCAGGCGCCGACGAGCGGCGGCATATGCGCGAGAGCGGCGGTGACCTCCGCAATCAATGGCGCAACCTGCTTGAGATGTGGCTGCTGCAGATCAAGAGCCGCCAGCCCATGCCGGGTTTCCTACAGAATCGTGAGTTCGATTGGCCCTGGAGCATGTGTGCGCAAGGCTTGAGGGAGAAGAAGGGGCAGGCGATGAGGAGGCGAGCGACCCCGGACTCGTGCTTGAACTAGGAGTGTCCCGCGACACCGCTTCCGAACGAACGGTTTTCAAGCATCTTCGTGGTTGGCTGGCGGGGGCCGCAGAAGTCGCGGTCTGCGATCCATATCTGCTGCAGTTCCGCCCACGGCGATGTTCGTACAAGTGGGGGCATACGCCGAGACTCTCGCCGGGGACTTCCCGCATTTGGTAACGGTCTCCATCTTTACACGAATGGCTCCCGCGCTGCGCACGGCTGGATGAAGCCAGACTTCATGATCAGGCAGACGGGGCTGGGCCGAGATGCTGATGCTGTTCGCCCGCACGTTAGGCAGGGTCCGCGACAGCTAGGCGCGCCGTTTACGTCTGATCCAATTGCCCGAAGCTGGTCGTCCGTCGCGACATGAACGGCGGCGTCGCGCCATCGCTGCACGCTGGGCGAAGGGGGGTACAGAGCCGCTTAGTAAGTCATGCTGCCAGTGCCAGTACAGTATAGGCGCTAAGGCGCATTCTCCTCAGTGGCAGGCTTTCCACTCGCCGTGAATTCGCCCCAAGCTTTGAGAAGCTTCCGTCGCAGCTCGATAAATTTTGTCCGCTTGTAGGCGCGAACAACGCGATCGGGCACAGCATGTGCCAATGCTGCCTCTGCGACCGGATCGGGAATTCCCGGCATTCTTTCGGCTGCCCAATCGCGGAACGAGCTACGGAAGCCGTGCGCGTCGTAGGGTTGCTTCGCCGTCTTCAGTGACTTCCCGATCGTCATGTCGGACATGGGCTTGCCGCCTTTGCCGGGAAAGATCAGATCGCCAGGTTTCGCTGATCGCTCAGCGCGGAGCTGTTCCAGCAGATCGAGAGCCTCCTTGTTGAGCGTGATGGTATGCGCCTTTGCCTTGCGACCTTTCATAATTGAGGCAGGTCGATTCCAATCCCTTTTGGCAAAGTCGATCTGTTCCCAGCGGGCGAAGCGAACCTCGCCGGGGCGGGCGGCGGTGTAGATCTGGAAGAGTAGCGCTTGTCGGCCGTTGGATGGCACCTTGCTGCGCATTTCGGCGACGAACGCCGGCACCTGCACGTATGGCATGGCCCGGAAATTTCCGCCGTCCGGCTGATTGGGCAAGCCGACCGATACGGATCTTCGGGGTGCCTCGGTGTCACGCCAGCCTTGGCTATGCGAGTAGTCGAGCACCTTGCTGATGTGCTGCCTGACCTTGCGTGCCATCGTCGGTATGCGGAGCCATATCGGCTTCAGGACGCCGATTATGTTGCTGGCCTCGATCTTGTTGACCCGTCGGTCTCCGAGCGTCGGATAGGCGTGCTCCTCCAAGGATGACAGGAAGGCGGCCGCGTTCTTTTCCGACCAGCCTTCCTTAAGAGCCTCGTGCGCCGCCTTGGCTGCTTCCTTGAAGGTCGGCGTGCCGTGGTGATGGCGGTCGCGCGCAGCGATCGGATCATGTCCCGATTTTGCAATCGTCCGAAGGATTCGCGCCTTTTCCCGCGCTTCAGCGAGGGAGAGGCAATTGCGCTCGAGAATGGGAATGTCGTCGAGGGCCGCTCGCTCCGAGACAATCCGCGATGCGACATCGACGCTGCCCAGGCCGATGTCGCGGCGCTTGCCACCGACCTGAACACGAAGAACCCATGATCGGGCCCCACTCGGTTTGACCAGCAACGTAAGCCCTTCGCCATCGGTGTGACGACCGGGCTTCGCGCTCCTTACCGTGGCAGCTGTGAGGCGAGCCATCGTTCCCTCAATTGTTCCCACATCATGGCGCGGTTTAGGCCGAACGTCAACGAACATTTACGGAACATATCAAGCAGAACGAAAGGGGATGATTGGCAGAAATCCGGACGTCAGCGAACAGCAGCGGGCTGCTCATTCTATTTTACGCGGGGCATCCACTCCTCCCCTCGATCCGAAGCCGCTATTCGTAGCGTAGCGCCTTGACCGGGTTGGTCTGCGCGACGCGCCAGGCGTGGCCGCCGATCGTGGCGATCGCGATCACGAGCGCCAGCAGGCCCGCCACCACGAACGGCGCAGGGCCCAGCGGCATGCGCACGTCGAAGCCGTTGAGCCAGTTGCGCATCACCCACCAGGCGATTGGCCAGGCGATGATGTTCGCGATCAGCACCGGA
>CAMLGC010000089.1 GCA_946479505.1 uncultured Sphingomonadaceae bacterium
CGACATGCTCGACCGAGCGCAGGCCGTGCGTCGAAACGCGCAGCTTCACGCTCTTCTCGAGCGTTTCGGACATCAGCGTCACGTTCTGCAGGTTGGGCAGGAAGGTGCGCTTGGTCTTGTTGTTGGCGTGGGAAACGTTGTTGCCCACCTGCCGGCCCTTGCCGGTCAGCTCGCAAATGCGCGACATCGCTAAAATTCCTGTGTTCTCGGGTTCCCGGAAAGCGTGCGCGGATAGCGGCATTGTGGGGTCCGGTCAACCGCAACGCGCAACAATGCGAGCGCCACACGCGTTATTACGCGACCGATTCGATTTCCAGGGGAGAAAATGTGATGCGTGCCCTACTCGTGCTGCTCGGCCTGATCGTCATCGTCGTCGTGGTGCTGATGGCGTTCGGGATGCTCAGCATCGACCAGACCCGGACCGCCAGACTTCCCTCGATCAGCGTCGAGGGTGGTCAGGCGCCCCAATTCCAGGCCGATGTCGGCAGCGTCGATCTCGGCACCCAGAACCGCACCGTTGCCGTTCCGACGATCGACGTCGAAAAGGCGAACAACGTCGCCGCGCCCGCGCAATGAGGCAATCGCCCGCGCTCATGCTATCGCGCGGGCGATGATTCGACGCATGACGAGGCCGATGCGCGCCGCGCTCGATGCGGCGCGCGCCGCCGCGCAAACGGGCGAGGTGCCCGTCGGCGCGGCGGTGGTGCGCGACGGCGCGATCCTCGCGGTCGCCGCCAACGCCCCGCGCGGCCTCAACGACCCCACCGCGCATGCCGAGATTCGCGCGATCCGCGCCGCGGCCGAGGCGCTCGGCACCGACCGGCTCGAGGGGTGCGAGCTGTGGGTGACGCTCGAGCCGTGCGCGATGTGCGCGGGCGCGATCGCGCACGCCCGCATCGCGCGGCTCTATTACGGCGCCGACGATCCCAAGGGCGGCGCGGTCGCGCACGGGCCGCATTTCTTTGCGCAGCCGACCTGCCACCATCGTCCCGAGGTGTTCAGCGGCATCGGCGACACCGAATCGGCGGCGCTGCTGCGCGATTTCTTCGCCGTGCGGCGCGGGGGGTCAGAGCAGGCGGAGCGCGCCGAGGGCGATGATCCCGCCGGCGCCCAGCAGCACGCCGCAGCAGGCGGTTCGGATCGTTCGCAGGGGTAGGGCGAGCCACGCGGGCTCGCCGGCGAGCGCGACGGGTATCGTCACCGCCAGCGCGCCGATCGTCGCGCCCGCCCAGGCGAGCAGGGGCATCGGCGTGCGTGCGGCGAGTGCGAAGGTGATGAACTGCGTGCGATCGCCGAGGCCCAGGGCCAGCAGCGCGAGCAGGCTGGTGGCGACCGCGCCGAGCCGAGAATCGGGAAGCGCGTCGGGCGGCGCGATGCGAAAGAAGATCGATCCGCCCGCCGTCACGAGCGCGAGCGCGAGCATCAGCGCCTTGGCCTCGGGCGTCAGGACCGGGCCGATCAGCCAGCCCGCGGCGGCACCGAGACCGTTGAGCAGCGCGACCGCGATCACCAGCGCGGCGATTACCGGTGCCGGCCGCGCGAATCGGTCGCGCAGCATCGCCGCGCACCACGGCGTCCGATCGCTCGCCTGGGTAAGGAGCGCTGCGACCAGCGCAGCCATCAGCGCGTCCACGATTTCGGCAGTTCAGGTGGAGAAGCGGACGGAACAGGCCGCGGCATAGGCATCGCACGCGGGGCCGTCGAGCCGATCGCTGCCGACCGCATCGCGCAGCAATGCGAGCCAGCCGTGGATCAGCGCCCCGCGCTCGCCCCGTGCCAGCGCCGATTCGAGCACATGCGCGACGGTGACAGCGGGGAGCAGCCCATTGATCTGCGCGATCCGCCGCACATCGTCCAATTCGCTCGCGAGCGAGCTCGCCGGTAGCCGATCGGCCTTGAGGTCGATCGCCGCGATTCGCGCCGCGAGCTCGGCCTTGATATGGTCGATCCCCAAATCCACCTGCCGCATCGTCCCCACTCCCGCCTTTGGGAGAAGGATGCGCGCCTGTGGTAAATCATCGGTAAACGAACGGAGCGCACCCGCCATGAATCGCCTCGCCTTCTGGATGGCCATCGGCATCGCGATCGGCGCGGGCCTCGCCCAGGCAATGGACGAGCCCGCGTGGATCGCGGCGGGCGCCGGGATCGGCACCGCGGTTGGGCTGGCGGTCGGGAGCCTCCGCCGGCGCGGCGATTCCCCGCCCGAGACTTGACATCGCCCGCCATCTGGCGCATCGGCCCGCCCCTGACAGCGGCGGACGCGCGTTCGCCGCTTTTGCTATTTCACGCTTACAGGATTTCGGGTCATGGCCAAGCCGACCACCGTCAAGATCAAGCTCGTCAGCTCGGCTGACACCGGCTTCTTCTACGTCACCAAGAAGAACCCGCGCAATCAGACCGAGAAGATGACCTTCCGCAAATACGATCCCGTCGTGCGCAAGCACGTCGAGTTCAAGGAAGCCAAGATCAAATAACGCGCCGGAGCGCTTTATTTGCCCCGGCGACGGGCCGGGGCCCATAATCAAGAAAGCCGCGAGCGCCTTACCGCGCTGCGCGGCTTTGTCATGCCGCGACCAGCGCGTTCACCTCCTCGACGAAGCGCATCAGCGAAATCGGCTTGGAGACATAGGCGTCCGCGCCGGCCGCGCGGATGCGTTCCTCGTCCTCGCGTCCGGCATAGGCCGTCACCGCCATGATCGGGACGCGGCCCAGCGCTTCGTCCCGTTTTAGCGCTCCGATCAACTCATAGCCGCTGACATGCGGCATCTGGATGTCCATCACGATCAGGTCGGGCTCGAACGTGCGCGCCTGTTCGACCGCCTCACGTCCGTCGCGCACGGGCTCGGCGACGAACTCGTGCGCGCGCAGGAGATCGCAAAACAGCTTCAGATTGAGTTCGTTGTCCTCGACAACGAGCACGCGTTTTGCCACGTGACGCTTCCCCCCAGTCACGCCAAGGTCCTACGCCATGCGGCCCCGCGACACAATGAAACAGGATGCGGCGACGCTCGCGCTCCGGGCGCTCGCCTGGACGCTCGCCGATTCGGACCGCGCAGCCCGGCTGCTCGCGCTGACCGGGCTCGACCCGCAGGACCTGCGCACCCGCGCCGGAGACCCGGCAACGCTCGCCGCCGTGCTCGGCTTCGTCGAGGCGCACGAGCCCGATCTCGTCGCCTGCGCCGATGCGCTCGGCGTCGCGCCCGCGGTGCTCGTCTCGGCACGCCGTTCGCTGGACGCTGCGTGAGGCCGCTGCTCATCTGCGATTGCGACGAGGTGCTGCTCCACATGGTGCGGCATTTCGGCGCGTGGCTCGACGAAGCGCACGACATCGGCTTCGCTCCCGACGGAGGCGATTTCGCGAATTCGATGACGCGCGCCGACGGCACGCGGCCCTCGCGCGAGGAGATGTGGGGCCTGCTCGGCGCATTCTTCCCGCACGAGATGCACCGCCAGACGCTCGTCCCCCATGCGCGCGAGGCGCTGGCGGCGCTCGGCGAGACCGCGGACATCGTCATCCTCACCAACCTTGCCGATCAATGCCGGCAGCCCCGCATCGACCAGCTCGCCGAGTTCGGCATCGCGCACCGCGTCGAGTGCAACCAGGGCGGCAAGGGCACGCCTGTCGCGCGGCTGGTTGCGGAGCACGGCGATCCCGTAACCGTCTTCATCGACGATCTCGCGGTCCATCACGAATCGGTCGCGCACGCTGCGCCGCGTGTCCACCGCCTCCAGATGATCTCCGAGCCGAGTCTTGCGGCGACGGTGCCGCCCGCGCCGCACGCGCACGCGCGGATCGACGATTGGCAGGAGGCGCGGCGCTGGATTGCGGACACCTTTGCCGCCGCCGAACCCGCCAAGCCTTGACCCGAGCGGCGCGGGGGTGTTGATCCGCCACCATGACCGATCGAATCGACCGCAAGCTGGGTGAGCTCGGCCTCACCCTTCCCGAACCCGCCGCCCCCGTCGCGGCCTATGTCCCCGCCGTCGAGGCGGGCGGGCTGCTCCATATTTCGGGGCAGCTCCCGTTCGACGAAGCCGGGCTGATGACCGGCCGCCTCGGCGAGGATCGCGATCTCGATTACGGGCAGAAGGCGGCGCAGCGCTGCGCGCTGATGCTGGTCGCGCAGATGAAGGCGGCGCTCGGCGGCCTCCACCGCGTCGACCGCATCGTCAAGCTCGGCGTGTTCGTCAATTCAGCCGGCGACTTCACCGATCAGCCCAAGGTCGCCAACGGCGCGTCGGAACTGATGGTCGATCTGTTCGGCGATATCGGCCGCCACGCGCGCAGCGCGGTCGGCGTGCCCGTGCTGCCCCTCAACGCCGCGGTCGAGGTCGATGCGATCATCGAAATCGCGGCCGGCGAAGGCGCCGTCTGATCGCCTCGCTGCGACGGCGCTGACACCTCCTGCCCCCTGTGTCGCGCCGAGCCAAGCTTGGCGGGAGCGGAGCGCGCGTGCCATGCGTTGCCACCGCTATGCACGCCTTCGCCGCGCTCCTCGATTCGCTGATCTACACGCGCTCGCGCAACGCCAAGCTCAGACTGATCGGCGAGTACCTGAAGGCGACCCCCGATCCGGACCGCGGCTGGGCGATGGCGGCGCTCACCGGCGATCTCGATCTGCCGGCGGTCAAGCCCGCGCTCGTCCGGGGGCTGATCGAGGAGCGCGTCGATCCGGTGCTCGTCCGGCTGAGTCGCGACTATGTCGGCGACACCGCGGAGACGGTGGCGCTGCTCTGGCCCGCCGACATCGAGGGGTGCGGGGCCGAATTGCGGCTCTCCTCGGTCATCGAGCAGCTCGCCACGCTCTCGCGCTCGGATGCGCCGGCGGTGCTCGCGGGGCTGCTCGACCGGATGGACCCCGAAGAGCGGTTCGCTCTCTTGAAGCTTGCGACCGGCGGCATGCGGATCGGCGTTTCCGCGCGGCTTGCCAAGACCGCGCTCGCGCAAGCGTTCGATCTCGACGTCGCGGCGGTGGAGGAGGTGTGGCACGGAATCGACCCCCCCTATGCGCGGCTGTTCGACTGGGCCGAGGGGCGCGGGGCGCAGCCGACCCCCGCTGACCTGCCCGTCTTCCGTCCGTTCATGCTCGCGCACCCGCTCGACGACCTCGCCGTCGACCTGGCCGATTATGCCGCCGAATGGAAATGGGACGGCATCCGCGTCCAGCTCGTCCGAGTCGGCGGCGAGACACGGGCGTACAGCCGCGCGGGCGACGACGTGACCGGAAGCTTCCCCGAGGTCGCGGCCGATTTCCACGAGGCGGGCGTGCTCGATGGCGAGTTGCTCGTGAAGGGCGAGGCGCAGGGCGGCGGGCTGGGGGAGGGCGGCGGCGCCGCCAGCTTCAACGCGCTCCAGCAGCGGCTCGGCCGCAAGCAGGTCTCCGCGAAGATGCTCGCAGACTACCCGGCATTTGTCCGCCTCTACGACATCCTGTTCGACGGCGACGAGGACCTGCGCGGCCTCCCTTGGAGCGAGCGCCGCGCCCGCCTCGACGCCTTTGCCGGGCGACTGGACCCGGAAAGGTTCGACGTGTCGCCCGTTATCGATGCCGCCGATTTCGACGCACTGACCGCGATTCGCGCCGGCGCGCGCGACGCGGCGATCGAGGGCGTGATGCTCAAGCGTCGCGATTCCCCCTATGTGGCAGGGCGTCGCGCCGGGCTGTGGTACAAATGGAAGCGCGACCCGCTCGTTGCCGATTGCGTGATGATGTACGCCCAGCGCGGCAACGGCCGCCGCTCCTCTTACTATTCGGACTATACGTTCGGCTGCTGGGCCGCGGACGGCGCGTTGCTCCCCGTCGGCAAGGCCTATTCGGGCATCACCGACGAGGAGCTCAGGTTTCTTGACAAATGGGTGCGCACGCACACCGTCAATCGCTTCGGGCCGGTGCGCGAGGTCGAAAAGGCGCTCGTGCTCGAGATCGCCTTCGATTCGATCCACGCCTCGAGCCGTCACAAGTCGGGCGTCGCGATGCGCTTTCCCCGCATCAACCGCATCCGCACCGACAAGCCGGCGAGCGAGGCGGATCGGGTCGCCGCGCTCGAGGCGATGGTGACCTGAGGCGCCGTTAGCTTCGCGGCGCGTCGATCGTCCTCCCGTCGGCGCGTTCGAGCGTCATCCCGGTCGCGGTGCCGTTCGCCTGGCGGAAGCGGATCTGCGTGAGCGGATCGGCGTCGAGCGCGAAGCGGTCGCCGCCGAGCGGCAGCATCGCGCTTTCGCCCCCGCCGTCGCGCTTGAAGGTGAGGTGATCGCCCTCGACCGTGATCGCACGGTCGCCATACCGCCCGGCATAATCCGCGAGCGCCAGCGCCGGTGTGGCGGGCGAAAGCCGCGCGCGCGCCGCCGCCGCCAACCAGGCATAACGCGGGTCGCCGCCCGCAGGCGCCGTCGCGGCGAGCGTTGCATAGGCGTCGGCCTGCGCGGCCTCGAGCGCCTTGCCCGCGGGTGCGGGAATCGCGGGCGCGACGCCCTTCCCCTCCCAATTACCGCCCTTGGGCAGCTCGGGGCGGCCGATCGAAATGCTGATGACGTACCCGCCCGGCACGGGGAAGAACTCGTTGCGATAGGCCGCGCCCGCGGTCGTTTCGCCCACCAGCTTGCCGAAGCCGAAGCCCGCGACGTGCGACGCGAACTCCTCGGCCGCAGAGGCCGAGCCCCCGCTCGTCAGCACATAGGTCGGGATGCGGGCGATGGGCCCGCCCGGCACCTGCTGGCTCACCGAATCGGTCGGCGGATCGTTCTTCAGGTGGAAGGTGACGAGCTTGGTTTGCGGCGGTACGAAATAGCTGGCGAGATAATTGACCGCTTGCGGGCTGCCGCCGCCATTGTGCCGTAGATCGATGACGATCGCATCGCCACCGCGCAGGAACGCCATCGCCGTGTCGATCGCCGCCTTGCTCGCGTCGCCCGCCCACAGGAAACCGTCATAGCTCATGAGGCGGATGTTGCCGGGCAGCACTTCCAGCCTGGTGACGCCGGAATTGTGATCGTGCGCGATCCGGCGGAGGAAGGGATCGTCCTCGTTGTCGTCGCGCGCCGGCCCGGCCGCGGTGAGCCGCGCCGATTCGGCCGGATCGAAGCGCATGCCGAGATGCTTGTCGTGCGCGACCGCGGCCATGTCCTGCGTGATCCGCTCGGCGAGCGCATCGGCCGCGAGCCCGTCATAGCGGTGCTCGGCGAGCCCCGCGGCAAGCGCGGCGTCGATCGCCGGGCGCAGGTCGGCGACGACATAATTGGCGTCGATCAGCGTGCGAACGCCCGCGACGACCTCCTGCGGGTCCGCCTGCTCGGTCGATTGCGCGCCGACGATCGCCCCCATGTTCATCATCCCCAGCGCGGCCAGGCGCGCTATCGTCTTCCTTTGCATTTTTCCTCCATTCTCGCGCCCTTGCCCGCACAAGATCGCTGGCGCGGTGTGCGTGAAGCAGGCAAAGTTGGACGGAGCCATGCCAGATTCTGGCGCCGGCGGCGAATGGACGTCCAATGATGCGCACGCGCGACGCGCTCGATCTCAAGCTGCTCGATTTGCTCCAGGCGGATACGCTGCGCACCGCCGACGATCTCGCGCGCGACGTGGCGCTCTCGCCTTCGGCGATCGCCCGCCGCGTCCGCCGTCTGCGCGACACGGGGGTCATCGCGGCCGACGTCGCAGTGGTTTCGCCCGGCGTCGGGCCGTTCCTCAGCGCGGTGGTCGAGGTTCAGCTCGACCGCCACGCGCTCGCCGAGGTCGAGGCGTTCCTCCGCCGCCTCGCCCAGCATCCCAGCATCCAGATCGTCATGGAGGTGTCGGGCGCGTTCGATCTGATGCTGCTCGTCACCGTCACCCACATGGATGCGTTCAACGCCTTTGCCGACGAGATGCTCGCGAGCGATCGGGTCGTCCGGCGCTACGAATCCCGTTTCGTCAAAAAGCGGCGCAAGTTCACCACTGCGCTTCCGCTCGATCAGCTCTCCGAATGAGGGCCTTACGGGGAAGCGCTCCGCACAAGCGATAGGGGACGCAACCAAATGTCGCGCTCGATGGTTGGAGCCGCGTAACAATCAAGGGGAAGTGTAATGCGTACTTCTGTTCTGGCCGCCACGCTGATGACCGCCGCCGTGATGCCGCTTTCTGCATGCACCGGCACCAATGGCGGGCTCTTCAGCTCGGGCGACCGCGTCTATAATCCCCAGGCCGTTTCCGAGGGCGTGCAGGATGGCGACGTCATCTATCGCGACCGCAATGGCAATTATTACTGCAAACGCGAAAACGGCACGACCGGCACCCTCGTCGGCGGTGGCATCGGTGCGCTGCTCGGCAACCTCATCGCACCCGGCGGTTCCAAGACGATCGGTACGATTCTGGGCGCCGCCGCGGGCGCGGTGGGCGGGCGCGCGATCGACCGCTCTGATCTCGCCTGCAAATAAGACGGTTCCGCTGAGAGAAGGGCGCTCGCCGGCAACGGCGGGCGCCCGCTTCTTATGAGGCACTGGCGCTGACGTGGTCCGCCCGCTAGCGCTCGGCGATGTCGCCGCTCGCGCTCGCCTCGATCCTGATGATCGCCTCGGGCTCGGTTCACGCGGTCGTCAATGCGATCGTCAAGGGCGGGCGCGACAAGATGGCGGCGCGCGCGCTCACCGACGCATCCAGCGCGGCGATCCTGCTGCCCGCCGCGCTGCTCGTGCCGTGGCCCGTCGGCGCGTGGGGCTGGCTCCTGGCGAGCGCGCTGCTCCACGGTTTCTATCTGTTCGCATTGGTCCGCGCCTATCAGGTCGGCGACCTTTCGGCGGTGTACCCGGTGCTACGCGGCACCGCGCCTCTGCTCACCGGGCTCGTCACCCTGGGCCTGCTCGGCGAACCCGCGACCGTGCGGGAGATCGCCGGCATTGCGTTCGTCGGCGGGGCGATGTTCGCGATGATCGTGGGGCGCCATATCGCCGGCAGTGCCTTGGGCTGGGCGCTGCTGACCGGCGTGTTCATCGCAGGCTACACCGTGATCGATGCGCACGGGGTGCGCGCGGCGCCCGATCCGGCGAGCTACATCGTCT
Source organism: uncultured Sphingomonadaceae bacterium (assembly GCA_946479505.1). The sequence continues at coordinate 9,032 of CAMLGC010000089.1, forward strand.
GGCTGTTCGTGACGATGGGCGGCATGGTCGTCGCGATGTTCGCGATTCTGTCGCGCGGCGCGATCTTCGCCAGCGTTGCCACGCAGTGGAAACCCGGGGTGATCGCGGGTGCGCTTTCGATCGTCACCTACGGAATGGCCCTCTGGGCCTTTTCGCTCGGCCCGACCGCGCCTCTCGCGGCGTTGCGCGAAACCGGAATGGTGACCGCGCTCGCGATTTCAGTGCTTTTCCTCGGAGAGCGCGCAACCTTCGGGCGAATCGCCGGCGTGCTCGGTATTCTCGCGGGCGCCGCGCTGATCCTGACCGGATGAGATAAAGAAAGGCCCGGCGCGTTCGTGCGCGCCGGGCTCCTCTCCCAAACTCGGTGGACTCAGATCGACTGGAGGTTCACCGCCGCATATTTGCCGCGCCGGTCGACCTCGAGCTCGAATTCGAGCCGATCGCCCTCGTTAAGCGTCGGCAGGCCTGCACGCTCGACCGCCGAAATATGCACGAACGCATCGGGCTGGCCGTCATCGCGTTGAATGAAGCCGAAGCCCTTCATCGCGTTGAAGAACTTGACCGTGCCGGTCGCCTTCTCGCCGGTGAGCTGGCGCTGCGGCCCGCCACCCATGCCGCCGTCCTCACGCGGGGGACGAGCGCTACGCTCCTCGACCGGCAGCGGCTCGCCGTCGATCTTGAGGTCGGTGGCCGACACGCGTCCGCCGCGATCGACCAGCGTGAACGAGAGCGGCTGACCCTCGGCGAGGCCGGTCAGACCGGCCTGCTCGACCGCGGAGATGTGAACGAACACGTCCTCACCGCCATCGTCGCGAACGACAAAGCCGAAACCCTTCTGCGCGTTGAAGAACTTGACGGTGCCCGAACCCTCGCCGACGACCTGCGGAGGCATGCCGCGCCCGCCGCCGCCGCCACCGCCACCGAAGCCGCCGCCACCGCCGCCGCCGAAGCCGCCGCCTCCACCGCCGCCACCCCAGTCGCTGCCGCGATTGCTGTGGCTGGCCGCGTTGAGCGCGCTCCACAGCAGGATGTTGCCGACCGTGCTGCCCATCCCGCCGGCGCGATAGCGCTGCCCCCGCCGGCGCGAGAGGCTCGGGATGACCACGAAG
>CAMLGC010000090.1 GCA_946479505.1 uncultured Sphingomonadaceae bacterium
GTCGGAGGCGAGGGCGATGTGGCGCGGGTCGGCCTGCTCGATCCCGAACAGCTCTTCCTCGACGCGCTCGGGCGTCATCCGCGCGGCGCTGACGACGACGAAGGGCGCGTCGTCGCGCGGGCTCCAGCCGTGAAGCAGCCGGGCCGCGATCTCCTTGCCCACTCCCGCGGGGCCGGTGACCATCACCCGGCTGCCGGTCGAGGCGACGCGCTTGAGCGTCGCGCGCACCGAATTGATCGCAGCCGAGCCGCCTGTCAGATCGATGTCGCGGGCGAACGAGGCCCGCAACGACGCGATCTCGCGCTTCAGGCGTTCGGTCTCAGTCGCGCGTTCGACCATCAGCAGCAGCCGCTCCGCCTCGAACGGCTTTTCGATGAAGTCTGCCGCCCCGCGGCGGATCGCGGCGACCGCCGTATCGAGATTGCCGTGCCCTGAAATGACGAGCACCGGGATCGAGGGATCGCGGCGCTTGATCTCATCGAGCAGGTCGAGTCCGTCGAGCCGCGAGCCCTGAAGCCATACGTCGAGCAGCACCAACGACGGGCGCCGCATCGCGATCGCCTCCAGCGCGGCATCGCTGTCGGCGGCGCTGCGCGTTTCATAGCCTTCGTCCTCGAGCACGCCGGCCACGAGTTCGCGGATGTCGAGTTCGTCGTCGACGACAAGGATGTCGAGCGTCATAGGTCAGGCTGTCCGGTTTCTGGTGAGCGTGGGAAGCGGCCGGTCGCGCGCCTCGTCGACGCCGGCGCCGTCGCCGGCATCGATCTCGGCAAGCATGTTGCGATCGAAGGTCATGGTCACGGTCGTGCCGCCGCCGTCGCGGTCGGCGAACGCGATCGTGCCGAAATGCTCCTCGACGATCTTCTTGACGATGGCGAGCCCGAGCCCGGTGCCGCGGGCGCGCGTCGTCATATACGGCTCGACGATCCGGTCGCGCTCGACGGGCAGGCCAACGCCGTCGTCCGACACCTCGACCGTGACGTTATCGTCATCGTCCTCGCCGAGACGCATGACGATGTTGCCGGTCGCCTGCTCGCCGCGCGCCTCGATCGCTTCCACCGCGTTCTTGACGATGTTGGTGAGCGCTTGGCCGAGTTGGCGGCGGTCGCAGACGAGCGGCGGCGGCGTGCCGTCATGCTCGAACGCGAAATGGATGTTCGAATGCGCCACTTCGTGCAGGAACAGCGCCTGACGGCCGATGTCGACGAGCGATTCCTCGCGGAAGACGGGCTTGGGCATGCGCGCGAAAGAGGAGAATTCGTCGACCATCCGCCGCAGGTCGCCGACCTGGCGGACGATCGTCTCGGTCAGCCGCTGGAAGGTGCCGTCGCCGCTCTCGATCTGCTTGCCGTAGCGCCGCTGGAGCCGCTCGGCGGCGAGCTGGATGGGGGTGAGCGGGTTCTTGATCTCGTGCGCGATCCGCCGCGCGACGTCGGACCAGGCGGCGCGACGTTGGTCGATCAACTGCTGGGTGATGTCGTCGAAGGTGAGCACCTGCCCCGCCGCGTCGCTGGTGATCTTCACCGCGAGCGTCCGCGGTTCGCGCTCGCCCGGAACCTGGACGACCGCCTCGCGCGTGTCGCTGTCGAGCAAGGTGGCGAGCTCGGGCGAGATCGCGGCGAGCGGCCGGCCGACCGGATCTCCGTCGGCGTTGAGGAGGGCGGTCGCCGAACTGTTGACGAGTTGGACGGTGCGATCCGAATCGATGGAAATGATGCCGGCCGTCGCCCCCGCCATCACCGCCTCGATCAACGCGCGACGGTTCTCGAGCGCGGTCGTCTGCGCCTCGAGCCGCTCGGTCATCACGTTGAAGGCGCTGCCGAGCGTACCGACCTCGTCCTTGGTCCTGGGCTCGGGCACCCGCACCGCAAGATCGCCATCGGCCACGCGCCGCGCCGCCCCCGCGAGCTCGTTTACCGGCCGCACCAATCGATCGGCCACCGCGAGCGCGATCCAGACGGTTAGCGCCACGATGAGCACCGCCACCGCGAACAGCGCGGCGTTGAACTTGAGCTGCAGCGTGTGCGAGCGTTCCTGCAACGTCCGGTATTCCTTGACGAGGTCGCTCGCCGCCAAATGCTGCTGGTTAATGAAACTCGCATTCACATGGGTGCCGACATAGAGATAAGTGTCGGCCAGTTCCGGTACTTTTATAACGATCCAGATCGTGTCGGGCGTGCGGTTGATCGCGGGATGCTGACCCTGCACAAGCGAGAGCAGTTCCGGCGTGACCCGTTCGGAAAAGCTCTTGTCGTCGGGCGGATTCACGACATCGACGACATTGATCCCATTCTTGCCGGAATAGGAAAAGAGCACCGCCTGGCTGAGATTTCGGTATAGCGTCTGCTGGCCGAGATAATCATGCCCCACGGCGGTGCCGGGCGGATAGACCTCTTGGAATCGTCCAAGATCGTTTGCCATGGCGCGCGCTTCGGCAACCCACCGTTCGATGAACAGGCTCTGCGCGTCCCTGGCGAGCGTAATCGTCGAATTGAAGGCGTTCTCGGCCTTGCTGGACACCCAGAACTGATTGACTGACTGGAACATCACCGATGCCGCGATCACCGTCAGAACAATGGGCACGCTCGCGATCAGTGAGAAGATCGCGACCAGCCGGACATGGAGGAGGCCGTTTCCCGCCCCCGTGGCGCGGAGCGCACGGCGCTTGGCGATGCGGCGACCGATCAGCACGAGCAGCGCGACGACGGGGATGAGGTTGCCGAGCAGCAGCAGCGCGGCCACGCCGGGACTCAGTAACTTTTGCGGCTCGCCGTTGCCCTCAAGCACCGCATAGGTCACGCCGCCCATCACGATCGCCGAGGCGATGACGGCGATCTCCACCATCGCAGCCAGCGACAGCCGGCCCCAGCGGCGGCGCGGCTCCTCGTCGGCAATCGTCGCGATAGTCGCAGTCATCGTTGCACGATTACAACAATGGCGGTGCAAGCAAAACACATATTCGCGGTGCGGCTGTCCGGTCGCGCGCCGCTAATCCATATCAATCCCCAGCGTGTCGAGCCGCTTCCGCAACGTGTTGCGGTTGATGCCGAGCGCGCGTGCGGTGCGAAGCTGGTTGTTGCCGTTGCGCGCGAGCATGAGCCGGATGAGCGGGCGCTCGACATCGGCGATCACGCGCTCGTGGAGCGTGCCGTCGTCGAGCGCGCCGGGCGCTTCGCGCGCGAGCCGGGCCAGCAGCGCCGCGACCGCCGCGTCGATGCCGGTGTCGCCCGGTGGTGCGCTCTCACCCGTTTCTCCGCCGAGCGCGGTCCGCACGTCGGCCACGCCGATCAGCACGTCGCGGCTCAGCACCGCCATCCGCCGCGTGATGTTCTCGAGCTCGCGGACGTTGCCCGGCCAGTCGTGGGCCTTGAGCAAGGCCACCGCCGCGGCGTCGAGCTGCTTGCGCGGCAGCCCGGCGGCGGCGGCGCGATCGAGGAAGTGGCGCGCGAGCAGGGCGATGTCCTGTCGCCGCTCCCGGAGCGCAGGCAGCGTGATCGGCACGACATTGAGGCGATAGAACAGGTCTTCGCGGAAGCGGCCCTCGGCGACGAGCCGCGCCAGCTCACGGTTGGTCGCGGCGACGATGCGCACGTCGACGCGGATCGGCTTCGCGCCCCCCACGGTGGTGAACTCGCCCGACTGGAGCACGCGCAACAGCCGCGTCTGCGCCTCCATCGGCATGTCGCCGATCTCGTCGAGGAACAAGGTGCCGCCCGCCGCCTGCTCGAAACGACCGGCGTTGCGCGCCTGCGCGCCGGTGAAGGCGCCGCGTTCGTGGCCGAACAATTCGGCCTCGATCAGCTCACGCGGGATCGCGGCCATGTTGATCGCGACGAACGGCGCGCGACGGCGAGGCCCGAGATCATGGATGGCGCGGGCAACCAACTCCTTACCGGTGCCCGATTCGCCCGAAATAAGCACGGTGAGATCGTTCGAGACGACGCGGGCGATGATTCGATAGACGTCCTGCATCGCCGGCGAGCGGCCGATCAGCGGGAGCGCCCGATCCTCCTCGTCGAGCGGCGCCATCGGTTGCCCTCGTTCGCGCGCCAGCGCGCCGGCCACTGCGTGGACGAGGGCGTCGAGGTCGAATGGTTTGGGCAGATAGTCGTAAGCGCCCACTTCGGTCGCGCGAACCGCCGTCGTCAGCGTATTCTGCGCGGAAAGCACGATAACCGGCAGGCCGGGATGCTCACGAACGAAACCCGCAATTGCGTCGAGTCCGTTGCCGTCGGGCAGCACGACGTCGGTGACGAGCACGTCGGGAAGACCGCGATCGAGCGTCCGGCCCATCTCGGCAAGCGAGCCGGCGGTCATGACGTCGTAGTCCGCGCGCCGCAACGCCGCGGCGATCACGGTGCGGATCGCTGCATCGTCGTCGACGACGAGAATCGTCGCGCTCATGCCGAATCCCCGCGCGCGAGGCGAACGCGCAGCACGGTAGCGTCCTGCGCGCCCTCCCGCGTATATTGTACAATCCCGCCCATGCCGCGCACCAGCTTGTCCACGAGCGCGAGGCCCAGCCCCTTCCCTTCGGGCCGTCCCGAGACGAATGGGTCGAACAGGTGATCGGCAATGTCCGCGGGCGCGCCGGGGCCGTTGTCGATCACGCCAAGCTCGATCGGAAGCGGGCGGCGCGGGTTGCCCGGGCCTGCATCGACCGAGACCCCCTGGCGATAGGCCGTCGTCAGGATGATCCGCGGCTCGGCTAGACCCGCGACCGCATCGCAGGCGTTGCGCAGTAGGTTTAGGACGACCTGGAGCAGCGCGTCGCGGTTGACGAGCACGGGCGGCAGCGAGGGATCGAACCGCTCCTCGATCATGACGTCACCCGCGAAACCCGCATGTGCGACGCGACGTGCGTGGTCGAGCAGCGGATAGATGTTTTCAGCCGTGAGCGGCAGCGGCGTAGTGTCGCTGAAATCCTGCATGCCGTCGATCAGCGCGGCGATACGATCGACCTCGGTGACGATGAGACCGGTGAGCTCCGCCGCGCCCTCCCCACCGGCGAGCAATTGCGCCGCGCCGCGGATGCCGGACAGGGGGTTCTTGATCTCATGCGCGAGCATCGCGGCGGCACCCACGGCCGCCCGCGCGCCGCCCGCACGCTCGGCCGACAGCCCCATCGCGCGGGGCGTCGCGGCGTGATGGAGCGTGATCGCGCGCCAGCCTGTATGCTCGGGCAGCAGCGTTTCGAGATAATCGACGCGCACGCGCGTTCCGCGGCTCGTCTCGAGCTCGACATCAAACGCCGACAGCGCGTGCCCCTCGTGCCGTCGGCGCGCCGATTCGGGTGGCGCAAGCACGTCCTCGACGCGCTGGCCGGCCATGACCCGTTCAGAGAGGTTGAGGAGCTGCTCGCATGCGGTGTTGACTCGCGCGATGCGGCCGCTCGGATCGATCACCAGCACCGCGACCGGAAGCGCCGCGAAGAGCTCGGCAAAGCCGGGGCCGCCCGCCGAAACCGGCTCAGGCTGCGGCACGGCTGCGCCACGGCGCATAGAAATCGGCGAGCATCGCCTTGACGATCTTGGCGTCAGGCTCCTGGTTCACCTTGTTACGGAATTCGGCCGAGCCGTGCAGCCCGCGCGTGTACCAACCGATATGCTTGCGCGCCATGTTGACGCCCGTCTCGGTGCCATAGTGCGCGAGCATCGCGTCGTAATGTTCTATAATAATCTGGTATTGCTCATCGAGCGACGGATCGGGACGGCGCGTGCCGGTGGCGAACCATTCCATCATCTGCGCGAGCAACCAGGGGCGGCCATAGGAGCCCCGGCCGACCATGATCCCGTCGGCGCCCGATTGCGCGAGCGCAGTTTCGGCATCCTCGATCGAATTGATGTCGCCGTTGACGAGAACGGGAACCGAGACGGCGTCTTTCACGCGGCGGACGAAGCCCCAATCGGCCACGCCCTTGTAGAGCTGGCAGCGGGTGCGCCCGTGAATCGTGATCATCTGGACCCCGCTATCCTCGGCGATCCGCGCGAGCTCAGGCGCGTTGAGGCTGGCATGATCCCAGCCCATCCGCGTCTTGAGCGTCACCGGCACATCCACCGCTTTCATAACAGATTCAATTATATCGGAGGCGAGCTTCACGTCGCGCATCAGTGCCGAGCCCGCCCAACCGTTGACGATCTTGCGAACCGGGCACCCCATGTTGATGTCGATGATCGCAGCGCCCTTGTCGGCGGCGAGCTTGGCCGCCTCGCCCATTTCGTGCGCGGTGCAGCCGACGAGCTGCATCGACACCGGCTCCTCCAGCGGATGCCATGCGGCCTTCTGGATCGACTGGCGCGTCTCGCGGATCGCGGCCTGGCTCGCGATCATCTCGGTGACGTTGAGCCCCGAGCCGTAGCGCCGCACCTGCATGCGGAACGGCATGTCGGAGACGCCCGTCATCGGCGCCAGCACGACGGGGCTGTCGATCCGCACCGGGCCGACCTGGATGGGAGAAAGCTTCTGCATGATGTGCCTGAAAATTGGGCAGCGCTTTACCGGAGAGGGAGAACGGGTGCAAGGGACGAGGGTTCAACACCGGCGAAAAACCCTCTACGCCGCCTCGCATGACCGCAGATCGCACCGTCGCGCTGATTGTCGCCGCCGGCCGGGGCACGCGTATGGGTGGCGCACCCAAGCAGTTCGCGCCGGTCGGCGGGCGGCCGCTGATCGCGCACAGCTACGCTGCGCTTTCGGCGCATCCGGCGGTCGATGACGTCATGATGGCGATCGGCGCGGGCCAGGAGGACGCGCTGCGATCCGCGTTGGGCGCCGTGACTTATATTGTTGGAGGAGCGACGCGACGCGACTCGGTGCGCGCGGGGCTAAACGCGATGAAGGCCACCCGCGTGCTCGTGCACGATGCGGCGCGGCCGTTCGTTCCGACAAAGGTAATCGACCGGCTGCTTTCGGCGCTCCAAGTTCATGACGGCGCCGTCCCTGCCCTGCCCGTCGCCGATACGCTCGCGCGCGGCTCCGGTGCGCTTGGCGACACCGTGCCGCGCGATGGGCTGCTCCGCATCCAGACTCCGCAAGCGTTCAGGTTCGACGCCTTATGCTACGCGCATCGACAATGGTCCGCCGACGAGGAGGCCACCGACGACGCGCAGATGGTGCGACGCTTTGGCGGCAGCGTGGCGCTGGTCGAGGGAGATGCGATGCTCGAGAAGGTCACCTACCCCGCCGATCTTGCCGCGGCCGAAGCGCGGCTCGGTGCGGCGATGCGGACGCGCAGCGCGACCGGGTTCGACGTACATCGACTGGCCGAGGGCGAGGAATTGTGGCTCGGCGGCGTGCGCATTCCGCATGATAAGGGGCTGTCTGGCCATAGCGATGCCGACGTTGCGCTCCATGCGATCACCGATGCGCTGCTCGGTACCATCGCGGCGGGCGACATCGGCACCCACTTTCCGCCGAGCGATCCGCAATGGCGTGGCGCCAATTCGGCGCAGTTCCTCCTGCGCGCCGCCGAGCTGGTCGCGACCAAGGGCGGAACCATCGACTTCATCGACCTGACGCTCATCTGCGAGGCGCCCAAGATTGGCCCGCACCGGGAGGCGATGCGCGAGCGGATCGCCGGACTGCTGGGTCTCGCTGCCGCTCAGGTGAGCATCAAGGCGACCACGAGCGAGCGGCTGGGCTTCACCGGCCGCGGCGAAGGGATTGCCGCGCAGGCGATCGCCACCATCCGAGTTCCGGGAGTAAGCGTATGAAATCGTTGGCAGCCCTGAGCGCACTCGCGCTCATCGCGACGAGCACCGGCGCCGCAGCGGCGACGCCGTGCCTCACCACCGCCGAAGCCGAGTCGATCGCGCTCGTGGCGATGCCCGAGATCATCCGCCAGACCGGCCAGGCGTGCGCGACCGCCCTGCCCCCTTCCGCGCTGACGCGGCAGACGAGCGGCCCCTTCATCGCCAAATACGAGACAGCAGCCGATCGCGCCTGGCCCGCGGCGCGCGCCGCGCTCGGCAAGGTGGCAGGCCCCGACATGGCGCCGTTGCTCCAATCCGAGTTCACGCGGCCGCTGCTCACCTCGCTGCTCGCGCCAGCCTTGGTCGGGCAGATCGCGGTGCAGGACTGTCCCGAAATCGACCATATGGTCACCCTCCTCGGACCGCTCCCGCCCCGCAACGCCGCCGGATTGGTGGTTTCGACGCTCCAGCTCATCCGTGAGAAGCAGGCGGCCGGCATGCTCGATGCGTCGCTGCCGACGCTTGATCTGCCGCTCTGCCCGGCGCAGAGGCGCTGACCCATGGACACCATTCTTCCTCCGGAGCTCGTTGAGGCCGCGCGCCGCGTCGTCGATGCGAACAAGGCCGCCGATCGCCGTATCGCACTCGCCGAAAGCTGCACAGGCGGGCTGGTCTGCGCCGCGCTCACCGAGGTACCCGGCTCCTCCGAGGTCCTGGAAGCGGGCTATATAACCTATTCGAACGAGGCCAAACTCGAGACCCTGGGCGTGAGCGGCGACGTCATGGAGACGTTCGGGTCGGTCTCGATCGCGGTTGCCTGGGCGATGGCGCAGGGTGTGCTCGAACAGACCAGCGCGGATGTCGCGGTCGCGATCACGGGGATTGCTGGGCCGGGCGGCGGGTCGGAGAAAAAACCTGTCGGCCGCGTCGTCTTCGCGCGCGCCGAACGCGGTGCCGATCCGGCCGATGTCGTCGCCGATGCCAAGGATTTCGGCGATCGGGGCCGCGGCGGGGTGCGGCTTCAAGCGGCGCTGTGCGCGCTCGAGCTGCTGATGCCGGGTTCCGAGCCCTTCACGTCCGAGCCGTAAAGCTCGGCCGCGCGCTCCTCGAACGCGCCGATCATCTTCCGGAGCGCGCGATCGAACACCTGCCCCGCCAGCATTTCGAACACGCGGTTGCGGAACGCAAAATCGACGCAGAAATCCACTGCACAACCATCAGCTTCCGGCGCAAACTTCCAGTGGTTGGTGAGATGCTTGAGCGGGCCATCGAGATAGTCGACATGGATCTCGCGCGGGCGCGTCTTCGCGACGCGCGATGTGAAGGTCTCACGCAGCCCCTTGAAGCCGACGATCATGTCCGCGACCATCTCGGTCTCGCTGTTCGAGCGGACGCGGATCGCGCTGACCCAGGGCAGAAACTTTTCGTAGCTCTTCACGTCAGCGACCAGATCGAACATCTGTTCGCAGCTATACGGAAGATGGCGGACTTCGTGATGCTTGGGCATGGCTCAGCCGATCAGGCGCGCGCCGCCAGCTTGGCCTCGCGATTGGCGCGCAGCCGCTCGAAATCGTCGCCGGCGTGGTAGCTCGACCGTGTGAGCGGCGAAGAGGCTACGAGCAGGAAGCCCTTGGCGCGTGCGATCGCGGCATAGGCATCGAACGCTTGCGGGGTCACGAAATCCATGACCTTGGTGTGCTTCGGCGTCGGCTGGAGATACTGGCCCATCGTCAGGAAATCGATGTCGGCCGAGCGCATGTC
>CAMLGC010000091.1 GCA_946479505.1 uncultured Sphingomonadaceae bacterium
ACCGAGATCGACCCGATCTGCGCGCTGCAGGCGGCGATGGAGGGCTTCGAGGTCGTCACCATGGACGAGGCCGTGACACGCGCGGATATCTTCGTCACCGCGACCGGCAATGCCGACGTCATCACCGCCGATCACATGAAGGCGATGAAGCCGATGGCGATCGTCTGCAACATCGGGCATTTCGATTCCGAGATTCAGATTTCGGGGCTCAGCAATTACAAGTGGACCGAGGTCAAGCCGCAGGTCGATCTGGTCGAGTTCCCCGACGGCAAGCAGATCATCATCCTCGCCAAGGGGCGGCTGGTGAATTTGGGCTGCGCGACCGGGCATCCGAGCTTCGTCATGTCGTCGAGCTTCACCAACCAGACGCTTGCCCAGATCGAGCTCTTCACCAAGCCGGGCGAGTACGAGAACAAGGTCTATGTCCTGCCCAAGCACCTCGACGAGAAGGTCGCGGCGCTGCACCTCGACAAGCTCGGCGTGAAGCTGACGCAGCTCAGCCAGAAGCAGGCGGATTATATCGGCGTCCCGGTCGAAGGGCCGTTCAAGCCCGACCATTATCGTTATTGATCGGCGAGGGGCCCCAGTGCGTCGCGCAGGGGCCCCAGCCACTCGGCATAGGGCGCCCACACCGCCATTCCGTCGCGGTTGAGCGGGCGGCGCACCTGTTCGCTGCTCGGCGTCCGCACGACGCGATCGAGCTTGTGGAAATCGAGCACCGAAGGCTCCCACGGCAGACCCAGATGATCGAGCACCGCGCGCAGCTCGGTTTCGGCATCATCGACCAGGCGTTCGTATTCGACGTGGTGGACCATGCCCGGCGCGACGCGATCGAGATGCTCCATCAGCCGCACATAATCGACATAGCATCGGCCGATGTCGCGCAGCCGGAACGAGGCCGCGTGCGCGCTTGAGAAGGATTGCGTGAAATTGGAAAAGCAGCAGTCCATGGGCGCTCGGCGGATGTCGACGAACCGGGCCTGCGGCAGGATGCGACGGACAAAAAGGATGTTGCTCCAATTGTGCGGCAGCTTGTCGACGAAATAGGGCCGATCGGTCTTACGATGCAGCGCGGCGCGGCGAAAATAGTCCTGCCCTAGCACCTCCGCCTGATCCGTGCTCAGGTTCGCGATCAGTTGGGGAACGGTCACGCGGCCGCGCCGGGTGGCCATCTCCATCGCCGATCGCAGGATCGCGGGAATATAGGGTAGCTCGCCGACGGCCTCGACGGCCGAATGGCTGCCGAGCATCTGCTCGAGCAAGGTCGAGCCGGAGCGCGGCAGGCTGACGATGAACACCGGCGTGGCGTCGCCCACGGGGCCACGATCCAACGATGCGGCGAAAGCGGGGTCGACCACGCGCTCGATCTCGGCGATCTCGGCGGTCAGCTCGCGTGCATCATAGCCGATGCTTTCGGCGCGCTGGCGGTTGCCCTCGGCGTAATGCGAGTACGCCTCCTTATAGTCGCCGCGGTCGTGAAGCGCGCGGGCGAGCGCAAAGTGAAGTGGCGCACTGTTCCGGACGTCGATCGCGATCCGGAGCGCCTTTCGCATCTCGTCGACATCCTCGTCGTCGAGCACGCGACGCTTGATGCTCGCGAGCCCCCACCATGCCTCGCCGCATTCGTCGTCGGCCTCGATCGCGCGGCGATAGGCGACGATCGCCTCCTCGACACGCCCCGCCGCGCGCAGCGAATGCCCATAAGCGATCCAGTGGTGCGGCTTGTCGCCGTGGCGCCGCGTCAGCCGTTCCTCGATCTTCAGTGCTTCGTCATGCTCGCCGAGCTTGTCGAGGATGAGGGCGCGAATCGCTGGCAGCGCCGGGTCTTCGTTTTCCCGTTCCAGCGCCTCGAAGATCGCGCGCGCTTCGTCGAGCCGCTCCTGCTGATTGAGCGTCGACGCCAGGCTCCGCCGCAGCTCCAAATCGCTGCCGCCGCGCGCGAGCGCGCGCCGCAGGAAATGCTCGGCCTGGCCGAGCGCGCCGAGCTGCATCGCGATCTGGCCGAGGCGGGCGAGCCCGCGCGGCTCTTCGGGATGCTGCCGAAGATGCGTGATCGCCCGCTGCGCCGCCTCCTCGAGCCGGCCCTCGTCCATCAGCGTCGCGGCCTCGCTCAGCAGCGGATAGGCGGCGATCGTGCCCTGCGTGTCGGTCATGCCCGCGGTTCTATTCGTATCCGAGCAGCGCGCGAAGCCCCGGCGCCTGATAATCGACCAGCGCGCGGTGACGAGTGCCGAGCGTTTGCGGCAGCTCCTTGGCGATTCCGGTGAGGTTCTCGCGTGCGGTGCCGCTCTGCCTGCGGTCCGCTCCGATCATGACGCGCTCTTGCCAGTCGTGCGGTCGACCGATCCCGCACGCGTCGAGCAAATCCGCAAAGAAGCGCTCGGCTTCGGTTGACTCCAGATTGCCGAGATGGCGGACCAGATCCTCGAATTTGACCGGGTACGCGCGCGCACCGAGCCAGGCGGCCGCATTCATCTGGTAAATATCGTTGAGCGTCGGCGCCTTTCCGGGAAGACCGAAGATCATCATCGTCAGCAGTTCGTCGGCGGTGATCGCGCCCGATTTCAACTGGTCGACGTTGCCCTGAAACTGCTCCGACAGGAAAAAACGCGCGCGTGCAATGACCCAGTCGTAAGGGTCGCGGTAAAGCAGGATGCGGTGGGCGGGCGCCGTCTCGACCGCCGATGCGTCCGCCAAAAACAGATGTCCCCAGCTCAACTTGGGCGCCGCCGGATCGAACGCCGCCAGATGCTGCTGGAGATTGGCCCACTGGACGAAGTCGCGGCGGTATTGCTGCTCCACGGGCACGAACATCCGCAGAATGTTGCGCAACAGGTGACTGCCGCTCTTCGGCACGCTGTTGAGAAAGATCGGCCGGCGAAGCGGCGCCTGATCGAACCGTCGGTTTTCCTCGTCGAGCGTGTCGGGCTTCACCTGCACATTGGGCATGCCGCGATCGCTCTCCCCTGATGCTTATGAAAGCTGGGCGGCACGCTGACGCGCCGCCCAGCCGAGACGTTGATCGATATGGTCAGAACTTGGTCGAGACGTTGATGAACGCCCGTCGCCCGACCAAGCTGTATTGCGACGCCGCGATGACCGGGCCGAGCATCGAGATCTCGCCGCCGTTGAGCACCGATACCCGCGGCGGCCGCGTATCGAACAGGTTGTTGACGCCCAGGGTGATCGAGAATTCGTCGCCGATGTCCTTCGTCACGGAGATGCTGTGATAGAAGGTAGCCGGCGCATCCAGAACGGGGCAGTAGCGGCCGCGCAGGGACGAATCGATGCATGGGTCGCCGCCATTGTCGTCGAGGAAATCCTGGAGGTCGGACGTGCCGCCGATGACGTCGAGCCCGTAAAAGACGTTCAGATCGCCACCGCTGTTCTGCCAGAAAAGCTTGAAATCGCCGATCCAGCGCGGCGACCCCGATTCGCCGTTATCCGAGGTCGTGGGCGAGGTCGGCAGGAGCTGGAACGTGTCCTTGGTCTGCCACGTCATGTCACCCTTGAAGGTGAGGGAGCCCAGCCCGCCGAAATCGTGGCGGATGTCGAGCGACACGTCGACGCCCTCGTTCTCCTGGCTGGCGATGTTGACGTACTGGTCGAACACCGTGTTGATCGCATACGGATCGGCCGCCGTTCCGCGCGTGTACAGACCGCATAGCGGATCGTTCGGGAAGTTTTCCGAATCGTAGCAGCTATAGATGATATTGCGCGGGCCGAGCTGCGTGATCTCGCCAGTCACCTTGATGTCGAAATAATCGACCGCGAGATTGATCTGCGTGTCCGGCAGGAAATCGAACCTCGGCGTGAGGATCGTGCCGAGGACGAGCGCATCGGACGTTTCCGAGTGGACCTGGCCGAGACCACCCTGCGACACCGCGGTCGCGGTAATCGCGCCGCCGGTATAGTTGCTCGGAATTCCCTCGGCCGCACAATTGTCGAAGACCCGCTGGGTGATATTGCCGAGGTCCAGATTCTGCGCGGCGTTGACGCACGGATCGATGGTGCGTGCGCTGGGGAAGCTCGTCTCGTCGGCGAGGAAGAGCTCGAACAGTGCCGGCGCGCGGAACGACGTGCCGTAGCTGGCGCGGAAGCGGAGCCAATCGGTCACCGCCCAATTGGCGCCGAGCTTGTAGGTCCAGTTGCCGTTGTCGCTGGCCGATGCATCGTCCGATTTGCGCGTCGAGGTGACGTTGGTAACGCGGCCCGCGGCCGACAGCGCGAGATCGTAGAAGAACGGCGTATCCTTGAGCACCGGAACGTTGATTTCGCCGAACGCCTCTTTGGTGATGCTCTCGCCCGCGGTGATGCCCGAGGTCGAGGTACCCCAGGCGTTGCCCGCCTGCGTGATCTCGCCGGGAACATCGTTGATCCGATCGCGCCGGATCGTCGCGCCAAGCGCGACGCCGAGTGGCCCGGCCGGCAATTGCAGGACCTCGCCCGACAGCGTGGCTTCGCCGGCGAGCTGGCTATAGACCGTCTTTCCTTCTTCCCAGTCGGTCAGAAAGTCGGCCTGCGCCGGCGTGAGGTCGCCGCGCATGAAATACGGATCGGCCCACGGCAGATCCATGCACTGCTTACCCGAGACGGGCAGGACGGTGCCGACGCACGACGCGGATTGGAAATAGCCGCTGTCGTACACGTCTTGCAGGATCTGCTGGCTGCGATAGCGGCCGATGCTCCTGCTGTACTGGCTATAGGCTTCCCAATGCCAGCCGGACATGAAGCCGTCGCCGCCGATGTCGCCGCGCAGCCCGCCGACGCCGCGATAATAATCGACCTTCTGGCTGCTGTCCGACAGATCGGTGATCGCGGTCGGGCTGATGTAGTTGACGCCCGTGAATCCATCGCCCCAGATCGTGCCGAACCCGCCGGTGCCGTAAAGATCACCGGTATAGCCGAAGTTCCAGAACTGCCGCCAACCATTCTGGTATGTTTTGCGGCGGTTGAACAGGAATTCCCCGAACAGCTCCACCGCATCGGTGACTTCGTACGCGCCGTCCGCGTAGAACGTATAAAGATCGGTCTTCGGGATGATCGTCTGCTGCTCGACGAAGGGATGATAGCCGTTTTCCGCGGCAAGCGATTCGGTGCTGTAGCCCACCGGATAGAAGCCCGCGGGCAATCCAAAATCGCCCGGATAAGCGGGCGCGCCATACGTCGGAATGCCCAGGTGCTCGCCGGGGAACTGATATTGCATCAGCACCGTCTCGCCGTTGGGCGAGGTGTTCAGGCCTGTATTGGGGCCGCCCGGACCGTCGAGCTGCAAATTGTCGATCAGATTGTACGTCCAGACATGCCCCCAGGGCAGATCTTCGCACTTGTACTTGCCGGTGCGCGGATCGATCAGATCGGCGCGGCTACCGTCTTCGCGGAAGGTGTAGGCCTCCGGGCAGGCGAGATACGAGCGATCGCCGCGGGCGAGCTCGTTGGTGTGGCTGTAGTCGCCGGCGACCAGGATGTGCCCGCGGCTGAAGGTCTTGCCCCAGATCGCGCTCAGCCGATACTCTTCGCCGCCGCTGTCGAGCGGGACCGAGCTGTTGAAGTCGAGCTCGAGCCCGTTGGTGTCCTTCTTGGTGATGATGTTCACCACGCCCGCGATCGCATCCGAGCCGTAAACCGACGAGGCGCCGGTCTTCAGGATCTGGATATTCTGCGCGATCGACGCCGGCAGAACGTTGAGATCGAACGAGGAAACCGATCCGCGCGTACCCGCCGGGCCGGCGCGGCGGCCGTTGAGCAGCACGAGCGTGCGGTTCGCGCCGAGGCCGCGAAGATCGATCGTCTGCGCGCCGGGGCCGCCGGCGGTGACGAAGTTGGACGAAATCGCCGAGGTGATCTGGGTCGATCCCGCCGCGACCGGCGAGCTTTGCAGGATCGACGCCATGTCGAGCTTGCCCTGCTTCATCTCGAGCTCGGGGTCGATGACGGTGATCGGATCGGGGCTGTTGAAGGGGGTCACGCTGCGGATGCGCGATCCGGTGACGACGATCTCGCCGCCGCCGGCCTCGGCAGGCTCCGCCGTCGGCAATTGCGTCGATTGTTGAATCGGCTGCGTCGATGTGTCGTCGGTCGTCTGCTCCTGTGCCGCGCCGGTGTCCGTCGTCGTCTGCGCGATCGCCGGCGCTCCCGTCAGCAGGATCGTGCCTGCAACGGCCGCCGAATACAGCGCGCTCGTCGAAGCAAAAGAAATCGTGCGCATCAAAACCCCCCTGTTTTATTTTCCCCTGCTGAATTGATGCGACGGATAAAGAGCCGCTGCAACACCTGCCCGGTATTCGCGGCCAATCTGCGCCATGCCGTGTGGTAAGATTGCCACACTCAATGGCGCGCGGCGCGCACCGGGCGTCATGGTTCGGCGTCGCTCGCGTCTTGTCCGCGGTCCTCGTCCAAAATAGGTCTTGTCACGACCATTGCCGGTTCCGGGCCGGGTGCCTAGGAGCCGGACATGTCTGATCTCGCCGCCACGAGGAAGAAGAGCCGGTGATCGCCATGAGCATATTGCAAGCCGTGCTCGCCGGCGTGGTCGTGGCGGCGTTGCTGGCGCTTTCCTGCACGCTTCTCTTTCAGGGATGGCGGCTGCGGCAATCGGCGCTCGTCGACGGCGCCGCCTCTGCTGGTGCGCGTGCTCTGGTCGAGGCCGCTCCGGCGCTCGCGATGACCGTTTCGGCGGATGGGCGCATCGATCTGCCGCCACGGCTGTCGGACTGGTTGGGCCTGTCGGGCGAAGCGTCGTACCTTGCCGATCTTTCGGGCGATGATGCGGGGCTTCCGCCGGAAACGATGAAGGACCTGACCGCGAACCTCATTCGCGTTCAAAAAGGGGGCGGCGCATTCGACCAGACGGTTCGGGCGCAGGGCTCGGAGCGGACGCTGACGATCCGGGGGATGCGCGCGCCCGCCGACGTCGCTGCGACGGGAGCGGCGCTGCTGTGGTTTTTCGACGCGACGGAGGCGCGCCGCGAGGTCGAACGCGCGGAAGCCGACGCGGCGCGGCTGCGCGCCGCCTTCGATGCGCTCACGGGGCTCATCGAGGTCGCGCCGCTGCCAATGTGGTATCGCGGGCCCGACCTTCGACTTGCTATGGTCAATTCGGCCTATGTCGACGCGGTCGAGGGACGCGATGCCGAAGATGTGGCTTCGCGTGGCGTCGAGTTGGTCGAGGGCGCCGGAATTGGTGGCCCGCTGGCCGGCGCGGCCAAGGCGCGCGACACGAATACCCCTCAGGAACAGGCGATGCCCGCGACGATCGGCGGCGCGCGGCGGATGCTTCGCGTTCACGACATTCCGCTGCCGATGGGCGGTGTCGCGGGGTTTGCGGTCGATATCGACGAGCTCGAGCAGGCGCATTCGCGAACCAAGCGGCTCGGCGAGGCACAGCGTGCGATGCTCGACCGGCTTTCGGCTGGCGTCGCGCAGTTCACCGCCGGGCGCACGCTCGCCTTCTGTAACCTGCCGTTTCGCCGCCTGTTCGCGATGCGCAACGAATGGCTTGCCGATCGGCCCGAGTTCGACCGCGTGCTGGAACGGATGCGCGAGGCGGGCCGAGTGCCCGAGGTGCGCGATTTCCCGAGCTGGAAGGCCGAACGCCGCGCCTGGTTCAATGCTGGCGAGGAGGCGATTGAGGAGGATTGGCACCTGCCCGGCGGCACCCACCTGCGCGTGCTCGCGCAGCCGCTCCCCGATGGCGGGCTGCTGCTCGTGTTCGAGGACCGCACCGAGGAGGTCCAGCTCGCAAGCGCGCGCGACACGTTGCTGCGCGTGCGCACCGCGACCTTCGATAATCTGTTCGAGGCGCTAGGCGTGTTCGCAGCCGATGGGCGCCTCCAGCTCTGGAACAACCGGTTCCGCGCAGTGTGGGGATTCGACCACGATTTTCTCTCCGCGCATCCGCGCGTCGATGCGCTTGCGCAAAAGGCGGCGCCGAGCCTCGCCAATCCGGCGCGGGCGTCGCTCATCGGCGAGCTGGTTCGCTCGGCGACGGTCGAGCGCCAGCAGCGCGGCGGACGGGTGGCGTTCGCCGACGGGCGGCATTTCGAATTCGCCGCGGTGCCGCTGCCCGACGGCAACGCGCTGTTCACGATGCTCGACATTTCGGACAGTCGGCGGATCGAGGAGGCGCTGCGCGAGCGCGCCGAGGCGCTCGAGGCCGCGGATCGCGTCAAGACGGCGTTCGTCGCCAATATGAGCTACGAACTGAGGACGCCGCTCACCTCGATTCGCGGGTTCGCCGAAATGCTCAACGGCGGCTATGCCGGCACGCTGAGCAAGGAGGCGGACGGCTATGTCGAGGCGATCCTCGATTCGACCGCGCGGCTGGGTGTGCTGATCGACGACGTGCTCGATCTGACCCAGCAGGCAGCCGCCGCGCCCGAGCTCGAGCGGGGGACGGTCGAGCTTGCGCTCGCCGCGCGTGCGGCGGCCGAAACGCTCCAATCCTTCGCCCGCGAGCGCTCGATCGACTTTGCCATCGAGGTGGCGCCCTCGACCGGCGCGGTGGCCGGCGACGCCCGGCGACTGCGGCAGGTGATCGAGCATCTGTTGCGCCATGCCATCGCGGGGACGCCCGAAAATGGCCGCGTGCTCCTGCATACCGACGGGAGCGAGCAGGGCGCGCGGATCGTGGTTTCGGACGATGGTCTTGGCATGAGCGCGGAGGCTATGGCGCACGCCTTCGATCGCCCCGCGAGCGACGGTGCGGCGCACGCCGATGGCGGCTTCGACCTTGGGCTGCCGCTCGCGAAGCAGATCGTCGAGGCGCATGGCGGGACGATCCAACTGTTTTCGGAGCCGGGCGAAGGGACCGTCATCGTCGTCGAGCTGGGACGATGATCCCGCTTCCGGACACCGCGGCGAGCGAGGCGCTGGGTGCAAGGCTGGCGAGTCTCGTCCGGCCAGGCGACGTCGTCACACTCTCCGGTCCGCTTGGCGCCGGAAAGACGAGCATCGCGCGCGGGCTTCTCGCGGCGCTGGGCCTGGAGGGCGAGGCACCGTCGCCGAGCTTCGCGATCGTCCAGCCTTATGAGCCGCCCGAAGTTTCGGTTCCCGTGCTGCATGTCGATCTCTATCGGCTGGATTCGGCGGCCGAGCTCGATGAGCTGGGGCTGGACGACGCGCGGAGCGATTCGGTGCTGCTGATCGAATGGCCCGAACATGCGCCCGGGCG
>CAMLGC010000092.1 GCA_946479505.1 uncultured Sphingomonadaceae bacterium
GCTCGAACCCGCGACCTCCGGCGTGACAGGCCGGCGCTCTAACCAACTGAGCTACACCCGCGTACGATGCGTGAGGCGCGCCAACTAAGGGAGCCTCCCACCCCTGTCAACCGCTCAAACGTCGTCGTCGATGTCGGGATCGCCCTTGGTTGTGCGACGCGTCGTCAGCGTGCCGTGCTCGAACAGGAATCCGGCGATATCGGGCTTGCCCGCGGCGCCGATCACCGTCTGCATGATGATGAGCAGCGGCACCGCAAGCAGCGCGCCCGGCGTCCCCCAGATCCACCCCCAGAAGCTCAGCGAGACGAGGATCATCAGCGGGCTGATCGTCAGCCGATGCCCGACGACCAGCGGCGTGATGACGTTCGCCTCGACGAGGTGACACCCGATCATGATCGCGGGCGGCACCATCGCCATCCAGATGTCGGTGAAGGTCATCAGCCCGCCCAGCGCCATCAACAATGCTGCGACAATCGGCCCGAAATAGGGGATGTAGTTGAGCAGCGCGACGATTCCGCCCCACATCAGCGGATAGGGCATGCCCACCATCCACAGCGCCAGCGCGATGATGAGGCCGAGCACCGCATTGATGAGCGTGATCGTGCCGAGATAGGCCGACACGTCGTCGACCACCGCCTGGATCACGCGGGCGGTCGCCATCGCACCGCCGAAGCTCGCGCGGCTGGTGATCGTGCGCTCGCGCGTCCGCGTCCACCCTGCCAGGAAGAAATAGACGACGAGGATGCCGAAGAAGAGCTGGACGATCACGACCGGCGCCGAGGTCGCGGCGAGCTCGAGCAACGAATTGGGCGGCGCGACCGCCGCCTGCTCGGCCCTGCCCACCGGGCCCGAGGCAAGCTTTTCGACCGTCGAATCGACGTAATGCGTGAGGTTCGCGTAGAAATCGAGCAACGGCGCGACATTGGCCTGGATACGCTCGATACGGTCCGGAAGCAGGCGGAAGAACTCGGTCGCGGGTACCACGATCGCGGCGAGCGCGACGTTGGCTGCAACGAGGAACAAGAGCACGCAGACGAGCGCCGCGATCGGCGAGGGGATGCGGTGTCGCTCCTGCCATTCGAGCACCGGCACCAGCGCGATTGCGATCACCAGTGCCGCAGTTACCGGCAGAAAGAATTCCGCCCCCACCTTCAGGGCAAACGGCGTCGCGAGCGCAACGCCCGCGCCGACCAGCAAGGTGAGCGCGGCGAGCAGGCGGTCACGGCGCAACCCAATCCGGGCGCGATCCTCGTCGTTCTGCGGAAGCGGCAGCCCGAACGCGCCCTCGCGCGGCGCATGCGGCGGCGCCGGCGGGCTCGCCGTGCTTCCCTCCGCCGTCGCATCTCCGCCGATCGTACCTATTCGCTCATCCACGCTGTGACCCTTCCGTCTCGCATCTTAGCTGCAATTCCTTTGCGGCGTAATCCCGGCTAGCGTGTGGCGATGCGCGATATGCTGCTGGTAATCGACGAGGGCACCACCTCGACGCGGGCGATGCTTTTCAGCCCTGACGGCGGCTGCCAAGGCACGGCGCAGCACGACCTCACGCAGCACTATCCCCGGCCTGGATGGGTCGAGCACGATGCCTCCGAAATCTGGGAGCGAAGCCTCGCAGCGACGCAGGCGATGGTCGAGCGCGCCGGCGGGGCCGAACGGATCGCCGCGATCGGCATCACCAATCAGCGCGAGACGGTGGTGTTCTGGGACAAGCAAACCGGCGAGCCGCTCGCGCCCGCCATCGTGTGGCAGGACCGCCGCACCGCCGCCTTGTGCCGGTCACTCCGCGAACGTGGCGAGGAGGAGGCGCTCCAGCGCAAGACCGGGCTGCTGCTCGACCCCTATTTCTCGGCGAGCAAGATTGCGTGGGCGCTTGAGCATGGGTCGCAACTTCGCGAGGCGGGCGACCGACTCGCGATCGGCACGATCGAAAGCTGGCTGATCTGGAAGCTGACCGGCGGCCTCCACGTCACCGACGCCACGAACGCCTCGCGCACCGCGCTGATGGCGCTCGACAGCGGCGCATGGGACGAGCGGCTGCTCGACCTGTTCGACGTGCCCAAGGCAGCACTCCCGGAGATCGTCGATTGCGCGGGCAGGCTCGGCGAGACGCGGCTGTTCGGCGCCCCGATCCCCATCACCGGCGTCGCCGGCGATCAACAGGCGGCGTCGATCGGCCAACGCTGCCTTTCGACCGGCGAGACCAAGGGCACGTTCGGCACCGGCGCGTTCGTGCTCACCCATGCGGGCACCACTCCGCCGCACTCGGACAACCGCTTGCTCTCGACCGTGGCATGGCAGCTCTCCAGCGAACGCGCCTATGCGCTCGAAGGCTCGGTGTTCGTCGCGGGGAGCCTGGTCCAGTGGCTGCGCGATACGCTCGGCCTGATCGGCACAGCGCCCGAAACCGAGGAGCTGGCGCGCAGCGTCGAGAGCAACGGCGGCGTGTTCTTCATTCCCGCGCTGAGCGGCATGGGCGCGCCCTGGTGGGAGCCCGAGGCACGCGGCAGCATCACCGGCCTCTCCTTCGCCACCGGCCGCGCGCACATCGTCCGCGCCGCACTGGAGGCGATGGCGCACCAGGCGCACGACCTCAAGACCGCCTTCGCCGCCGACGGCGTCGATTGGGAGGTGCTGCGCATCGACGGCGGCATGGTCGCCAACGACTGGATGGCGCAGGACATGGCCGACATGCTCGGCCTCACCGTCGAACGCCCCAGCTTCGCCGAGACGACTGCGCTTGGCGCCGCCATGCTCGCGGGGCTTGGCTGCGGGCTGTTCGACAGCCTCGAAGCGGCGTCCACGATGCGCGGCGAGGTCGAGACGTTCCAACCGCAGATCAGCGAAGACGAGCGCGTCGCCCGGCTGGAAGGCTGGATGCGGGCCGTCGAATCGGTGATCGCGGGCGCCCAGGATTGAACCATCGTCCCGGATTAATTCCGGCGTCCACTCGACGTTCGCTTTCCTCGCTTGTCGAACGGCGGATGCCCGACCACCTCGGACGGATGGGTTGGGCTCACGGCGTTCGGCAGCGATCCTCCAGATACAGATAATCCGGATCGAACTCGCCCAGCGTGGCAAGCGCCGCCAGATCGTAGATCACCGCCCGCTTGTCGCCGACCTCCGCCAGCCCCGCCTCGCGCAGCCGCCGCAGCGTGCGGTTGACGTGGACGCTGGTGAGCCCGCACGCCTCGCCCAGGTCCTGCTGCGTCAACGGCAGCTCGAACGCGCCGTCCTTCGCCATCCCGATCGCGTCCATCCGCGCCTGCGTCTCGCACAGGAAGTGCGCCACCCTGCCCTGCGCATCGAGCCGGCCCAGGCGGAAGATCCACTCGCGATGGAGGGCCGCGTCGAGCAACGTCGAGAACCACAGCATCCGCCCGAGATGCGGCATCTTCTCGGTGACCTCGGTGATCCGCTCGTGCGGAACATAGGCGACCGTCACCTCGGTGATCGTCGCGATATCGTGGTCGAGCCGCTGGAGCGGATAGCCGTGCAGATCGAGGAAATCGCCCGGCACCTGATAGCAGACGAGCTGCCGATAGCCGTCGCGCGCGTCCATGTAGCGGCACATATATCCCGAAATGAGCAGCGTGCTCCGGCTCACCACGTCGCCGCGCTCGTGGGTCGTGCGCCGCGCAGGAATCGTCTCGACGCGCTCGATCGCCGATTCGAGCGCTCGCATCTCGGCGTCCGTCAGTTGCCGCTGACGACGGCCGCGCAGGAAATTGTCGATGAGCACCCCGTTTGTCCCCGGACCCGGGCAGGTCCGGGATGCGTCCTTCTACGCCGCGGCCTCAGCCGTGAACAGGCCCTTGAGGTCGCGCTTGAGGATTTTGCCGTTCGCGTTTCTCGGCAGTGTTTCGCCAACGAAACGGATCGACACGGGCACCTTGAACGCGGCGAGATGCCGTCCGACCCACTCCTGAAGCTCGCGCTCGCTGGCGTGCGTGCCCGGCGCCAGATGGACGACCGCCGCCGGCTCTTCGCCGAGCGTCCGATGCGGTATTCCGATCAGCGCGCAATCGGTGACGGCAGGGTGCGCGTAGAGCACGCTTTCGACCTCGGTCGAATAGATGTTCTCGCCGCCGCGGATGACGATGTCCTTCGCGCGATCGACGATGAAGCAGAACCCCTCCTCGTCGAGCCGCGCGAGATCGCCCGTGCGCACCCAGCCGTCGACGAATGTTTCCGCGGTCGCCTCGGGCTTGTTCCAATAACCCTTCACGATCATCGGCCCGCGTGCCCACAGCTCCCCGATCTCGCCGACGGGCAGCTCGCTTCTGCCGTCCTCGGACATGATCTTGAGATCCGCCGTCGCAACGGGCGGCCCGCAACTATCGGGCCGGTTGAGATAGTCCTCGCCCGAATGGCTGGTGACGGTCGCCATCGTTTCGGTCATCCCCCAGCCGCTCCCGGGCAGCGCGCCGAACTCGGTGTGGATGCGCCGTACAAGCTCGGGCGCCGCGGGCGCGCCGCCATATGCGATCGATTCGAGGCTGGAAAGATCGAACCGCCCCCGCTCCGGGTGCTCGAGGAGTTGCCATGCGATCGTCGGCACGCCGCCCGTCATCGTCACCTTGTCGCGCTCGATGATTTCCATCGCCTGCACCGGCTCCCACTTGCGCATGAAGATCAGCGTCGATCCGGTCGCGATCGCCCCCATCATCACCGCGCTCAACGCCGTCACATGGAACAGCGGAATGACGAGCAGCATCGCCTTCGGCTCCGGCTCGGGCGGCACCTCGCCGCGCCTCAGGCTCGTCCGCGCGCCCGAATAGCCGCTCGACAGGATGTTGGTGGTGATGTTGCGGTGCGTGCCCAGTGCCCCCTTGGGCGCCCCCGTCGTCCCGCTGGTGTAGAAGATCCCCGCCTCGTCATCGGGATCGATGTCCGCGTCGATCAGCGCCCGATCGGGCAGCGACGCATAGGCCTTCGGCGTCCCGATCACCTCCTCGAGCCGAGCCGCCCTGCCCCCCAACGGCCCTTTGGCGCGCGCGACGAGGACGTGCTCCAGCGCGGGAAGGCTTTCATAGCGATCGAGCAGCCGCTCATGCCGCCGATAATCGGCGATCAGCATCTTGGCGCCCGAATCGGTGAGACCATAGGCAAGCTCCGCCCCCGTCCACCACGCATTGAGCGGCACCGCGATCGCGCCCAGTGAAACGATCGCGAAGAATGCCACCGGCCATTCGGGCAAGTTGCGCATCGCCAGCGCCACCCGGTCGCCCTTCGCCACCCCCAATCCGCGCAGATGCTCGGCCAGCGCCGCCACCGCCCGGAAATTCGCCTCATAGGTGACGCGCTCGTCTTCATAGGCGGTGAAGACCCGATCCCCATGCGCCCGCGCCACCTCGATCAGCCAGCGCAGGCTCGGCGGCGCGTTTTTCCACACGCGCGTGGGCACACCGCGGATCGACACCGTCTCCATCTCGAACTTCGCACCGGGCGCGGTGAGCGCTGCCTCGATCTTACCCGGGGACATTTTGGGCCATGCCGGATCGAGCGGTACAATCGGGTCGCTGGCCAAATCATCCTCTCCGTCGCTTCAGAATGTCGGGTTTGTCTGTTTCTCCGACCTGGGCCACGTTAGAGTTGATTCACGCGCCGCTCAAGGCAATAGGAGGGCCTAAGTTTGAACGAAGGGTATGGAGCGGCGATGCACGGCACGCGAGACGAACGGAGCGGCTTCGACGCAGACCGGCTGGCGCGAATCGATGCGTTCGTGAAGGAGCGCTATATCGATCCGGGCTTGCTCCCCCACGCCCAGCTCCTGATCGGCCGCGACGACGAGATCGTCCACTTCTCCAGCATCGGCGCGGCACGCGAAAACGGCCCGCCGATCGACGAAACCTCGCTCTTTCGCATCGCCTCGATGACCAAGCCGATCACGTCGGTCGCGTTCATGATGCTGGTGGAGCAAGGCAAGGTCGCGCTCGACACCCCCGTCCACCACGTCCTGCCCGAACTCAAGGGCCTCGGCGTCTATGACGGCGGCGGCGGAGGCGTACCCTTCGTCACGAGGGCACCTGCGCAGCCGATGCGCATGATCGACCTCCTCCGCCACACCTCGGGGCTAACCTACGGTTTCCAGAACCGCTCCAACGTCGACGCCGCCTACCGCGATTCGAAGATGGAGAACTGGCACGGCAACCTCACGCTCGACGAATTCGTCGCCGCCCT
Organism: uncultured Sphingomonadaceae bacterium; assembly: GCA_946479505.1. Next base: position 6,181 of record CAMLGC010000092.1, read on the forward strand.
GGGCAGCCTCCCGCTCGAATTCTCCCCCGGCGAGGCATGGAACTATTCGGTCTCCACCGACGTGCTCGGCGCGGCGATTCAGCGCCTCTCCGGCCAGGACCTCGACGCCTTCCTCGCAGCCCGCATCTTCACGCCCCTCGGCATGGAGGACACCTTCTTCCAGGTCCCCGCCGACAAGCTCGACCGCCTGACGGATTGCTACACCTTCGTGCCGGGCAAGGGCCGCATCATGTACGACCGCGGCGCCGAGAGCGCCTGGGCGTATCGTCCGCGTCTGCTCTCGGGCGGCGGCGGCCTCGTCTCGACCAGCCGTGATTACCACCGCTTCTGCCGCCTGTGCCTCAATGGCGGCGCGCTCGACGGCACGCGCCTCCTCGGCCGCAAGACGATCGAGCTGATGACGATGAACCATCTTCCCGGCGGTTCCGATCTCGCCAGCATGTCGCGCTCGCTGTTCAGCGAGGCGACCAATGCGGGCGTCGGCTTCGGCCTCGGCTTCGCGGTGACCACCGACGTCGCACGAACGATGATCCCCGGCAGCCAAGGCGAATTTTACTGGGGCGGCCTGTTCTCGACCGCCTTCTTCATCGATCCCGTCGAGCGCATCACGATGATCTTCATGACGCAGATGTCGCCCAGCAACACCTATCCCATCCGCCGCGAATTGAAGACGATGATCTATTCGGCGCTGACCTGATCCAACGGAGAGAACAGACGTGACCACCCCCATCACCCTCCACCGCCACGGCGACGTGCTCGTCATCGTCTCGAACAACCCGCCGGTGAACGCGCTCGGCGCCGCAGTCCGGCAGGGCCTTGAATCGGCGGTGAAGGAGGGCGTCTCCGATTCGAGCATCGCCGCGATCGTGATCCGCTGCGACGGGCGCACCTTCTTCGCGGGCGCCGACATCACCGAGTTCGGCAAGCCGATGCAGGAACCCGCGCTCCCCACGCTCGTCGACATGATCGAGGCGTCGGACAAGCCCGTCATCGCCGCGATCCACGGCACCGCCTTGGGCGGCGGCTGCGAGGTCGCGCTCGGCTGCCATTATCGCATCGCGGTCCCGTCGGCGAAGCTCGGCTTCCCCGAGGTCAAGCTCGGCCTCCTGCCGGGCGCGGGCGGCACCCAGCGCACCCCTCGTCTTGCGGGCGTCCCGCTCGCGCTCGAAATGACCGCCAAGGGCGACCCGATCTCGGCCAAGCGCGCGTTCGACGCCGGCCTCATCGACCGCCTCGCGGGCGAGGACAGCCTCGAAGCCGATGCGATTGCCTTCGCACGCGACGTTGCCGGCAAGTCTCTCCCCCGCGCCAGCGAGAAAACCGCGCAGCCCAATCCGGAAGCCGTCGAAGCGTTCGAGAAGGCCAACGCCCGCCGCTTCCGCGGCTTCGAGGCCCCCGCCGCCAACATCGCCTGCGTCGTCAAGGCGACCGAGGTGCCATTCGAGGAAGGCGTCCAGTTCGAGCGCCAGCAATTCATGAAGCTCATCATGGGCGTCCAATCCGCTGCCCAACGCCACATCTTCTTCGCCGAGCGCAAGGCATCGAAGATCGACGGTATCGCCGACGACATCGCGCTCCGCCCGATCAACAGGGTCGGCGTAATCGGCGCGGGCACGATGGGCGGGGGCATCTCGATGAACTTCCTGTCGGCGGGCATCCCCGTCACCATCGTCGAGATGGCGCAGGACGCCCTCGATCGCGGCACCACGACGATGCGCAAGAATTACGAGGCAACCGCCGCCAAGGGCCGGATCACCCCCGATCAGGTCGAAAAGGCGATGGGCCTCCTGACGCCCACCCTCGATTTCGACGCGCTCGCCGACTGCGACCTCATCATCGAGGCGGTGTACGAGAGCATGGACGTCAAGAAGGAGGTCTTCGGCAAGCTCGACAAGATCGCCAGGAAGGGCGCAATCCTCGCCTCGAACACCTCCTATCTCGACATCGACGAGATCGCGGCGAGCACCTCGCGGCCGCAAGACGTGCTCGGCATGCACTTCTTCTCGCCCGCCAACGTGATGAAGCTCTTGGAGGTCGTCCGTGGCGACAAGACCGCCGACGACGTGCTCGCCACCGTGATGGCGCTCGCCAAGAAGATCCGCAAAGTCGCGGTGGTCGCCGGCGTCTGCCACGGCTTCATCGGCAACCGCATGCTGATGCCGCGCCAGGTCGAGGCGCAGAAGCTGCTGATGGAGGGCGCCACCCCCGAGCAGATCGACCGCGTCCATGTCGACTTCGGCATGCCGATGGGGCCCTTCCAGATGAGCGACCTCGCCGGCGTGGATATCGGCTGGCACCGCGACCCCAATCGCATCGAAAGCATCCGCGACGCGCTCGCCGCCGAGGGCCGATGGGGCCAGAAGAAAAAGGCCGGCTTCTACGATTACGACGACAAGCGAAATCCCTCCCCATCCCCCCGCGTCGCCGAGATCATCGACGACTTCCGCAAGAAGACCGGCGCGCAGCAGCATGAGGTGACCGACGAGGAAATCGTCGAACGGACGCTCTACCCGATGGTCAATGAAGGCGCGAAGATCCTCGCCGAGGGCAAGGCCCAGCGCGCCTCCGACATCGATGTGGTGTGGATCTACGGCTATGGCTGGCCCGTCTATCGCGGCGGCCCGATGTTCTGGGCCGACACCGAGGGACTGAAAAAGATCGTCGCCGGCCTCGAAAAACACGGCTTCGAAATCGCGCCCCTGCTCAAGGAAAAGGCGGAAAAGGGGGAGCGGTTCACATCGTGAGCGTCCCCAACCCGATCCTCCCCGGCACGGGGAGGGGGACCAAGTCGCGAAGCAGCTTGGTGGAGGGGGCCCGCCACCGGTGCGTTTCGTCGCAATCCCCGCCACCATGCTGCGCATCCCTCCCCGTG
>CAMLGC010000093.1 GCA_946479505.1 uncultured Sphingomonadaceae bacterium
CGTCGCGACAGAGACCAAGCTGATCCTGCCGGCATTCGGCGCGCTTACCGGCGGGCTCGATGCGCATCATCCCGAAATCATCCGTGCGGTAGGGCCCGCGGCCGAGGCGCTGGTGCCGCTCGACGACCGCCTGCTCCGTTTCCCGATCGCGGCCTGAGCTCAGCGGGGATTGTCGCCCCGGCGCAACCGGTCGGCGAGCGCGGGGCCGTCTTCGCCGGCCCGCCGCCGATCGGCGAGCGTCGGCGCGCCGGCGCGCTTGGCGAGCCGATTGCCGCCCGCGTCGACGAGCAGCGGGTGGTGGCGATAGACGGGTGTCGGCAGGCCGAGCAGCGCCTGGAGCAGGCGGTGGACATGCGTCGCGGCGAACAGGTCTTCCCCGCGCACGATATGCGTCACGCCCTGCGCGGCATCGTCGACCGTCACCGCAAGGTGATAGCTCGCCGGCGCATCCTTGCGCGCGAGCACGACGTCGCCGAACGCGCGCGGATCGGCGCATTGCGGACCCGCGAGCTCGTCGGTCCATTCGAGCGGCCCGGCGAGCGCCACGGCGCGTTCGACGTCGAGCCGCCACGCATGCGGCTCGGCCATGCGGGCGCGTCGCTCGTCGGCCGCAAGCCGCCGGCATGTGCCCGGATAGATCGGGCCTTCATGCCCATGCGGCGCAGACGCGCTCTCGGCCACTTCGCGCGCGATCTCGGCGCGGGTGCAGAAGCACGGATAGACGAGCTCGATCGATTTCAGCCGTTCGAGCGCATCAGCGTAAAAGGCGAGCCGCTGCGACTGAAAGACCACCTCTCCATCCCAGTCGAGACCGAGCCAGCGCATATCCTCTAAAATCGTCGCGACATGCTCGGACCGGCTGCGCGTGCCGTCGATATCCTCGATGCGGAGCAGAAAGCGCCCGCCGCGGGCGCGTGCCGCGTCATGCGCCTGGATCGCCGAGAAGGCGTGGCCAAGGTGCAGGCGCCCCGTCGGGCTCGGCGCGAAACGGGCAACGATCCGGTTCATTGCGGGTGTGGTCACGCCGACTCTTGACCGGGAGTCGCGCCCTGTGCTGTCATCACGCCGTCACCGGGACGGGTGAGAGCCGCGCCGGACCCGTTCGGGGAGCGAGCATGTACCATCCCGACCTGATCCGTCATCCCGACTCGTGCCCCGCGCTCGTGCTCAACGCGGACTATACCCCGCTGTCCTATTACCCGCTGAGCGTGTGGCCGTGGCAGACTTCGGTCAAGGCGGTGTTCCTCGATCGCGTCGACATCGTCGACCATTACGAGCGCGAGGTTCGAAGCCCCACCGCACGGCTGAAGCTCCCGTCGGTGATCGCGCTCAAGCAATATGTGAAGCCGTCCCAATTTCCCGCCTTCACGCGGTTCAACCTCTTCCTTCGCGACAAGTTCACGTGCCAATATTGCGGATCGGGCCGCGATCTCACCTTCGATCACGTCATCCCACGCGCGCAACGCGGGCGTACGACGTGGGAGAATGTCGTCACCGCCTGCGCGCCGTGCAACCTCCGGAAGGGCGGGCGCACGCCCAGGCAGGCGCGCATGCCGCTCCACGTCGCGCCGATCCGGCCGACGAGCTGGCACCTCCAGGAGCACGGCCGCAGCTTCCCGCCCAACTACCTCCACGACACCTGGCGCGACTGGCTCTATTGGGACATCGAGCTCGAGGCCTGAACGGGCTTGCCCTGCCGCGCGCGACCGCGCATTCATAAACCATGCGCACCCTGCTACTCGCCAGCCTGCCGCTTCTCGCCGCGCTCGCCGCCTGTTCGGACGACGACGAGCATCGCAACGCCGCGGCTGCGGTCGCCGCGGGGTTCCGGCCGCCAACGGTGCTCGCGCGCGCCGATTTCGGGATGGATCTCGACAAGCGCTTCCGCAAGCTCGACCTCAACGGCGACAGCATACTCGAGCGCAACGAATGGCCGCCGCGCTACGCCGACCGCATCGCCGAGCTCGACCAGGACAAGGACGGCAAGGTGACCAACGGCGAGTTCTTCGAAACGCTGATGGCGCGCTTCGATGCCGCCGACACCAACCAGGACCAGGTGCTCACCAGCGACGAACGCGCCGCGGCGGACATCCCGCACGACAAGCTCGCGAACAGCACCGATGCCGACGATGTCGCCGGCGGCGTGGGCGCCGCCACCGAAAACCGGACGGCTGCCCCCTAAAGGAATCGTTTGGGCCGGACGTGTTGACCCCGGCGCTGCCGCAGTTCAGCAAAGGGGCATGGCCAGCCTTCCCCCGATCGCAAACAATGCGGACATCCGCTTCCTCGGCGCGCTGCTCGGCGACGTCATCCGCGCCTATGGCGGCGACGCGCTGTTCCGACGCATCGAATATATCCGGTCCACCTCGGTCGATCGCGCGCGCGGGGTGGTCGGCGCCGACGCGATCGATCCGGGGCTCGATTCGCTGAGCCTCGACGAGACGATCGATTTCACGCGCGGCTTCATGCTCTTCTCGATGCTCGCCAACCTTGCCGAGGACCGGCAGGGAATCGCGACCGAGAAGGGCGCCGATCTCGCCTCGGCGGTTCAGCGGCTCGGCGCCGAGGGGATCGACGAGCATGCCGTGCTCGATCTGCTCGAACATGGGCTGATCGCGCCGGTGCTCACCGCGCACCCCACCGAGGTGCGCCGCAAGTCGATGATCGATCACAAGAATCGCATCGCCGAGCTGATGACGATGAAGGATCAGGGCCGCGCCGCGACCCCCGACGGCGACGATGTCGACGAGGCGATCACGCGGCAGATTGCCTTGCTGTGGCAGACGCGCGTGCTCCGCCGCGAAAAACTCTACGTCGCCGATGAGGTCGAGACCGCGCTGTCGTATCTGCGCGACGTGTTCCTGCCGGCGCTTCCCGCGCTCTACCAGCGCTGGGATCGCGCGCTCGGCGATCGGGTGCCGAGCTTCCTCAAGCCCGGAAGCTGGATCGGCGGCGATCGCGACGGCAATCCCTTCGTCACCGCCGATTCGCTCAGGACCGCGCTCGGTCGCGCGTGCGAGGCGGTGCTCGGCTATTATCTCGCCGCGATCCATGCGCTCGGCGCCGAGCTGTCGATCTCGAGCGAGCACGCCGCGATCGACGCGGAGGTCCAGCAGCTTGCGGAGAAAAGCGGCGACGACGCCCCGAGCCGCGCCGACGAACCCTATCGCCGCGCGCTTACCGGCATCTATGCACGGCTCGCGGCGACCTTCACCCATTTCACGGGCAAGCCCGCGCCGCGCCATGTTTCCCACGAGGGCGTCCCGTATGCGACTCCCGCCGAGCTGCGCGCCGATCTGGTCGCGATCGCGCACGGCCTCGCAGATACCGGCGGCGGCACGCTCGGCTCGGGCGGTGCGCTGGGGCGGCTGATCCGCGCGGTCGAGACGTTCGGATTCCACCTCGCGACGCTCGACATGCGACAGAATGCGGCTGTCCACGAGCGCGTCGTCGCCGAACTGTTCAAGGTTGCGGGAATCGAATCCGATTACGCCGCGCTGGGCGAGGACGCGCGCGTCGCGCTGCTCCGCCGCGAGCTCGCCAACCCGCGCCCGTTGTCGAGCCCCTATGCCGCTTATTCGGACGAAACGCGCTCGGAGCTCGCCATCCTCCATGCGGCGGCCGAGGCGCACCGGCGCTACGGCAAGGCGTCGATCGTCAATTATTGCGTCTCGATGGCCGATTCGGTCTCCGATCTGCTCGAGGTCAATCTGCTGCTGCTCGAAGCGGGGCTCTACCGCCCCGGCGAGACGCCGGAAGCCGACATCATGGCGGTGCCGCTGTTCGAGACGGTCGCCGATCTCGAGGCCGCGCCGCAGGTAATGACCGACTGGTTCGCGCTGCCCGAGATCGCCGCGATCACCGCGGCGCGCGGGTATCAGGAAGTGATGATCGGCTATTCCGATTCGAACAAGGACGGCGGCTACATCACCTCGACCTGGCAGCTTTCCAAGGCGTCGAGCGCGCTGGCGCCGGTGTTCGAGAAAGCGGGCGTGCGGATGCAGCTCTTCCACGGCCGCGGCGGCGCGGTGGGGCGCGGGGGGGGCTCGGCCTTTTCGGCGATCCGCGCGCAGCCGCCGGGGACGGTGCAGGGCCGCATCCGCATCACCGAGCAGGGCGAGGTGATCGCCGCCAAATACGGCACCCGCGAAAGCGCGATGGTCAACCTCGAGGCGATGGCCTCGGCGACCCTGCTCGCAAGCCTCGAGCCCGAACGGCTGTCGGACCGCGATTACGACCGCTTCTCGGCGGCGATGGACCGACTGTCGGACACCGCCTTCCACGCCTATCGCGACCTCGTTTACGGCACCGAGGGGTTCACGACCTTCTTCCGCCAGATGACGCCGATCGCCGAGATCGCCGGACTCAAGATCGGCTCACGGCCCGCGAGCCGCAAGAAATCGGACGCGATCGAGGACTTGCGCGCGATTCCCTGGGTCTTCTCGTGGAGCCAGGCGCGCGTGATGCTCCCCGGCTGGTACGGCGTCGGCCAGGCGATCGCCGATTTCGACGACAAGGGCCTGCTCGCGGAGATGGCCGAGGGCTGGCCGCTCTTCGCCGCGACCCTTGCCAACATGGAGCAGGTGCTCGCCAAGTCGGACATGGGGATCGCCGAACATTATGCCGGGCTCGTCGAGGAGGAGGGGCTGCGCACCCACATCTTCGGCCGCATCCGCGACGGATGGCAGGCGACGCACGACGGGTTCCTGACGATCAGCGGCCAATCGCGGCTGCTGGAGAAGCATCCGGGCCTCGATACCTCGGTGCGGCTGCGCCTCCCTTATATCGAGCCGCTCAACCTGCTCCAGATCGAGCTGATGAAACGCCACCGCGCGGGCGAGGACGATCCGCGCATCGCCGAGGGCATCCTCCTCTCGATCAACGCGATCGCGACCGCGCTCAGGAATTCGGGGTAACGGTTCTGAATCAGCCCATCCGAGCACTCCCCCCGGCCTTTGCCGGGGAAGATTGGGAAAATAACTAGGCGGTAATTGCCGGGATGCGATCTCAATCGCCCGTCTCATCCACTCGCCGCGTCGGCAGCGACACGTCGCACACGTCGGCGCCGATCGCCACGGTCGGCGGCTCGGGGTGCGCGCGCTTGGCGATCAATGCGGCGAAGCGGGCATTGTCGGCGGCGCGGTATTCGAAATGCGGCCGCTCGGCTGCGGGGATGTCGCTGGCGAGCCGCGCGGTGACGATCGGCGTGCGCTCGGCCTCGGTCGCATAGACCCCCATCTCGGCATCGCTGCGCGGCAGCGCGGAAAGATACTGCATGCCTTCGATGATCCGCCCGACGATCGTGTAGTTGCGGTCGAGCCGCCGCGCCGATTCGCCGATCGGGGTGAACAATTCGGCGCCCGTGCCCGTATCGGGCGAGGCGTTGCGCGCGACGCCGACGGTACCGTAGCAATGCGCGAGCCACGCGGCCGTGCCGTCGGTCGCGATCGGCCAGCCATCGGCGGTGATGCCCGATGCGGTCGAATAGGCGTCGGCCTTCGCCATGCGCTGTGCGGGGGCAAAGGCGGCGATCTCGTACTCGGCCGCGGGCACCGCGACGACATCGTCGGGAAGCGGCTTCTTCTCGGTCGCATCGCCCCATTGCGCGACCCAATTCTCCTGGACGCGATAGACGCTTGTGCCGTCCCACCAATGCGCGTTCGCAAGCCGCCGCACGTTGGCGACATGCTCGGGCGCGTAGCCGGGCGCGAGCCGGATCACGACATCGTGCCCATTGCCGAGCGTCATCACGAGCAGCTCGTCGTCGGGGATCGGCTTCCAGTCGGCGGGAAGCGGATCGGACGGGCTGGGTGCCGCGGCGCTCTGGGGTGCGACGGCGGCGAGCAAGGCGAGCAGGGGTGCGATCATGGCAGCGACTGTGCCCCGCTTGGCGCAGCGAGGCAATCGCCACCTTGCCGAGCGCGGCGGCACCGGCTAGGCGGGCGCGTTCCCGGGCATGCGGAGCGGTGGCCGAGTGGTCGAAGGCGCTCGCCTGGAAAGTGAGTATACGGCAAAACCGTATCGAGGGTTCGAATCCCTCCCGCTCCGCCATCCCGCTTCAAATCACCGATCTTCAAGAAAAAAGGCGCCGCTCTGCGTCCCTTTTCAGGCGAAGATTCCTTCAGGCGGCGGGCATTTGCTCGTTCGGCTCAGTCGCGCCTGTCGACCGATTCGTCGTGGCCGGTGCCCGAGCTCAGAAAGGCGAGGCCCATCAGCGCCGCCGCCATCACCACCGATCCGCCGATGCCGAGCACGACCGCAACGCGCGCCATCACCGACAGCGGCCCGTAGATTGCCCCGAGCGCGATCAGCGTCGCGATCACCACCACGCCGGCCACCGCGATCATCCACGCAAGCAGCAGCCGATAGCGCGCCCAGGCGTGCGCCGCCTGATCGGGATCGTCGAGGCCGGGTCGGTGCTCGGTCATGCTTCCCATATTGGTGCGTACGTGACACACTCAAGCCGTCCATGCGTTCCGGACTCATGTCGAGTGAGGGAGAACCAGCCATGACGATCGCCGCGATCCTGGGGAAAAAGGGGCACGAGGTGGTGACGGTGACCGCCGATCGCTCGGTCGCCGACGCTCTGGGGGTGCTCGCCGACCGTCGTATCGGCGCGGTGCCGGTGATGGAGAACGACGCGGTCGCCGGCGTCTTTTCGGAGCGCGACGTGCTCTATTGCCTCGCTACCGCCGGCGCCGCGGCGCTCGACAAACGCGTTGGCGAGGTGATGACCGCGCCCGCCGTGACGGTCGCGTCGGACCATTCGGTGCTTGCCGCACTGTCGCTGATGACGCAGCGGCGCATCCGCCATTTGCCGGTGGTCGAGGGCGGCCGCCTCACCGGGCTGGTCTCGATCGGCGATCTCGTCAAATACCGGATCGATCGTATCGAGGCCGATGCCGCCGCGATGCGCGACTATATTCAGCAGGCCTGAGCCGGCAGCCGCTTTCTGAAAACGAGTCCGGCCAGCTCGATCACCGCGCCGCGCGCAAAGGCGAGCAGCCACGCGCCGTAGATCGCGATGCCGCTCGTCACTAGGATCGCGAGCTCGGCTGCGGGCGTCATCGGCGGCAGCGTTCCGCGCAGCATCGCCACCGCCACGGCCATCGCCGCGGCCGCAATCGCGGCGGGCAGAACCGCCTCCACAAGACGGCGCGCCGACACGCCGATCACCGGCAGCGACCGCGCCGCGCTCACCACGAGATAGAGCGGGTATCCGGCGATCCATGCCCAGGCGAGCCCCGTGGGGCCCCAATGCACGCCGACAAGGAAGGCGACGAACAGGATCGCCGCGCCGGTGGCGCCGTTCCACACCCCGATCCCCGGGCGCCCGCGTGCGTCGCAGGCGGGGGTGAAGAGCACCTGCACCGTCATGAACGGCATCGCGAAGGCGAGCAGGTGGACGAGCGGCACCGCCTCGCGCCATTTGTCGCCGAGCACGGTCAGCACCAAGGGCTCGGCGGTGACCGCGAGCCCGAGATAGAAGGGCATTGCCGCGATCATGATGATCCGCACCGATTTGGCGAAGGCGCTCGCCACCGCCGCATCGTCGTGCTGGATCCTGGCATAGGCCGAGAAGGCGACCTCGTTCAAAGGCGGCACGAATTTCGAAACGAAGATCTGCGTGAGGAACAGCGCCGTCGAATAGAGGCCGAGGTCGTGCGCGCTGAGCTGGCGGCCGGCGATGAAGATGTCGGCCTGGCTCTGGATGAACCAGAAGAACGAACCCAGCGCCATCACGCCGCCGTAGCGCGCGAGGCTCCCCACGCCGCGAAAGTCGAACACCGGCCGGATGAACGCCCGCGCCGCGATCGTCATCCCCACCGCGCGCACGAGATAGAGCACGAACGGCGCGAGGACGAGCGTCCACACGCCGAGCCCCGCGAGCGCGCCGCCCAATGCGGCGGCCGCGCTCAGCACCGAGGCGATCGTGAAGACGTGTGCCTGGCGCTTGAACTCCATCCGCCGGCACAGGAGCGCGTAGGAGAGCGCGATGAACGGCGTCAGCAGGTAGAACACCGCCTGCACGCGCAGCAGGTCCGCGACCATCGGCTGCCGGTAATAGGCCGCGGCGATCGGCGCGAGCGCGATCTGCGCGAGCGCGAGCACCAGGTTGAGCACGATGAGCATGCCGAAGAGCTGCGCGATCTGCCGCTCGGTCACGTCGCGTTGCTGGATCAGCCCGCTCGCGAGGCCATAGCCATCGAGCATCGCGAGCAGCACCAGCACCACCTGTGTCATCGCGAACAGGCCGTAATCGGCGGGCGAGAGGATGCGAATCACCAGGAAGGTCGCCGCCCACATGACGAGCTGCGCGAGAATCTGGCTGCCCGATCGCCAGATCACCGCCCGGCGGACCTGGTCGGCGAGCGATTCCGGGGGGTGATTCACCGCACAAGGCGGCCGATTCGTACTGGCGGGGGCGCTTTCCATCGTGATTCGCTTGTGCCCGAGCCAGGTTGAGGACGCGTAAATCCGCAGAATTCCGGGCCCCAGAGGACGAGGCGAAACAAAATTGCAAAAAGGCGTTGACGCTCCAACACGCCCCCCATATATGCCCTCTCACCGCAGCGACGGGCCACACGGTTCGCTTCTACGGTCACCAAAAACCAGGCGCCATGGTCGCCCCGAGAAAAAGGGGTTTACCGAGGCGTCGGTCTTTTGCGCTCTTTGACATTGTCGGTTTAGATGAAGGGACATGTGGGCGGCGGCCCCGGGTCCGGCATTCAAGGTGTCGGATACTCGGTAAAACAAGCCGTTCCACGGATGTCGATGGCAGCTTCGGCTGTGATCGTCGTCCTTTAATGTCCTCATACATATCCACAGTAATATGTATTTGTGCAGGAACGGCTCCTTGAAATGAGCTCGTTCGTCGGGGACATTCCGCCTCGATGTTCGGGAACATCAAACTTGAGAGTTTGATCCTGGCTCAGAACGAACGCTGGCGGCATGCCTAACACATGCAAGTCGAACGAGACC
>CAMLGC010000094.1 GCA_946479505.1 uncultured Sphingomonadaceae bacterium
CTCCCCGTTCCGGGGAGGAATTTGGACCTCACCATCATGCCCGTCCCTCCAGCATCAGCGCCGCGGTCGCCTTCGCGCTTCCCACCACCCCCGGAATCCCCGCCCCCGGATGCGTCCCCGCGCCGACGAAATAGAGGTTCGGGATATTGTCGTCACGGTTGTGGACGCGAAACCAGGCGCTCTGCGTCAGGATCGGCTCGAGGCTGAACGCGCTCCCCAGATGCGCGTTGAGATCGCGCGCGAAATCGGGGGGCGCATAGCTGAACCTGGTCACGATCCGCTCATGAATGTCGGGGATCAGCCGCCGCCCGACCTCGTCGAGGATGCGCTTCTCGAGAATCGGCCCGATCTCGCTCCAATCGACCGGCAGCTTGCCCAGATGCGGCACCGGCGCGAGCGCGTAGAAGGTCGAATGGCCCGGCGGCGCGAGGCTCGGATCGGTCACGGTCGGATGGTGGAGATAGACCGAGAAATCCTCCGCCAGCACGCCGTGATCGTAGATGTCGGTCAGCAGCCCCTCGTAGCGCGGGCCGAACAGGATCGAATGGTGCGGAATGCCCGGCCACGTGCCCTTGATCCCGAAATGGACGAGGAACAGCGAGGGCGACCAGCGCTTGCGCTCGAGCCGCGCGCGCGTCCGCTGCGCGCTGCGCGAGCCGGCAAGCAGGTCGCGATAGCTGTGCATCACGTCGGCGTTGCTAGCGATGGCGTCGGCCTCGCCGTGCCAGCCGCTCGCGGTGGTCACCCCCGTCGCGCGGTCGCCGAGCGTCTCGATCCGCACCGCGGGGTCGCCGAGCCGGATCGTCCCGCCCAGCCGTTCGAACTGCCGGGCCATGCCCGCGACGAGTTGGTGTGTCCCCCCTTGCGCGAACCACACCCCGCCGTCGCGCTCGAGCTTGTGGATCAACGCGTAGATCGCGCTCGTCGTGAACGGATTGCCGCCGACCAGCAATGTGTGGAACGAGAGCGCCTGCCGCAGCTTCTCGTTGCGCACGTAGCGCGAGACGATCCCATAGACCGAGCGCCACGCCTGATCCTTGGCGAGCGCGGGCGCCGCGCGCAGCATCGAGTGGAAATCGAGGAACGCGACGTGGCCGAGCTTCTCGTAGCCCTCGCGGTACACCTCGGCCGAATAATCGAGGAACCGCCGGTATCCCGCGACGTCGCCCGGATCGAGCTTCGCGATCTCGGCGGTCAGCGCGGCATCGTCGTTGGTGTAGTCGAAGCTCGTCCCGTCCACCCAGCTCAGCCGGTAAAAGGGATCGATCGGCAGCAAGGTGACGTCGTCGGCCATGTCGCGGCCCGACAGCGCCCAGAGCTCGCGCATGCAATCGGGATCGGTGACGACGGTCGGCCCCGCATCGAAGGTGAAGCCGTCCTTCTCCCACACATAGGCGCGCCCGCCGGGCTTGTCGCGCGCCTCGACGATAAGGGTTTCGACCCCCGCCGATTGCAGCCGGATGCCGAGCGCGAGCCCGCCGAACCCCGCGCCGATGACGATCGCGCGGCTCATGCCCGGCGGCCGAGGATCGCGGGGATCGCGCGCCCGATCGGCACGGGCGGCTTGCCGGTCAGGATGCGCATCTTGTCCCCCATCGTCGAGCGGCCGGCATAAAACCGCCCGATCAGTGCCGGATCAAGCCTATAGAAGCGTTCGAGCACGCGATAGCGCTGCTGCGGCTCGGCCGCGCGGAACAGCATCCGCGCGAGCATCCGGTAGAAGCGCCGCCCCTCCCACGTCCGCTTGGCGAAACCGTGGAGCAGGTCGTGGAGCCCCTCGCCCGAAAAGTCGCGCTGGCGGGCGATCAGCGCGGCGGTGCGCACCGCATCGGGCAGCGAATAGCTGGTCATCGGGTGGAACAAACCGCCCCGCACGCCGGCCTTCGCAACATTGTGCCCGCCCGATTGCCAATAGCCCTCGAAATCGCCCCCCATCACCACCGGCAGCGCGCCCGTCTCCTCGCGCGCGATCTGCGTGACGCGCCAGCCGCACGCGGCGGCATAGTCCGCGATCCGGCTGCCCAGCGCCGCGCGGTCGAACGCCGGCGAATCGCTGTAATAGGTATCCTCGACGAAGATCCGCGTCGGCGAGAGCGGGAGCGTATAGACGAAGCGATAGCCGTCCGCCTGATCGACCGCGGCGTCCATGATGACGGGCGCGTCCTCGCCGTGCGGCGCCTCCAGCTCGAGCGCGTGCCCCACGAATTTCTGCCATCCGAGATCGAGCAGCGACAGGTCGCCCGCCCCGCGCGTGTCGATCACGCCCTTCGCCTCGACCCGCCGCCCGTCAGCGAGCACGACCGCGTGGCGGTTCGCGGCGAGCACCTTGCATCCGGTGACCGCCTTCTCGCCCAGCCGCGCGCGCACCACCGCATCGAGTCGCGCCGATTCGATTCCGCGATAGCCGCCTGCGATCCGCCGCTCGTACGCCGGAAAGCGAACGCGGTGCGCGGGCCAGCGATGCGCGATCAGCGGCTCGACGATCCACTGGTCGCCGACGCCGACATCGCTCGCGAAGAACGACCAGAGATGATTGCCCCCGATCGTCTCGCCGCCCTCGATCAGCCGCACGTCGAGCGCGGGCCGCGCCTCGGTGAGCGCGAGTGCGATCAGCCCGCCCGCGAGCCCGCCGCCGACGATCGCCAGGTCGCAGGAAAGCGTGGTCATGCGCGACGGCTAACGCATTGCGCGCGCACCGCAACCGTTCGGCGTGGAAAATTTGTCTTTCTCCCCCCCGCGAAGGCCGGGGAAAGGGAATCTATCGCGACGAAGGATGCGGCTCCGGCGGCTCGGCTTCGGCCGCGCGGTGGCGCGCCTGAAGCTCCGCCTCGCGATCCTCCGGCGGGGTGCCGCCGGCGCGCGGCTCCGGCGTCGGTACGTCGCTCGGGTGGTTGGGCGCGTTCCCCGCCGGTGTGCGCCGCGATTCGCCCAGCCGATCGTTCACCGCCGCGCCGAACAATCCGCCGCCGCCGGGGCGCGTCGGCTTGTCCTCGTCGTTCATCACCGCGGCTGCGGTGCGATCGTCGCGGGGCTCGTCGGGCGCCTGCTCGGGTGCATTGCTGATCTCGTCGGTGGGCATCGTCTCTCTCCTCTCGCGATCCAACGAGCGGCCCTTCGATCCGTTCAGCCGCGCCGCGCTCACGCTCCCCGTCTCGATCGCCAATATCCCAGTTTACCCTTTGTTTCCCGCCTGATACTAGCCATCGGCGCAACGAAGGGCACGCCAATGGAGGTTCGCGATTACACCGCATTGCTGAGCGGGTACGATTACCGCGAAGGCTATGGCGATGGAGTGGGCGCCTTCATCAGCTTTTCATTCCCCGAGGCGCTGCCCGATTATTATTCCGCGCTCTACGATCCCGATGCGCTCGCGAGCTTTCGCCCGCTGAGCGACGCCGAACGGAACGCTGCCCGCGCCGCGCTCGATGCGTGGGCGGCGGTGTCGGGCGTCACCTTCTTCGAGGTCGCGCCCGACCAGGGATCGATCAAGTTCAGCGCCTTCACCTTCGACGAGACGCTGGGCGACGGCGCACAGGCATTCGCGTTCCTTCCGGCCAGCGGCACCGTGTTCGATCAGGACGTGTTCCTCGATTCGGCCTATGCGGGGGACATGGCCGTGCTGCTGCACGAGATCGGCCATGCGCTGGGGCTCAAGCATTCGTTCGAAAACGGCGACACGCTCGCCGCCGATCTCGACAACACCGACCAGACGGTAATGAGCTACACCGTCGGGCCGGGCGGCGGCGACGAGCTCGGACCGCTCGACATCGACGCGATCCAGTCGCTCTACGGCGACGCCGCGCAGGATGGCCTCCAGGTCGCCGACTGGCACTGGGACGCGGCAACGCAGACGCTGTATCAGACCGGCGCGGGGCGCGATTCGATGCTGTTCGGCATCGGCGGGGCGGACGTGATCCACGGCAGCGACGCCGACGACCAGATCTGGGGCCGCGGCGGGCACGACGCGCTGTTCGGCGAGGGCGGCAACGACATCATCTTTGCGCTCGACGAGGCAAGCCTGATCGATGGTGGCGTCGGCAACGACGGCCTGTCCGGCGGCGACGGCGACGACCATGTCATCGGCGGCGACGGCGACGATTCGGTCTCGGGCAATCTGGGCGACGATCTCCTCCAGGGGGGGCCGGGCGCGGATCGCGTCAATGGCGGCTTCGGGCACGACCGGATGTACGGCGGCGACGGCGACGATACGCTGACCGCATCGATTCTCGGCGACGTCAACGGCCTGATCGTCGATGGCGGTGCCGGCAACGATTTCGCCGAGCTCACCGCGGCCCCGGGCAACGACCACCTCGTCCTGTCCGAAGCGACGCTCGAGGCGGCGGGTGCCCATATCGAGGTCGAGACGCTGAGCCTCGTCGGCAGCGAAGGGGGCCTGGCGATCATCGCAGGCGGCGATGGCCCGACCTGGCTTGCCGCCGGCCAGAACGAAGCGAGCCTGCTTCTGGCGGGTAACGGCGAGACCTCGTTGCAGGCCGGCGACGCGAACGACGTGCTGATCGGCGGGGCAGGCGACGATTACCTCGTCGGGCTCGGCGGCGATGATGTCCTCATCGGCGGCGCGGGTGGCGATTCGATGAGCGGCCATTACGGGCGCGACCGGTACGTCATCCGCTCCGTCAGCGAATCGACGGCCGACAATCCCGACGAGATCACCGATTTCGACCTCGGCATGGATCTGCTCGACCTGTCGGCGCTCGGGCTCGATTCGGTCACGATCGATGCGCACCCGGAGCAAGCCTATACCGATATCATCGCGGGCGATCTCTTCATCCACGTCCGCGCGCTGATTACGGCCGACGACATCCTTCTCGATCCCGCACCGCTTCCGGCGAGCTCGGACGCCAGCGACACGCTGCTGGGGGCGGTAGAGGGCGGCGCGCTCGGCGGCGGTGGCGGCGACGACCTGCTCGTCGGCAGCGACCGGCGCGACACGATCGACGGCGGCGCGGGCGCCGATATGATGGCGGGGCTCGGCGGCGACGACACCTACGCCGTCCGATCGGCGGACGACGTCGTATTCGAACGCGCCGGCGAGGGGATCGATACCGTTCGCACGGCCGTCGATCTCGCATCGCTGGCGGCGAACGTCGAGAACGTCACCCTTCAGGGCAGCGCGGCCGCGGCGACCGGAAACGCGCTCGACAATCGCCTTCAGGGAAACGGCGGCGACAATCGGCTGAGCGGCGGGGCGGGCGCGGACGCGCTGCTCGGCGGCGACGGGGCCGATCACCTCGCCGGCGGGCGCGGCGACGACCGCCTCGATGGCGGCAGCGGGCAGGACGAAGCGGTCTTCGCCGACGGCCGCGCCGCGTGCGACATCCGGCTCGAGGGTACCGACGTGGTGATCTCGACCGCGAGCGAAGGCATCGATCGCGCCCAAGGCGTCGAAAACTTCGTATTCGCCGGCCAGACCTACAGTTTGGCGGCGCTTCTCGCCGATTCGGGCCAGCAGTTCTTCGTCGATGCGGCCGATGGTGCGGCAATCACCGTTTCGGGGACGGGATCGGTCATCGGGTCGAGCGGGCTGCAGGATGTGACCGTGCTCGAACGCGCCGGCACGATCACGTTCGATCCGGCGTTCAACCACGGCGGCGATCGCATCCATCTCGCCGGCGATGCTGCCGGCTGGTCGGTCTTCCTCAACGGCAGCACCGCCGTGCTGAGCGATGGCGACACGACGGTCAACATTCCCGTCGGGCGCAGCGTGCTCGACCTGATCTTCGACGACGGCGTTCGCGGGCTCGGCTTCGACGCGGCGAGCGGGAGCATCGTGATCGGCGCCCAGGCCCTGGCCGGCACGCCGGCGCTTCTTTCGGCACCCGCACAGGATGCCACCAGCACCGATCCCGTCGACGCCGATGTCGTGTCGCGCGCGGTGCTCGCGCACGGGGCGGACGTGACGCTCGGCGGCGGGCTCGCCATCTTCGGATCGCCCGACGCGGAGGCGGTGACGCTGCTGGCCGGTTCCAGCGCCACCTTCGATCCGAGCTTCAACTCGGGCGGCGACATCATCGCGCTGGGCGACGATGCCGGCCGCTTCACTGCCGTGCGATCGGGCAGCACGGTCGCGATCGTCGGCGATGACCTGTCGATCGTGCTCCCGATCGGCACCGACTCGACGACGCTGCGCTTCGCCGACGGCGATCGCGCGCTCTATTACGATCCGGCCGACGGCGCGGTGCATCTGGGCGCCGATATCGTCGGCGCGAACGCGGTGCCGCTGCATGACGCCATGGTCGTCCAGGGCGATCCCGGGCTCGGCCTCGCGGCCTGATGCGCCGGCCGTTGGCCCGGTGATGGACGATGCGGTACAAGGCCGGCCATGACGGTCGCGCTCGCCCTCCTCGCCTCGGCGCTCGCCATGACGGCGATCGTCGGGCTGCGCTATCTGGCCAGCTCGGGCGCGTTCGCGCTGGCAACGCGGCTCAGGCATCCCGGCCTCTACGCCGGGCTCGACCGCCAGATGCGCCGCGAGATCGGCTGGAGCCTCGCTTCGGCCGCGATCTACGGCGTGCCGGCGGGGATCGTTGCGTGGGGCTGGCAGACGCACGGCTGGACGCGGATATACGCGGACCTTTACGCCTTCCCGCTCTGGTATTGGCCGCTCTCGATCCTCGCCTATCTCGCGCTCCACGACACCTGGTTCTACTGGACCCACCGCCTGTTCCACCGCCCCTGGTGGTTTGCCCGCGCCCACGCCGTCCACCATGCCAGCCGCCCGCCGACCGCCTGGGCGGCGATGGCATTCCACCCCATCGAGGCGGTGACGGGCGCAATCGTCATCCCGTGCCTCGTCTTCGTCGTGCCGATCCACGTTGCAGCGCTCGGCCTTGTGCTCGCGATCATGACGGTTATGGGTGTGACCAACCACATGGGCTGGGAGCTGTTTCCGAGAGCCATCGTTCACGGCCCCCTGGGCGGCTGGCTGATCACCGCGAGCCACCACCAGCGGCATCACCAGCGATACGGATGCAATTATGGCCTCTATTTCCGCGTCTGGGATCGCCTGTGCGCCACCGACGACGGGCTCGGCAGCTTCGGTCGGCCCCGCCCATCGCTTCGTGCGGCGGCTGTCGGCGGCGCTGATCGTGGTCGCGCTGCTCCCCGGCGCGGCGCCGATCCCGACGCCTGAGCGGCACGCGCCGCTCGGCCCGACGGAGCCAATGCCCGGCTGCGGCGTTACGATCGTGTAACCACCGCCGGAGCACCTGCTTGAAATTCTTCCGACTTTGCCCCCTGGCGCTGCCGATGCTGCTCGCCGCCGTCCCCGCATCCGCGCAGGATTCGAGCGTGCCCGCCAACCCCTCGCCCGCGCCCGAGGCGGGCGGGTTCGAGGACAGCATCACCGTCGGCGCCGGGGTCGCCTGGCTTCCCGATTACGAAGGGTCGGACGAGTATCGCGTGGCGATCGGGCCGGGGGCGATCGGATCGGTCCACGGCGTTTCGTTCACGCTCGCGGGCAACCGGCTGAGCGTCGATCTCGTCCCCAACGACAGCGGTCCGGTGTGGGACTTCCAGGCGGGGCCCGTCGCCGTCGTCAATTTCAACCGATCGAGCATCAAGAGCATCGACGATCCGCGCATCAAGGCGCTGGGCGAGGTCGATACCGCCATCGAATTGGGCGGCTATGTCGGCATCGGCAAGACCGGCGTGCTCACCAGCCCGTATGACAAGCTTTCGGTCTCGGTCAGCTACCGCCACGACGTCTCGGGCGATCATCACAGCGCGATCTGGCAGCCCTCGATCAACTATTTCACGCCCTTGAGCCACAAGGCCGCGGTCGGCCTGTTCGCCTCGGCCGAGCATGCCGGCGACGGCTATGCCCGCACCTATTTCGGCGTCACCCCTGCGCAGGCGGCGGCGAGCGGGCTGCCCGCCTATGCCGCCGACGGCGGCTGGAAGAACTACACGATCGGCGCGCTCGGCACCTATGCGCTCACCGGCGACCTGCTCCATGGCCTCAAGTTGGTGGCGGGCGGCACCTACAAGCGCCTGCTCGGCGATTTCGGCGATTCGCCCGTCGTCTCGATCGCCGGCGACCGCGATCAATGGACCGGCGCGGTCGGCCTCGCCTACACGTTTTGAGCTGAGGCGCGGCACCGGCCCGCTCCCGCGCGCGGACCTTTCCCTCACCCGTGATCGCCGCTAGAAGGGGCGCATTCCCCGGGGGGCCGCGCATGGGCGGCTGAGAGGCGGCCGAAGCCGCGACCCGCTGAACCTGATCCGGGCAAGACCGGCGGAGGGAGGGACGTTCCGCGCCAGGAATCCCCCGCTCCGACACTTGAGGAGCGATTTGCGATGGCCGACATTCCCGCCAAGACCGAAATCGGCGTCACCACCGGCCCGATCCGCGGGTCTCGCAAGGTCCACGTGCCGGCGCGCACCGGGAGCGGCATCCGCGTCGCGATGCGCGAGATTGACCTCGAGCCCTCGTGCGGAGAACCGCCGCTTCGCGTGTACGACACCTCGGGCCCGTACACCGACCCGCAAGCCCGCATCGACATCATGGCGGGGCTCCCCGCGCTGCGCCGCCCGTGGATCGAGGCCCGCGGCGACGTCGAAAGTTACGACGCCCGCGCGATCAAGCCCGAGGACAACGGCCTCTCCGGCCCCGACCGTTCCGCCGGCGTGCCCCAGTTCCCCAACGTCGTGAAGCGCCCGCTGCGCGCGCGTGCGGGCCAGAACGTCAGCCAGATGCACTACGCCCGCCGCGGCATCATCACCCCCGAGATGGAATACGTCGCCGAGCGCGAGAATCTCGGCCGCGAGAAGTTGCGCGAGACGACTCGCGATGGCCAGGCCAGAGATGGAGAAAGCTTCGGCGCCGCCATCCCCGATTTCGTCACCCCCGACTTCGTCCGTGACGAGGTGGCGCGCGGCCGCGCGATCATCCCCAACAACATCAACCACCCCGAATCCGAGCCGATGGCGATCGGCCGCAACTTCCT
>CAMLGC010000095.1 GCA_946479505.1 uncultured Sphingomonadaceae bacterium
GCAACCGATGGTTTTCACCTTCCAACCGCCATTTTGGGCTGGACTGTCAGGATATATCGCCGAGATGAGCGGCGCCTTCGTTTGCGCGGCGTTGGGCATCGCGCCAACCGTCAGGCATGCCGACTACATCGGCTCCTGGCTGGAGATAATCCGAGAGGATAATCGCGCGATCTTGCGCGCCGCCAGCGCCGCATCGAAGGCGGCCAATTATCTGCTCGCCTTTCGTCCGGAGTCGGCCATGGCCGCCAATGATGACGATCCCGACCCGGATCCCGACCGGGCGATGGCTCTCGAAGGGAGGGCTGCGGCATGATCCTCGTCACCCTTGAGATCCGCGCGCAGTTGTGCGCCAACGATCAGGCCCGTCGAGCGGCTCTGACCAAAGGTGAGCGCGCGCCTGATCCTGTTCCCGTCGTTCGGTTCTTCAACCCTGTGGGCGACGCTACCTGGCTCGCGACGGAAATCGATGAGGATGGGATCCTGTGCCGATCTTGGTTTTGGCAGCCCGGAATTGGGCAGCTTTGCGCTTGCAGAATTGGAGTCGATTCGTCTGCCGTTTGGTCTCGGCATCGAGCGCGACATCCTGTTCGAAGGAGAATATCCGCTGTCGGTCTATGCCGAAGCCGCACGCCGCGCTGGATCGTTGGTGCTGGCCGAGAGGCAGCTCAGCCGCGCGGCCTGCTCTTTGCGGGGAGGCCGGTAATCGGCATTATGCGCGCGCGACGCCGCGCTTGGCTCAGGGAGGCACCACCGAACCATGACGATCTCGTCGGCATCTGCTATAACCTGCCGTTCATGGATCGAGAGCCGCCGATGTCAAAGAACCGCATGATCTTCCACGATCCGCGTGCTGAGCTGCCGCCGGTGACGATCGAATCGCTTAAGGGCGACCTGCTGCGCTTCACGCAAGTGGACGAGGACGGTCGAACGAATGTGGTGATGCTGTCGGGTCGCCATGCTGTCCAGCACGGCGTTTTCGATAGCGGGAAGCCGGACAGCAGCGCACATATTGGCGCAGCGCCTGCTTAATCAATCTGGCTGGAGAAGCACTGCCCCGGTGGTGTGCAGGCAGGGGCCACCGGGGATACCCGGTCTAGGTGTTCTTAACGGGTCGAAAAATCAAGCGGGCCTCTTTTAGGTGCCCTGCTTGTTGCTGTCCGGGGGTCCGTCCTGCGGGCGCTATGTCATAATTCCATGACCTCAACACCACGCCGCAGGGCGGCTG
Organism: uncultured Sphingomonadaceae bacterium; assembly: GCA_946479505.1. The sequence continues at coordinate 1,226 of CAMLGC010000095.1, forward strand.
ACAGGAGCTCTTCATCGCCCGATGCCAGGGTTCCTTCGGTTCGAAGAGCGAGTTCAAGATAGGCCGCGTCGTACGGCGTCAGTCCTTCCTCACGGGATAGGGCACGCGTCGCGCCCCAAGCGTGTTCATCCGTTTGATCGTCGATTGTGATCGGCAGACGATCCAATCGGGCCAGTGATGAATCGACATAGGCTTCGTCGCATCGACGCTTGCGTACGGCGTTGCGCAATACATTCGCGACTTCAAGGCGCCAGAGCGACGGCACGATCGCACCCTCTGCCACGACGCGCTGCAGCGCGACGTGCGCGCCTTCGGTCTGCTCATCTTCGAATAGCCAGGCGATCGTCATCGACGCATCGAGAATGACGCTCACCCGCGACGACCCTCTTCCCGCAATTCCCGGATCGAAAGGCCGCCGAGTGAACGCCCTTTGGCGCCGGCGATGATCTCGATCGCCGCCGCCTCGGCATCGAGCCGCGCCTCGGCCTTGGCGACACGGCGGCGGATGAGAATGTCGCCGTCCAGAGTTTCGATTTCCACAGCTTCGCCATCGCTCAATCCCGAAGTGCGGGCGACATCGAGAGGAACCCGGATCGCCAGGCTCTTCCCCCATTTTCCGACGATAACCTGTGACACGGCGCGAATCTCCTGTGGGGATATTCTGGCATATCCCGAGCCGGGCCGCAATGCGGCTGGCGATGCACCCCTAGAGATAGAGGGAAGGCCGGCGGCCTTCGTGACGGGCTGAAAGCCAAGAGAGAGTCTCGCGGCGGCCCGTCATGGAGAAGACCCATGGCCAAAGCGCCGCAGAAGATCACCCTCAGCCCATCGCGCGACATTCCATTCGACCGGCTCGTTTTGTCGCAATCGAACATCCGCCGAGTGAAGGCCGGCGTGTCGATCGCCGAGCTGGCGGAGGATATTTCCCGCCGTTCGCTCCTTCAGAGCCTCAATGTGCGGCCGGTACTGGACGCCGAAGGCAAGGAGACCGGCCAGTTCGAGGTGCCGGCCGGCGGCCGGCGCTACCGCGCGCTCGAACTGCTGGTGAAGCAGAAGCGACTGGCGAAGACCGCCCCCGTTCCGTGCATCGTCAAGCCCGCCGATGCCGACATCTCCGCCGAGGAAGACAGCTACGCGGAGAACACGCACCGCGAACCGCTTCATCCGCTCGACCAGTTTCGCGGCATGCAAGCCATGGTTGATGAAGGGCAGGACATCGAGGCAATCGCCGCCCACTTCATGACCACCCCGGCGGTGGTGCGCCAGCGCCTGAAACTCGCGTCGGTGTCGCCGAAGCTGCATGAGATCTATGCCGAGGACGCTATGACGCTCGAGCAGCTCATGGCCTTTTCGGTCGCCGATGATCATGCGCGCCAGGAGCAGGTCTGGGAGTTGCTCGCCCACAGCTACAACAAGTCCGCCAGCTATATTCGCCAGAAGCTGACCGAGGACACCGTCCGCGTCGCCGACAAGCGGGTGCGCTTCATCACGGTCGAGGTCTATGTCGCGGCCGGCGGCGGCGTCATGCGCGACCTTTTCGAGCCCGACGATGGTGGCTGGCTCACCGATCCCGCGCTGCTCGACAGGCTTGTTGAAGAGAAGCTCGCGACCGAAGGCGAACGGATCGGCGCCGAGGGCTGGAAGTGGGTCGCGACCGCGGTCGATCTGCCGTGGAACGCGAGCGCCGGCATGCGCGAGATCGTCGGCACGCCCGTTGCGCCGACGCCCCAGGAGGAGGCGACGCTCGCTGCGCTTAAGGCTGAGGCCGACGCTCTTGAGGAGAACTGGGTCAACGAGACCTGCGTGCCTGACGAGGTCAACGAGCGGCTCGAGGCGATCGACGACGAGATCGGCGCATTGATCGACCGGCCGATGCGCTTCGATGCCGCCGATATGGCGTGTGCCGGCGTGTTCGTCTCGGTCGAGGTCGATGGCTCGCTCCTGATCGAACGAGGTTACGTCCGGCCTGAGGATGAGCCGGCCATCGACGAAACGGGAAATGAACCGGCCGGCGAGATCGATCCCGAGACGGGAGAAGTTCGCGGCGCCCCGGACGGATCATCGCCGAGCAATCCTGCGGTCGCGCCCATTGGTAGGGCGTCGGGCGAGGATGATGACGCCGATGACGAGATGGTGAAGCCGTTGCCGGACAAGCTGGTGAGCGAGCTGACCATTTGGCGCACGATGGCGTTGCAGGACGCGGTTGCGCAGAGTCCCTCGACGGCGTTCGCGGCCGTGCTCCATGCGATGGTGCTCGACGCTTTCTATTTCGCCAGCCGGGAATCCTGCCTCGAAATCTCGCTCAGCAAGGTATCCTTCTCGTTCCCCCCTGCGGGATTGAAGGACAGCGCGCCCGCGGGATCGATCACCGAGCGCCACGCCCGTTGGAAGGCACGCCTGCCGAACTCGGACAAGGATTTGTGGGACGCGCTGCTCGCACTCGACGGGGCCGAGCAGGCGGGGCTGTTCGCACATTGTGCGTCGCTGTCGGTCAACGCCCAGTATGAGGTCGCGCCGAAATACGACAACGGCCGCATCTCGGCACACATGATCGAGCGGCGGCTGTCGCACAGCGATGTCCTGGCCTGCGCGGTCGGGCTCGACATGATCGGCGCGGGCTGGCGCCCCACGGTCGACAACTATTTCCGCAGCGTCACCAAGTCCCGCATCCTCGCGGACGTGGCCGACGCGAAGGGACCGAAGTTCGCGGAGATGATCGACCATCTGAAGAAGGGCGACATGGCCCGCGAGGCCGAGCGGTTGATGGAGGATGCGCAGTGGCTGCCGGAGCCGCTGCGGACGCCCGACATGGCCGATCTCCTCACGCCCGAGAACGACCCGGCCTCGCTGCCTGCCTTCCTCGACGAGGAGGAGCCGGTCGCGGCCGATGATGGCGGCGAGGACGAGGGTTACGCCGTCGCGGCCGAATAGCCACCAGCGGGGTGGCTTCGACCATCCCGCTGACCTCCCATTTCTAACTTTGAACCCGGCGGCGGGGCCAACCTTCGTCGCCGGACTTCCTTCAGGAGACCTGACATGACCACCACGCCTCAATCGGGCGCGGCGAAGCCTGCGCTCAGTCCCGAATATGAATCCTGTTTCCAGCGTTACGAAGAACGAAAGCGCCGTCGTGCCGAGCTGCGTCCGACGAACAAGGCGGCGGTGTTCGATGCGCTCGCCGTTGCCGGCATCGTGAGCGTCGTCATCAGCTTCGACGGTTACGGCGATTCCGGCCAGATCGAAGGGATCGAGGCGAGAGATGCCGGCGGCGAGGCCGCACTGCCGCAAGTCGATGTCAAGATCGCCGTCGCGCGCTACGACGAGGATGATCCCGAGCATTGTTGTCATCTGCTCGCGCGCGCGCTCGAGGAGCTCGCCTACGACGCGCTCAGCGATCTGCACGGCGGCTGGGAGAACAATGAAGGCGCCTATGGCGAATTCGTGTTCGATGTCGCGAAACGCTCGATCAATCTGGCGTACCACGAGCGCTACACCACCACCGAAGATCACAATCACGAGCTGTGAGGAGGCGACGATGGGACATCCTTATCATCACGCGCTCTCGTCGGTGCGTAAGTGGGGCGGCGATCCGCAAGATTATCTGCCGATCCATCAATGGTTCGACGAGCCGTCGAAGCTGATCATCGCCGACTTTCGGCACAGAGCGCTTCGCCATCACGCAGAAGGCGCGTTCATGGCGGAGCGTTTCTTCGGGAGCACGATGACGATCTCGACCGGCCGGGTGGTTCCGGTTCGGCTGATCGCCGAGCAGCATATCCTCGAAGACCTCGGCTTCATTCCGAGCTTCGCGGATTGGGTGCGCTGCATTCGGCCCGAACCCTGGATGGGGCGCGCCCAGCCGATCCACAAGCTGGTCGATCCGTTCGCTGTTCCCGAGCGCAAGGCGGCCTGATCCGCCCGCGCCGACGTCATCATCAATCTCTCGAAAGCCCGGCCGTTGCGCCGGGCTTTCGCGTTTCAGGAGACCTTCAATGGCTGACTATTATTCACCCACCGTCGTCGAACCGAACATTCCGCTCGCCGATATGACCCCGCTGGAGCAACTGCTCCTCACCCAGATATTTGATTCCGAAGCCGTCAACGACGCGCTCTATTTCTATAAGGAACAATCGACCCAGGACCTGCTCTGGCTCGATCTCGGTGAGGTGCGCGACGCGCTGGCGCAATCTCAGGGCATCGCCAGCAAGGCGAACGAACTGGTCGCGGATGCGCTGGCCAAGCTCGGACCCGATGCCGAGGATCTCGAGTTCGACCTGTCGATGGAGTCCTGGGAATTTCTTTTTCAGGACATCCTTTGGCGTTCGGCGACCATCTCACACATCACCGTCACCACGTCCTTCACCTGCTCCAAGATGCGGTCTGACGGATTTGGCGGCATGGTGACGGTGATCACCGCTGATCAGATCCTGTCGAGTTCGACCGCCGAGATGCTGTGTCAACTGCTCGATCTCGCCGACTATGGCGAACTCGCCTGCGCGCCCGGACATGGCAGCCATGTCGCGCTCCGGCTCTCCGAGGAGGAGGTTCGCGACACGCTGATCGAGATTTTCGAAACCCAGGCGTCTCCCGGCATGGTGGAGGACGACGTTACCGCCGCCGATGTCCGGGCCGCGTGCGTCGCCGCCATCGACGAACGCGATCTCAGCCACGAGCATGGCGAACTCGTCTTCGCGGCGGCGTCGCGCGCGCTGAATGTCGCAACCAAGCGAAAGCAAGCCGGCGGGTGATCGCCGGGGGAACGGCGGTCAGAGCGAGAGAGAGGCGGCCGGCGGGTGAGCCGCTCGGCTGGAGAGAGAGCGGTCGGCGGCTCGTCCTTTCCTCGCTCTTTCGGAGACGATCCCTGTCCAAGCCGCTCACACTTCCCGCCACGGCCGGCGCAACTTCGGCCGTTCTCGACGGCCATAATGTCTATGACACCGTTCCGCTCGGCACGCTGCTGCGCTATTTCGACGGGACACCGCAGCCGCCCGCGCGCTTCACCCGCAAGCTCCGCGCTTGGCAGCATCGCAACGGCACGGGCCGCCTCGTCGAGAAATCGTCGGCCTCGACGCTTGGCAATTCGACTTATCCGGCCGGTTTCACGCTAGATCAAGGCAGCTATGGCTCGAACGGCGTCATCGTGCTGACGGTACGGACCGTCTATCAGGTCACGACCGCGCAGCGCTTCGAGATTATCGAGCGGCCGCAGCCCGGCATGGTGCGCGTGCTGCATCGCTGGAATGGTCGCGACGAGCTCAAATATCTCGCGCACGACATGGCGGCCGCCGAAGCATGGATGCAGCACAACCGCTATTCCAACCTCGTGACCGAAATGGTCGGCGCCGCCGAATTTCCCGCGAACCTCGGGAGGGCGGCATGACGATCTCCGATCCTTTCGCTCGCACCGCCGAGGGTCTGCTCGCGGGCCGCGTCGAAGATCTGGCCTGGCTCGCGGTGCCGGTCGATGGCGGCATCAGGATCGCCAGCGCCTGGCGACTGACCAAGCCGCTGTCGGAATGGACGTCCGCGGATTTTCATGGCGCCGAAGGCGTGGTCGCCGATGAGGCCGGTTTTCGTGCGCATGTGCAGGCGATCGCCGAGCATCGGCGCCAATTGCCGGCGCTCGCGCGCGAAACCGTCGATCTCAGGGTTGAAACGCCGTGGGGCTGGCCCGACCATGCTATCCGCTACGCCGAAGGCATCATTTGCTATTCGACACCGAGCCACGGCGGATTCCATGTCAATGAGGAGTGCGGCGCCGTCATGCCAGCGGCGCTCCGCAACGACGATGGCTGGTATGAGGAAGATTGCGAGTGGGCCAAGGTCGCGACCGCCTTCCCGGGCTTGTTCACGGACTATGAGCGCGAGCATGCCGACCGCACGCTTCGCGACTGGAATCCGGACGCCTGGGAAGCGATGAACGGTCGCAAGCTCGACCTTTGCGAATCCTTCGTGCGCGATCGGCAGCATTTCGAAGCCGAGCATGCCAATGACTGGGTGGTGATCTGCGCCTCCCGGTCGGACGACCATCCCGGTCAGGTCGAATGCGCCGCAACCTTGGGCGGCAATCGCGGCCGCGGGCAGGTCCGCAACTTCCTCGTGCCGCGCGACGAATATTGCATCGGTCGGCACGGGTTCGTGATCGACGAGCAGCGCTACCCGCAAATCTGACGTCATCGGGGCGGCCCATCCAGGGGCCGCCCCTTTTTTTGCCCGCTGCTCCGAAGGCTCCGCCGCAAGGCTGGGCCAACCGGCAAGAGGAGAGATGCGCCGGCCCTGGGTGGGCCCGGCCGGGCTGAGAGAGAGCGGCCGGGTGGCCCGTCCTGATCCATGCTCTCCCGGAGACTTTGCCATGACATCTTCCGCTTCCGCGGCGGCCTTGGCCGCGCCCGCCGCTTCGCCTGCCGACTTCGCCGTCACCGCCGAGCACTTGCTCGGTGCCGCACGACGTCTGCTGCCCAATCTCGAACAGGGCGTCGCGATCGACGCACATGCGCTGCGCACCGCGATGGAGGCGGCGTTCGGCGCCAGCGATGCCGAGGGCGCCTGGGACTGGAAATCGGCTTACGAAGCCTGCGAGGCCGCCGAAATCCTGTTCCTGCGCCGCTTCGGCGCCGCCATCCTCGGCCGAGCGCCCGGCTCGGCGCTGGCGATGATCGAGCGGCTCGCCGGCTTACTCCCGACGCATACGCGCCGCTCGGAGACCAGCCAGGCGCTCCAGCAATTCTCGACGCCGGCAGGGCTCGCTTATGTCGCCGCCGTCGCCGCCTCGATCCATCCGGGCGATGTCGTGCTCGAGCCCTCGGCCGGCACCGGCATGCTCGCCATACACGCCGAGCTGGCCGGCGGGCGCGTCTCGCTCAACGAGCTCGCTGAAGTCCGCGCCGAACTCGCCCAGCGCCTGTTCACGGCGGCGCCCGTCACTCGTCACGATGCGGCGCAGATCCACGATCGGCTCGATTCCGCGCTGGTTCCCGACGTCGTGTTGATGAACCCGCCTTTCTCGGCGGTGGCCCATGTCGACAAGGCGGTGAAGGATGCGGCGCTGCGCCACATCGCCTCGGCGCTCGCGCGGCTGCGGCCGGGTGGCCGGCTGGTCGCCATCACGGGCGCCAGTTGCGGTCCCCAGATGCCGCAGTGGACTGACGCCTTCGTCCGCTTGCAGGAGCGCGGGCGCATCCTCTTCTCGGCGACGATCGACGGGCGCGTCTATGCGAAGCACGGCACCAGCATCGCCACGCGGCTGACGGTCGGGACATCGAGGTCGGCGTGGAAGGTGCGGCA
>CAMLGC010000096.1 GCA_946479505.1 uncultured Sphingomonadaceae bacterium
AACACCACGATCTCACCCCTGCGCAGCAGTTCTGGATCATCAAGCACGGCATCAAACTCACTGCGATGCCCGCATGGGGGAAGACGCATCCCGACCCGCTGATCTGGGACATGGTCGCGTTCGTCCGCAAGCTGCCAGGGATGTCGCCTGCCGAATACAAGCAGCTCGTTGCAAGCGCACCCGCCGAACACGACGAAATGATGGAGGAAATGGGTTCGGAACACGGACACTAATCAAAGGTTACCGAGCGGACCGGGTGCCTGCATAGGAGGACGGCCATGGAAGATCACGACCGGCAAATAAAAATGACGAACATGAAGATGGGTTACGGTCGCTTCGCTGCGATGGTCGCGACGTCGACGGTCGTCATGTTCATCCTGATGTACCAGGCGACCTATCTGTTCGCCCATGTCGAATACAGCCAGAGCCGGATGTGGATGGCGATCGTGATGGGCGCGGTGATGGGCGTCATCATGCTCGGTTTCATGTGGTCGATGTACAAGAGCATGAAGACCAACCTTGCCGTTCTCGCTGCCTGTGTCGTCGTTTTCGGCGTGTCGCTCTGGCTGGTGCGCAGCCAGGCGACCGTTGGCGACATCAGCTACATGCGGGCGATGATCCCGCATCATTCGATGGCGATCCTCACCAGCGAGCGCGCGCAGATCCGGGACCCGGAAGTCCGCCTGCTCGCCGATCGCATCATCGACAGCCAGGTGCGTGAAATCCGGGAGATGAAGCGACTGATTGCGCAGCTCGAGGCACACCCCGTCTCCGACAACGCACCGGTCCTCCCCTCCTATCGCGACCGAGGCGTGCCGCCCCCGCCGCCGGAAACCGACGCGGAGGCGAACGTCAACACGCTCCAGCCGCCGGAATGAGGCGGACTTGCGCGATTGTCGACCAAGCTGACGCCCCAAGCATCAATTGAATGGACATTGGAGGACATCATGACCCTTAAGCCTCACCATCTTGTCGCTGCTCTCGCGTTAGCGATTCCGGCATCCGCAATCGCGGCCACGCCGATCCTCGTCCATCGCGACCCCGGGTGCGGATGTTGCAAAAAGTGGGCGGCACAGGCGAAATCGGCGTTCGGCCGAGAGGTTCGGATGGTCGATGACACGAACCGCGCGGCATTCAAGAAAGCGCATGGCGTTCCGGCCGATCTCGCCTCCTGTCACACCGCGATCATCGACGGAATGACTTTCGAGGGTCACGTTCCGATTGCCGACATGAAGCGCCTGCTCGAGGCACGGCCGAAGGGTGTGTCGGGACTGGCGGTTGCCGGCATGCCGATGGGATCGCCTGGAATGGAGATGCCCGGAATGCGCGCGCAGGCCTATGACGTGACTGCATTCGGCGCGAGTGGACGAAAGATCTTCGCACACCATTCCGCCACATGATTTGGAGTGTGCGATTGACAGGGCAACGCAAGCACAGCAGGCTTCCCGTGCAATGAAGCGGATTACCATCTTCTTGCTGCTATTCGCGGCGATGCTGGGTCTTGCGGCGCAGGCGCCGGCGCGTGCGCTCGCGCCTGATGCGGACGCGAACGTCGCGGCCGCAATGGCGGCAATGCCGAACTGCATGGAGAAGATGGATCACAAATCGTCGGACAGCCCGTGCGGCTGTACGCGCGCCGACTGCATCGCGGCCATGCTCGGATCGGCACCGCTGTTCACGGCAGTCGATCCTGTCGGCACATTGGCTGCGCACGGTGCTTCCGCTATCCGCCCGATCGCCGCGCAAGCCGTACCGCTCATTGGAAAAAGTCTCGGACCCGAGCCTCCTCCGCCAAACCGCCTGATCTGAAATAGCGGGCGCAAACGCGCCCGCGCATGCGGCGCGTGATTCTTCACGCGCCGCATGGTCCGTCATTTCAGATCAGGACATCCCATGTTCATTTTCATCATGTCGTGGCACGCGCCGCGGCGGCGATACGCGTTGGCGGCGGCGGGGCTCGCCTGCGGCGCGCTCGCGAGCACATCGGCGACGGCAACGCCATTGACCTTCCAGCAGGCGCTCGACCGTGCACGCGCCGATGCGCCGAGTCTCAAGGCCCGCCGAACGCAGGTGCGCGCCGAGCGGTCGGCCGCCGATGCCGCCGATGCACTGCCCGATCCCACGCTCGACCTGTCGCTCCAAAATGTGCCGGTGAGCGGCCCCGATGCCCTGTCGCTCGGCGCCGACTTCATGACCATGGAGGCGATCGGAGTCCGGCAGGACTTCCCCAATCTCGCGAAGCGCCATGCCCGGCTCGGGCGCGCCGAAGCCGATATCGCGGCCGCCGAAGCGGGTGTTGCGGTCGAGGCACGGTCGGTGCGTGTCGCGACGGCGCTTGCCTGGACCGACCTCTACTTCGCCGAGCAACGACTCGCGATCCTCGATTTGCTCGACAAGAGCATCGACGCGCTCGCCGGCACGGTCGGTGCGCGGATCACCTCGGGGAGCGCGCGGCCGTCACAAGGGCTCGAGCCGCGCCAGCTCAAGGCCGAGCTCGCCGACCGTCGTAGCGACATCGAAGCCGAGATCGCCAAGGCCAAGGCCGAGTTGACCCGCTGGACAGGCGACCCCGATCCGCAAGCTGTCGGCACGCCGCCCGACTGGGCGATCGATCCCGATCGGTTGCTCGCCGCGATCGATGCGCTTCCCCGACTTCAGGCGCTCGATGCGGCCACCGCACAGGCCGAGGCCGACATCCGGCTCGCCCGCGCCGAGAAGCAGCCCGATTGGTCGGTCCGCGCAGGCTATAGCAAGCGCGGCCCGAACTATGCCGACATGGTATCGGTCGGCGTCTCGATTGATCTGCCGCTGTTCGCGAAGCATCGGCAGGACCCGATCATCGCGGCGCGCGCCGAGCAGGCCAACAGCGCGCGGCTCGAACGCGTGGCCGCCGAGCGGGCGCTGCGCGCGCAGCTCGAAGCTGATCTTGCCGAGCACCGTGCGCACCACGAGCGCTACATGCGCGCCACGAACACGCTCGTTCCGCTCGCCGAGCAGCGCGCCGAGCTCGACCGGGCGAGCTATGCCGCCGGCCGGATCGACCTCGGCACCGCGCTCGATGCCGCCATCGCGCTCGCGAACGCCAAAATCGACGCGCTCGACCGCGAGGCGATGGCGGCGCGCGACGGCATCCGCATCAATCTGACCTATGGGAGGACCTCCTGATGATCCTCGACACCAGGCGCCGCGCCGCGATCGGCGCGGGCATCGCCGCGCTCGTGCTTGCCGCGGGCGCCGGAGGCTATCTGCTCGGCCGCCCCGCCGATTCGGAAACAGCCGCCGCATCGGACCGCAAGATTCTCTACTGGTACGATCCGATGATCCCGGCCGAACATCATGACGGGCCGGGACTCTCGTCGATGGGGATGAAGCTCATTCCCAAATATGCCGACGAGGGCACGACCGAGAGCGCCGGCGTGAAGATCGACCCGCGTGCGGTCCAGAATCTCGGCGCGCGGATTGTCGAGGCGCAGGTCGGCACGCTGCCTTCCGGGATCACGGCAACCGGCATCGTCGACTACAATGCGCGCGACGTGGCGATCGTCCAGACACGCGCCGGCGGGTTCGTCCAGCGCGTCTATGGCCTCGCGCCCGACGACATCGTCGGCGCGGGCGCACCGATCGCCGACGTCTTGGTGCCCGAATGGGGCGGCGCGCAGCAGGAATATCTCGCGCTTCGTCGGACGGGCAACGACGCGCTTGCGCGCGCAGCGCGGCAGCGGCTCGTGCTACTCGGCATGTCGCCGGCCCAGATCGCGGCGACCGAGCGCAGCGGCAGCGTCCACAACGTGGTGACGATCCGCACGCCCGTCGGCGGCGTCGTCAAGACGCTCGGCGTCCGGCAAGGGATGACGCTTGCGCCCGGGCAGACGCTCGCCGAGGTCAACGGCCTCGGCACCGTCTGGGTCAACGCCGCCATCCCCGAGGCGCAGGCGGCTGGCGTCCGCATTGGTGCCCCGGCGAGGGTAACCATCACCGCATTCCCGGACGAGACTTTCACCGGCCGCGTCACCGCGATCCTGCCGCAGGCAAACCTGGAAAGCCGCACGCTCACCGCACGCGTCGAGATCGCCAATCGCGGCGGGCGGCTGCGCCCAGGCATGTTCGCGACCGTGTCGCTCCCCGAGCAGTCGCGTCCAGCGGTGCTGGTGCCGTCCGAGGCCGTGATCCGCACCGGCACCCGCAACGTCGTGATGCTCGCCGAGCCGGGTGGCCGCTACCGCCCCGCCGAGGTGCGGGTCGGCAGCAGCGCCGGCGGGCAGACCGAAATCCTTGCCGGGCTTGCGGCGGGCGAGGAGGTGGTCGCCTCGGGCCAGTTCCTGATTGATTCCGAGGCGAACCTGTCGAGCGTGGAAGCCCGCCCGATCGACGCCGCACCTGCCAACGCTTCCTCGAAAGCCAAGAAGGCCGACGCCGGCAAATACGAAACTACCGGCCGGATCGAGGCCGTCGGCGAGGGCAGCGTCACGCTCGCGCATGGGCCCGTACCGGCGCTCGATTGGCCCGCTATGACGAGACGCTTCCAGGTGGCGAACGCAGCAATGCTGCGTGGGTTCAAGCGCGGCGATTCTGTCCGCTTCACGTTCGACCGGAAGGGCGACGATGCGGTGCTGCGCACGATTGCTCGGGAGACGAGCAAATGATCGCAGCCGTCATCCGCTGGTCGGTCGCGAACCGCTTCCTTGTCCTGATCGGCGCGGTGCTGCTGCTGGTCGCGGGCATTTTCGCGATGCGGGCGACTCCGGTCGATGCGCTGCCCGATCTTTCCGACGTGCAGGTGATCGTGCGCACCACCTATCCGGGGCAGGCTCCGCAGATCGTCGAGGATCAGGTCACCTATCCGATCGCGACCACGATGCTCTCGGTGCCTGGCGCCAAGACGGTGCGCGGCTATTCCTTCTTCGGCGACAGCTACGTCTATATTCTGTTCGAGGACGGGACCGATCTATACTGGGCGCGCTCGCGCGTGCTCGAATATTTGAACCAGGCGCAGGCGAGCCTGCCCGAAGGCGCCAAAAGCATACTCGGCCCCGACGCAACCGGGGTGGGATGGATCTACGAATATGCGCTCGTCGATCGCACCGGCCGCCACGACCTCGCCGAGCTGCGCTCGCTCCAGGACTGGTTCCTGCGCTTCGAACTCAAGACCGTGCCCGGCGTCGCCGAGGTCGCGAGCATCGGCGGGATGGTCAAGGAATATCAGGTCGTGCTCGATCCGGTAAAGCTCGCCGGTTTCGGGGTCACCTACAGCGAGGTTGTCGATGCGATCCGCGCCGCCAATCAGGAGACCGGCGGCTCCGTCGTCGAGATGGGCGGCGCCGACTATATGGTGCGCGCGAGCGGGTATCTCGGCTCCTTGAACGACTTCCGCTCGATCCCGCTCAAGACTGCCGCGGGCGGCATTCCGGTGACGCTGAGCGACGTCGCCACGGTCCAACTCGGTCCCGATATCCGGCGCGGTGTTGCCGAACTCAATGGACAGGGCGAGGTCGCGGGCGGCGTGATCGTGATGCGATCGGGCAAGAATGCCCGCGCGACGATCGCGGCGGTCAAGGAGAAGCTCGACGAGCTCAAGTCGAGCCTGCCGCCCGGCGTCGAGATCGTCCCCACCTACGATCGCTCGCAGCTCATCGACCGCGCGGTCGAGAACCTGACCGGCAAGCTCGTCGAGGAGTTCATCGTCGTCGCGCTCGTCTGCGCGCTGTTCCTCTGGCACGCTCGCTCGGCATTGGTCGCAATTCTGACGCTTCCACTCGGCGTGCTCGCGGCGCTGATCGTGATGCGCATCCAGGGGCTCAACGCCAACATCATGTCATTGGGCGGAATCGCGATCGCCGTCGGTGCGATGGTCGATGCCGCGATCGTGATGATCGAGAATGCGCACAAGCGCATCGAGCGGTGGGCGCACGAGCATCCCGACGAGAGTCTCGCGGGGAGCGCGCGCTGGCGCGTCATCACCGAGGCCGCGATCGAGGTTGGCCCGTCGCTGTTCCTCAGCCTGCTCATCATCGCGCTGTCGTTCATGCCGGTATTCACGCTTCAGGGGCAGGAAGGTCGATTGTTCGCGCCGCTCGCGTTCACCAAGACCTACGCGATGGCGTCGGCGGCGATCCTGTCGATCACGCTGGTGCCGGTGCTGATGGGCTGGCTGATCCGCGGGCGCATTCCGCGCGAGCAAGACAATATCATCAATCGCGGCCTGACGCGCCTTTATCGTCCAGCAATCGACTGGGTGCTCGCGCGCCCGAAAACAACGCTTGCGATCGCATTGCTCGTGCTGCTCAGCACCGCATGGCCGATGAGCCGGATCGGCAGCGAGTTCATCCCCGCCATGAACGAAGGCACGCTGCTCTACATGCCTTCGGCGCTTCCCGGCATCTCGGTCGACGAGGCCTCCAAGCTGCTCCAGCGCACCGACCGGCTCATCAAGACCGTGCCGGAGGTTGCGACGGTGTTCGGTAAGGCAGGCCGCGCCGACACGGCTACCGATCCCGCGCCGATCGAGATGTTTGAGACGACCATCCAGTTCAAGCCGCGCGACGAGTGGCGCCCCGGCATGACGCCCGAGAAGCTCGTCGAAGAGCTCGACCGCGTCGTTCAGGTGCCCGGCCTCACCAATGTCTGGGTGCCGCCGATCCGCAACCGGCTCGACATGCTCGCGACCGGGATCAAGAGCCCGATCGGCGTCAAGGTCTCGGGTGCCGATCTCGCCGCGCTCGACAAGGTCGCGCGCCAGATCGAGCAGGTCGCCAAAGGCGTGCCGGGGGTCTCTTCGGCGTTCGCCGAGCGGCTGACCGGCGGACGCTATATCGATGTCGACATCGATCGCGCCGGGGCGGCGCGCTACGGGCTCAACATCGCCGACGTGCAGGCGATGGTCTCGGGCGCGATCGGCGGCGAGACGATCGGCCAGACGGTCGAGGGGCTCGCGCGCTATCCGATCAGCGTGCGCTACCCGCGTGGGCTGCGCGACAGCGTCGATGACCTGCGGGCGTTGCCGGTCCTGACGCCCTCGGGCCAGCAGATCACGCTAGGGACCGTTGCCGATCTCAAGGTCACGAACGGCCCGCCGATGCTCAAATCGGAGAACGGCCGCCCCTCGACCTGGGTCTATATCGACGTGCGGGGCCGCGATGTCGGCTCGGTCGTCGCCGATCTTCAGGACGCGGTCGCCCGCGAGATCAAGCCGCCGCCCGGCGTGTCGATCGCCTATGCTGGCCAGTTCGAGTACATGCAGCGCGCCGCCGAGCGGCTGAAGATCGTCGTGCCGCTGACGCTCGCGATCATCTTCGCGCTGCTCTACGCGATCTTCCGCCGGTTCGATGAAGCGGCGTTGATCATGGCGACGCTCCCGTTCGCACTCACCGGCGGCATCTGGCTCCTCTACCTGCTTGGCTACGACCAGTCGGTCGCGACCGCGGTCGGGTTTATCGCGCTTGCCGGCGTCGCCGCCGAGTTCGGCGTGGTGATGCTGATCTATCTGCGCACGGCGCTTGCCGAACGCGGAGAACACCCGTCGCGCGAACAGGTGGAAGGGGCGGTTCGCGAAGGCGCGTTGCTTCGGGTGCGGCCCAAAGCAATGACCGTTGCCGTCATCATTGTCGGTCTGCTTCCGATCCTGATCGGCCACGGCACCGGCTCGGAGGTGATGAGCCGCATCGCTGCACCCATGATCGGGGGCATGATCACCGCGCCGCTGCTCTCGATGCTGGTCGTACCCGCAGCCTACCTGCTGCTGCGTCGGCGCAAAACGGCACCAGAGGAAAGGAATACAAGATGATGGACTGCATGAACATGAGCGGCGGAATGATGATCGGAATGGGCATCGTCTGGATATTGACGATCGGGTTCCTCCTTCTCGGAATCGCCGCACTCATCAAGTATCTTCGCTCCAAATGAGCCGGCGCAGGCTACCTCCCGCGGCTACTAGCGGCATTGCACGACGTGATTTCGTAGGGGCGATGGCGTTGGCCGGCGGCGGCCTTGCCGTCGCCGCGCTTACTATTCCGAACGTATGGGACTCGATGGCCCCGGCTGGCGATCGGCCGATCAGGCGCAATCTCCTGAAGATACCGC
Source organism: uncultured Sphingomonadaceae bacterium (assembly GCA_946479505.1). Next base: position 8,077 of record CAMLGC010000096.1, read on the forward strand.
CGCTGCTTATCGGAAAGCGCGTTGCTGGCTCTCGTCAATTCGATCTTACCCTTCAGTCCGGGCTCTCTCGATTCTTCGAAGATCGCGAGACGCCTACCATCGGCATCA
>CAMLGC010000097.1 GCA_946479505.1 uncultured Sphingomonadaceae bacterium
TCGGGGTGGCCGAAGAACCAGAACAGGTGCTGGTAGAGCACCGGATCGCCGCCGCCCGCCGGATCGAAGAAGGTCGTGCCGAAATTGCGATCGGTGAGCAGCATCGTGATCGCCGCGGCGAGCACCGGCAGCGCGAGCAGCAGCAGGAACGCGGTCACCAGGATCGACCACACGAACAGCGGCATCTTGTGGAGCGTCATGCCGGGCGCGCGCATGTTGAAGATGGTCGTGATGAAGTTGATCGCGCCAAGGATCGACGAGGCGCCGGCAAGGTGCATCGAGAGGATGACCATGTCGGTCGACGGCCCCGGCTCGCCATAGGTGGAGAGCGGGGCGTAGAGCGTCCAGCCGTTGCCCGCGCCGCCGAAGAAGGGCGAGGCGAGCAGCAGCGTGAACGACGGGATGAGCAGCCAGAAGCTGATGTTGTTCATCCGCGGGAAGGCCATGTCCGGCGCGCCGATCATCAGCGGCACGAACCAGTTGCCGAACCCGCCGATCATCGCCGGCATCACCATGAAGAAGATCATGATGAGCCCGTGCGCGGTGATGAGCACGTTCCACAGGTGCAGCGCCTGATCGCTGGCGACCGCGCCGCCGTGCAGGATGGACGCCCATTCGGGCAGATACTGGATTCCCGGATGGGCGAGCTCGATGCGCATCAGCCCCGAGATCGTGCCCCCGATGATCCCCGCGCAAATGGCGAAGATCAGGTAGAGCGTGCCGATATCCTTGTGGTTGGTCGACATGAACCACCGCGCGAAAAAGCCCGGCTTGTGATCGGCATCGTGATGATGCTCGTGCGTGTCATGCGCCTGGAACGCGGACGGCTGGAGAGCGGTGTCGGTCATGGTTTCAGAGATCCGAAGTGCTGGAGCCGGGCGCGTTGGACGTCGCGGGCTGGGTCGTGATCGGCGCGGCGACGGTGCCGTTGGTCACCGGCGGCGTGTTGGGTGCGGGCGTCGAGGTCGTATCGACCGTGTCGGCGCCGGGTTGCGCGGGCGGTTCGGTCGAGGGCGCGCTCGGGTCGTTCGGCATCGTTCCGCCCTTGGCATGGACCCAGGCGGCGAACACCTCGGGCGGCACGGCTTCGACCGCGATCGGCATGAAGGCATGCCGCGCGCCGCACAGCTCCGAACATTGTCCGAAATAGAGGCCGGGCTTGTCGATCGTGAACTGGGTCTCGTTCAGGCGGCCGGGGATCGCGTCGAGCTTGATCCAGAAGGCGGGCATCGCCCAGCTATGGATCACGTCGTTGGCGGTGGTGATGAGCCGGATCGGCACGCCGACGGGCAGCACGACGCGATTGTCCGCGGCAAGCAGGCGCGGCCCGTCCGAATCGGTGCGATAGCGCTCGCCCGGCTGAACGTCGCCCTTCTCCTTGAGCATGTTGGCGGTGATCTGGATATCGCCGTTGTCGGGATATTCGTAGGACCAGAACCACTGGTTGCCGATCGCCTTCAGCGTCACGGCGTTATCGGGCGCGGGCTTGTACTGCGCCTGCAGGAGCCCGATCGAAGGGATTGCGATCAGCACCAGGATGAGCACCGGAACGAGCGTCCAGATGATCTCGATCACGGTGTTATGCGAGGTGCGCGAGGGCGTCGGGTTCGCCGCGCGGCGATAGCGGATCACCACCCAGCCGAGCAGCACGAGCACGAGCAGCGAAATACCCGTCACCGCCGGCATCAGAATCCAGTTGTGCATCCAGTGCGCGCGGTGGCCGGTCGGCGTCACCTGCGGCTGGAGGCCGAAATAGCCGTCGCTGGGCTGGCCGATATGCTGGGTCGGGCTCATCGCGGGCGCGCCGTCTTCGGCGAGCAGCGGGCTTGTCGGCGCGGCGGTCGCGGGGGCGGCGTCGGTGGCCGGCGCAGCGGCGGTAACGCCGGCCGGCGCCGCTGCCGGTTCTTGCGCGGTCGCGGCTCCCGTTCCCGCCAGCGCCAGGCCCACCGCCAGGACGATCGTTTTCAACCCTGTCATGCGCATCGTCGTTCTTCACCCTTTTTGCGGAGCGCCCTGCCCCGGGCGCAGGACGGGGATACGCCCTTTTGTGAGCGCCTATACGCGGGCATGCCGGGGGTCTCAAGCGCATGCGCGCGTTTTTTGGCACATGCGTTGCGTGGCCGCGCGCCCAACCGTATCAAGCGCCCGCTGAAGGCGCGAAAAGGAAGCTCCATGACCCAGGACGAGGTGCTCGACGAATTTCGCACGGCCGACGCGCTGCTCGAGGGGCATTTCATCCTGTCCTCGGGCCTGCATTCGCCGGTCTTCCTCCAGAAGATGCGCGTCTTTCAGGACCCGATCCGCACCGAGCGCCTCTGCCGTGCGCTCGCCGACGCAATTCGGGAGAGGTTCGGGGCGGTCGATCTGGTCGTCTCGCCCGCGGTCGGCGGGATCATCCCGGGCTACGAGACGGCGCGCGCGCTCGGCTGCAACGCGGTGTTCGTCGAGCGCGAGGAGGGCGAATTCCGCCTGCGCCGCGGCTTCGAGATTCCCGAAGGGGCGCGTGTGGTGATGGTGGAGGATATCGTCACCACGGGTCTCTCCTCGCGCGAATGCCTCGATGCGATCCGCGCGCATCCCGGCGAGCTCCTGGGCGCCGCCTGTCTGATCGACCGCTCGAACGGCCGCGCCGATGTCGGCGCGCCGCTCGTCGCGCTCTGCCGGCTCGACGTGCCCGCTTTCCCCGCCGACGCGCTCCCGCCCGAGCTTGCGGCGCTCCCCGCGACCAAGCCGGGGAGCCGAGGGCTCGCGAAATGACTACGCGCCTGCGCCTCGGCATCAACATCGATCACGTCGCGACGGTTCGAAACGCGCGCGGTGCCGGCTATCCCGATCCGGTGCGCGCCGCCTTGGTCGCCGCGGAGGCGGGGGCGGACGGGATCACCGCGCATTTGCGCGAGGATCGCCGCCACATCACCGATAACGACATCGCGCGGCTTTCGTCCGAGCTGTCGATCCCGCTCAACCTGGAAATGGCGGCGACCGACGAGATGCTGGGCCTCGCGCTCCGCCACCGCCCGCACGCCGCGTGCATCGTCCCCGAAAAGCGCGAGGAGCTGACCACCGAGGGCGGGCTCGATGCGGCAGGGCAGCACGATCGGCTCGCGCCGCTGGTGGCGGAGCTGGCGGCCGCGAAGGTGCGCGTCTCGCTGTTCATCGAGCCCGATCCGAAGCAGATCGACGCCGCCTTGCGGCTCGGCGCGCCCGTGGTCGAGCTCCACACCGGCCGCTACGCCGAGCTCGACGGGCCGGAGCGGACCGAGGAGCTGCGCCGCCTGTCGGACGCCGCGGCGCTCGCGGCGAAGAACGGCATCGAGGTCCATGCCGGCCACGGCCTGACCTATGACAATGTCGCGCCGATCGCCGCGATCCCGCAGGTGCGCGAGCTCAACATCGGCCATTTCCTGGTGGGTGAGGCGATCTTCGTCGGCCTCGCCGAGGCGGTGCGCCGGATGCGCACCGCGATGGACGAGGCACGGTGAGGGAGGGCTCCCAAATCCTCCCCGGCACGGGGAGGGGGACCGCCGGCGAAGCCGGTGGTGGAGGGGCCGCCGTTGCAAACGGCGGCTGCGCCGCGGGGGGGCCCCCCCCCCCCCGGGGGGGGGGGGGGCCCCCCCCCCCGCGGGGGGGGGGGGGGTGGGGGGGGGGGGGGGGGGGGGGGGGGGGGGGGGGGCCCCCCCGCCGTTGCAAACGGCGGCTGCGCCGCCGCCCCTCCACCAAGCCGCTTCGCAGCTTGGTCCCCCTCCCCGTGCCGGGGAGGATTTTGATGATCCTCGGGCTCGGCTCGGACCTGTGCAACATCGAGCGCATCCAGGCGTCGCTCGACCGGTTCGGCGAGCGCTTCGAGCGGCGCTGCTTCACCGAGGTCGAGCGCGCCAAGGCGGCGCGGCGGCCGTTCACGCACGCCGCGACGCTCGCCAAGCGCTTCGCCGCGAAGGAGGCGTTCTCCAAGGCGGTCGGCACCGGGTTCAGGCAGGGCGTGTTCCTCAAGGACATCGGCGTGGTCAACGCCCCCTCGGGCGCGCCGACGCTCGCGCTCACCGGCGGGGCCAGGGCGAGGCTTGACGCGATGATCCCCGAAGGCCACGTCGCACGCATCCATGTGACGCTTACCGACGATCACCCCTGGGCGCAGGCCTTCGTGATCGTCGAGGCGGTCGCGCGCGAGGACGAAGCATGAGCAAGGAGTTGGCGTTGGAGAGCGACGAAGCGCACGTGGCCCCCGAGGAATCCGCCGCCGACCGCAGCGTCCGCCGCCGCGCCGAATGGTGGGCCGAGATCAAGGGCATCTTCTGGTTGATCCTCGCGGTGCTCGCCTTCCACAGCTTCATCGCCAAGCCCTTCTACATCCCGTCCGAATCGATGCTGCCCGACCTGCTCGTCGGCGACCGGCTGGTGGTGAGCAAATACCCGTACGGCTATTCGTTCGTCTCGCCGACCTTTCATCTTCTGCCCTTCATCGACGGCCGCCTGTTCGGCAGCCTGCCCGAGCGCGGCGATATCGTCATCGTGACCCCGCCGGGGACGCGCACCGACTACATCAAGCGCGTGATCGGGCTTCCGGGCGACCGACTGGAGGTGCGCGGCGGGCAGGTGATCCTGAACGGCGTGCCGGTGAAGCGCGGGCCGCTCCATTACATCGACCTGCCGGTCGACGAGAATTCGACCTGCAGCCGACAGGAATATCCGGGCGCGCGCCAGCCGGGGCCGAGCGGCGATCTCGTCTGCCACCTGCCGGTCGTCACCGAGACCTTGCCCAACGGGCGCCGCTACGACACGATCGACCTCGAGCTCGGCTTCAGCGAGGGCGACAATTACGGCCCGATCACCATTCCCGAAGGCGACGTTTTCGTGATGGGCGACAATCGCGATCGCAGCGCCGACAGCCGCTTCTCGCTCGCCGAGCTGGGGCTGGGCGGGCCGGTGCCGTGGGAATATCTGGGCGGCCGCGCCGAGTTCATCACCTTCTCGCTTGACGGCAGCGCGAGCTGGAACCCGCTCACCTGGTTCGGCGCCTTCCGCGGCGGCCGCGCGGGCACCTCGCTCCACCCGGTCGACACCACACCGTGATCGACACGCCCGAAAGCGTCGTCCACGATCCCAGCCCCAACGAGCTGCGCGACCCCGAGACGCGCCGCGAATTGAAGCGCGCGAGCATCTGGCTCGGCCTGGTCTGCGCGATCGCGCTGATCGTCCTGCTCATCCAGCCGCTGCTCATCATCTTCGGCGGGCTCGTCTTCGCCTCGATGCTCGATGGCGGGGTGCGGCTCCTGGGCAAGGTGCTGCCCATTCCGCGCGGCTGGCGGCTGCTGATCGTCGTGCTCGGCGTGCTCGCCTTCATCCTCGGCGTTTTCTACATGACGGGCGTCCAGATCGCGGTGCAGTTCGAGCAGCTTCGCGCGACGCTCGAGGTGCAGACGACGCGGATCACCGCCTGGGCGACCGATCTCGGGATCATGCCCGGCCCGTCCGACTTCCAGGGCCTCGTCAGTCAGGCGGCGGGCAGCGTCGGGCGGCTGACCTCGTGGGTCGGCACCGCGCTGGGCGCCGTCACCACCTTGTTCATGATCCTTGTGATCGGGCTGTTCGTGGCGATGGAGCCGCGGCTCTACGACCGCGGCCTCCAATGGCTGATCCCGAGCGACAAGCGCGCCGAATTCGCGATCACGATCGACGAGATGGCATGGACGATGCGCCGCCTGCTCGCGGGGCGCCTCGTCGGCATGGCGTTCGAGGGCGTCCTCACCTGGCTGCTGCTCGCGATCGTCGGCGTGCCGATGGCGCTGCTGCTCGGCATCATCACCGGCATCCTCGCCTTTGTCCCCAATATCGGCGCATTCATCAGCGGCGTGCTGATGGTCTCGGTGGGGTTCAGCGCAGGCGTCGATACCGGGCTTGCGGCCATCCTCGTCTATTTCGGGGTGCAGACCTTCGACGGCTATGTCGTCATCCCGATGGTGGCGCGGCGCACGGTCGATCTGCCGCCGGCGCTGACGCTCTCCGCGCAGATCCTCGCGAGCACCCTGTTCGGCGTGCTCGGCCTCGCGCTCGCCGACCCGATGACCGCGATGATCAAGGTCGCGCTCGAACGCAGTTCCGAGCGCGAGGCCGAGGATCAGGACAGGGAAGCCGCGACATGAAGCTCGTTCTTCACGATTACTGGCGCTCGTCGGCGAGCTACCGCGTGCGGATCGCGCTTGCGCTCAAGGGCGTGGAGTACGAGTCGCGGTCGGTGAACCTGATCGAAGGCGGGCAGCGCGGGCCGGACAATCTCGCGCGCAACCCGCAAGGGTTCGTGCCGACGTTGATGGCGGACGGCCAGCCGCTGACGCAGAGCCTCGCGATCATCGACTGGCTCGACGCTGCCTTCCCCAACCCGCCGCTCGTCCCGAGCGATCCGCTCAAGCGCGCCCACACGCTTGCGCAGGCGCTGGTGATCGCGTGCGACATCCACCCGCTCGACAATCTGCGCGTGCTCAAGCGCCTCCAGGAGCAATTCGACGCCGATAAGGAGGCGCGCGACACCTGGTATCGCCACTGGATCGCGGAAGGGTTCGCCGCGCTGGAGGCGATGGCGGGCGACGGCCCGTTCCTAGGCGGCGAGGCGCCCGATCTCGCCGATATCTGCCTCGTCCCGCAACTATACAACGCGCGCCGGTTGGAGCTTCCGCTCGACGGCTGGCCGAAGCTCGTCCGCGCGGATGCGGCCGCGGCGGCACTCCCGGCGTTCGCTGCGGCGCATCCGGATCGTGCCAAGCCGGCCTGAGGCGCGGGGAGATCTTGCGGACGGCGCCCGAAGTGTCCACCTTTCTCCTCCGATGACAGCGCCGATCGCCGAAGCCTCCGCCGCGGCGCGCGGCGACCTGGCCGCCCCGGAGCCGCCCGGCTCCACGAGCCGCTGGGCGGCGGTGGCGGGCGCGGTGCTCACGATCGCGATGGTCGCAGGCCTCGCGCGCGAGCTCCTCTCGTCGGGGCTCGCCGGGCTCCATGCGCTCGTTCCCGAAAACCCGCTTTTCTACGCCGCGCTCGCGCTCTTCTACGTCGCGGCCCCGGCGTGCGACTATCTCATCTACCGCCGCCTCTGGGACCTGCCGCTCGCGGGCTTCGTCGCGCTCCTCAAGAAGCGGATCGCGAACGACGTGCTGTTCGGCTATTCGGGCGACGCCTATTTCTACACCTGGGCGCGCGCGCACGCCGCCGCCGCCGCGCCCTTCGGCGCGGTCAAGGACGTCGTGATCCTCTCGGCGATCGCGGGGAACGCGATCACGCTCGCCGGAATCGCGCTCGCGCTGCCGATCGGGGCACACCTGCTCGACGCGGGCGAGTTGAAGGCGCTGCTCGGATCGATCGCGGTGATCTTCGCGATGTCGCTGCCTTTCCTGATCTTCTCGAAGCGCGTCTTCACGCTGCCGCGCGGGCGGCTGTGGTGGATTTTCGGGGTGCATTGCCTGCGTCTCGTGCTCACCTCGGCGTTGATCGCGTTCGCCTGGCATTTCGCGCTGCCGGAGGTCTCGATCGGCCTCTGGCTGCTCCTCGTGGCGGGGCGTCTGCTCGTCTCGCGTCTCCCGCTCGTGCCGAACAAAGACCTTGTTTTCGCCAATTTCGCCATCATTCTTATGGGCAATGATGGGGCCGTTACCGGTCTCGTCGCGCTGACCGCTGCGCTGACCCTGCTCGCGCACGTCGCGCTGATCGCCGCCTTCGGGGCGCATGCTCTAACGAGGAAACAGACATGAACCGAACGATTCCGCTCGCGCTCGCCGCTGCCCTGCTGACGCCTGCCGCCGCTGAGGCCGCGACCCCGCTCGGAAGCGACGCCGCCGCCTGCACCTCGGGCAAGGGGCCGGCGGTGCTCGTCAACATCTCCGGCCTCAAGGACCGCGACGGCCGGATGAAGCTCGAACTCTACCCCGCCACCGAAGATGGCTGGCTCGAACATCGCGAGACGCTTCAGGCCGCGGGCAAGAC
>CAMLGC010000098.1 GCA_946479505.1 uncultured Sphingomonadaceae bacterium
CGCAGGCGAGCTTGCGCGCCGCGATCGGAATCGTGCCGCAGGACACCGTGCTGTTCAACGACACGATCGGCTACAACATCGCCTATGGCCGCGAGGGCGCGGATCGCGACGAGATCGAGAGGGCCGCGCGCGGGGCGGCGATCGCCGATTTCATCGAGCGCCAGCCCGAAGGTTACGATACGCGCGTCGGTGAGCGCGGGCTCAAGCTGTCGGGCGGCGAGAAGCAGCGCGTCGCGATCGCCCGCACGCTCCTCAAGGACCCGCCGATCCTCATCCTCGACGAGGCGACGAGCGCATTGGACAGCCGCACCGAGGCCGAGATCCAGGCGACGCTCGAACGGATCGAGCGCGGGCGCACCACGATCGTGATCGCACACCGGCTCTCGACCGTCGTCGATGCCGACGAGATCGTGGTGCTCGAAGCGGGCCGGGTTGCCGAGCGCGGGACGCACGCCACGCTGCTCAGGAAGAACGGGCTCTATGCCGAGATGTGGCGCCGCCAGGCGCAGGAGCGCGAGGAAGCGCTGGCAGCAGAGTAATCGGCGCCTGAATAGTTTCCGCGACTTTCGTTCATCTGCGCGACAGAAAGGTTCAGCCGAGCCGAATCCATCGACGAATCGAAGAACTATTGCACGTTTCATTCGCTTCTAGCCGCCTCACCTCCCGAAGGTGACAGCGCAATCAAGGAGTAATGCAATGCGTATCGGTACGATGATGGCGACGGTCGCAGCCGCTGGGCTGCTGGGCACGGGCGCGGTGGCGCAGGTGACGACCGGCAGCGGCCAGACGACCTCGACCGCCAATGGCTCCACTGCGGTGGGCGGTACGATGGGCAAGGCGCAACAGATGCGCAAGAAGCACCAGCAGCGCCGCGAGGACCGTCGCGATCGGCGCGACCGCGGGGCCGATGCCGCGACCGCGAACTCGGCGTCCACCTATGGGTCGGGCACCGTCTATACCGACCGCCACCATGCGACCGGCGGCGTGACCGCGGGTGCGAGCGCGTCGGGCACCGGCGACCAGTCCACCGCGACGTCGATCGACGCCTATGGGTCGACCACGCGCCAGGGTTCGGATGCCGAGGTCTATGGCGATTCGGCCGCCGGCTCGACGACGCCCGAGCAGTAAGGACGAGGGGCGGGGCGGAGCAATCCGCCCCGCTGCCATGACATGATTCTTTCTGTCTTCATCGTGCTCGCAGCCGCGCCGATTCCGCAGCAATGCCGCGAGATCCGCTACACCGCCGACGGCGAAGTGACCGAACGGATGGTCGATGCCGAGGCGGCCGAGGGCGCAGCCTCCGCGTCTGCCCACAGCAGCGGCGCCGGCGCGGCGCACAGTTCGGTCGCGGTGTCTTCGCACAACAATGGCGCCGGCCGGTCGAGCGCATCGTCGAGCAGCAACGGGCGCTCCGTCACGGTCACGCACGGCCCCGAGGGCTGCACGATCACGATCGACGAACGCGATCCCCAACACAGGAGCGAGCAATGAAAATCCCTCTTCTCATCACGGCGGCGCTGATGCTGCCGATGGCGGCGCACGCGCAGACGACGCCCGACCAGAATACCGCAAGCTCGTCATCGAGCTCGCCCACCACGGGCGATGTCTCCGCCTCGAGTTACGGCTCGGGCACGACCGACGCGAACAGCCTGGAGGTCTCGGGCGGCGGCGCGGCCGAAGCGGCGAACGGCGGCACCGCGAGCACCGACTCGCGCGCGAAGTTCAACAAGAATAACGCGCATGCCCGCACCGTCGCCAAGGCGCGCGATGATGACGAGCGCGCGCGTTCGATGACCAACACCCACGTCCGTCGCGACGGCAAGGTCCGCTCGCGCTCGATGACGATCTACAAGGAGCGCGGCGAGAAGCCCGTAATCGACCGCGAGCGTTCGACCAGCGACTGAGGCTGGCCGCTCAGGCGGGTCGCGGTGCGCCGGGGTGACGCCCGGCGCGTTGCGGCAGAACGAACACGAGGATCAGGATCGCGATCCCGAGCGCCAAAGTCGCAAGCGGGCGGCTGACCGCAAGCCCGCCCTCGGCGACCGGCTTGTCGAGGAAGTCGCCCACGGTGGCGCCCAGCGGGCGCGTCAGGATGAACGCCGCCCAGAACAGCGCGACATGCGATAGGCGCGTGCGCCAATAGGCCAGCGCGAGCAGCGCCAGAAGCGCGCCGAAGACCAGCGCGCCACCTTCATAGCCGAGCCGCGTGTCATCCGCGATCCAGTCGCCGAGCGCCGTGCCCAGCGTCTGCGAAAAGGTGATCGTCACCCAATAGAAGATCTCGACGCGCGGCGCATGAACGGTCGCCACCGAGACCGACCCCTGCGTCCAGCGCCATGTCGCCAGCGAGACGAGCACCAGCGCAAGCAGCAGCGCCGAGCCGCCGGCATAGCCGATGCCGAGCGAACGATCGGCAAAGTCCGCCAGCGTCGTGCCCGCGGTGGTCGAGGCGATGATCGTCGCCCAATAGAGAAAGGGATGAAAACGCTTCGCCGCGATCTGCCAGGCGACGAGCACCACCAGCACGCCGAGGAAGATCGCGGTTCCGACCAGATAGCCGAGGTTCATCGTCATGGTGACGGTGTCGCCGCCGGTCTCGCCCAACGTCGTCGCGAGGATCTTGATGATCCAGAAGCCGAGCGTGACCGCCGGCACTTTGGTCGCGAAGTCCTGGTCTCGTTCGTTCATCGCCCGCGCCCTTGCCGCTGTGGACGACGCCTAGCAGCGTGCGCGGCCGGTGTCAGCGGCGCGCGAGCAGATCGCGATATTCCGGATGCCGCTCGATGTAGGCGGCGACGAAGCGGCATTGCGGCACCACCTTCAGCCCCTCGTCGCGCGCCGCGTCGAGCGCGGCGCGGACCAGCTTGCTGCCGACGCCGCGGCCCTCGATCTGCTTGGGCACCTGGGTGTGGGTGAAGGTGATCGTCTTGTCCTCGCGCTGATACGCCGCGACGGCGCGGTGGCCGTCGAGATCGAGCTCGAATTCCTGCTCCGCGCGGTTGTCGCGGACCCCTGTGTTGGCCATCGTCTTTCCTTTCGGTAGAAGGGCTTGCCCTTGCGCGCCGTCAGGGCGCAAGACCTGAATCGTTCTTCATGGCCGGAGAGACACGATGCGCCTTATGCCGCTGTTGGTCGCTGCGCTGGCCTGCGCCCCGGCGGCTGCCGAGCCGGCGGTGCGGAACGTCGCGCCGGGCAGTTTCGTCGAGTGGACCGAGCGCGATGGGCCGCTGACGATCGCCGCCGGCAACACGATCGCCGCGATCGAGGCGGCGCCATGCGGGGGCGGCGATGTTGGCCCCGAATGCTACCGCGCGCGCGTGCGCGTCTCCGCGCCGGGCAGGGCGCCGATCACGCTGACGGGCGAGCCCGGTATCTTCTATCGCGTGGCGATCGGCCGCCTCGATGCCAGCACATCGGCGCTCGGGGTGGTCCTCGACAGCTTCACCGGCGGCGCGCATTGCTGCCACGTCTTCGCGATCGCCATGCCAAAGGCTGCCGATTACCGCCCCGTCGCCGTCACGTGGCAGCCGCCCGGCGAGGAAGCGCCGCCGCAAAGCTGGTTCGATCGCGGCAACATCCCATTTCCGACCGACCTTTCGGGCGACGGTATGGCCGATCTGGTGGTGCGCGACGACCGCTTTCTCTACGAGTTCTCGAGCTATGCCGGCAGCATGGCGCCGCCGGTCGTCCTGACGATCGGCGAGGGAGCGACGGTGGACATTTCGACCGATCCGGCGGTCGCACCGGTCTTCGAGGAAGCGATGCTCCATGCTCGCGAACGCTGCACGTCGGACGAAAGCTTCGAGCCCAACGGCGGGTGCGCCGCCTATGTAGCCGACGCGGTTCGGCTCGGGCGGTTCGACGAGGCCTGGCAGGTGATGCTCGGGGCCTATGATCGAAACTCGACATTGGGGTTGAGCCGCTGCACGACGGAGCGTGTCGACGGGGAATGTCCCGTGGGGCGCGAACAGCATTTCGCGGATTTCCCGCACGCGCTGCGCGCTTTCCTCGAGCGGACCGGCTATATCGCGCCCCGATGACGTCCGACCCGCTTCCGATCCTCCGTTCGACCTTTGGTTTTCCCGACTTCCGCGGCGTCCAGCGCCGAGTGGTCGAGCGCGTGTTGTCGGGCGAACGGACGCTCGCGGTGATGCCGACGGGGGCGGGGAAATCGCTTTGCTATCAGCTCCCGGCGGTGATGCGCGAGGGGACGTGCGTGGTCGTCTCGCCGCTGATCGCGCTGATGCACGATCAGCTCCGCGCCGCCGAGGCGATCGGCATTCGCGCCGCCACGCTGACCTCGGTCGACGATAATCGCGCCGAAACGCGCGAGCGGTTCGTGCGCGGCGAACTCGATCTGCTCTATGTCGCGCCCGAGCGGGCCTCCTCCGGTTATTTCCGCGATCTGCTGAGCCGCGCGAGGCTCTGCCTGTTCGCGATCGACGAAGCGCATTGCGTCAGCGAATGGGGGCACGATTTCCGTCCCGATTACCGCCTGCTCCGGCCGCTGCTCGATACGTTTCCGGATGTGCCGCGGCTCGCGCTCACCGCGACCGCCGACGCGCATACGCGCGCCGATATCCTCGACCAGCTCGGGATCCCGCATGACGGCCTGATCGTCGCCGGGTTCGATCGGCCCAATATCCGCTACGCGATCAGCCCTAAGGCAGGAACGACGCAGCAGCTCGCCGATCTGGTGCGCGAAACGCCCGGGCCCGGGATCGTCTATGCCCCCACCCGCGCCGCGACCGAGAAGCTCGCCGAGGCGCTCGCCAAAACCGGCCGGCCGACGCGCGCCTACCATGCCGGGCTCGATCCGTTGGTGCGCAGCCGGAACCAGGCCGAATTCGTCGCGTCGGAGGACATGGTGATCTGCGCGACGGTTGCGTTCGGGATGGGGATCGACAAGCCCGACGTGCGCTTCGTCGCGCACGCTGCTTTGCCCAAGTCGATCGAGGGCTATTATCAGGAAACCGGCCGCGCGGGGCGCGATGGCGATCCGGCGGTTGCGCACCTGTTCTGGGGCGCGGAGGACTTTGCCAAGGCGCGCCAGCGGATCGGCGAGGTCGAACCCGATCGCCAGCCGGGCGAGCGCGCACGACTGATCGCGCTCGGCGCGTTGGTCGAGACGGCGGGGTGCCGCCGCGCGATCCTGCTCCGGCATTTCGGCGAGGACCCGCCCGCCGCCTGCGGCAATTGCGACAATTGCCTCAATCCCCCGGCCGCGATCGATGCGACCGAGACCGCTCGGAAATTCCTCTCCGCGGTCTTCCGCACCGGGCAGATGTTCGGCGTCGGCTATATCGAAAGCGTGCTCACCGGCGTGTCGAGCGAGCGCAGCCTGATGAACGGGCATGAAAATCTGTCGGTGTGGGGCATCGTCGACGGCGACGAGGTGGCGCTTTTGAAGCCCGTCTCGCGCGCGCTGCTGCTGCGCGACGCGCTGCGCACCAACGCGCACGGCGGTCTCGAATTCGGTCCCGGCGCCCGCGCGCTCCTCAAGAGCGAGGCGAGCCTCGACCTGGTGCTTCCGCCCAGACGCCAGCGCCGCCGTCGCCGCGACAGCTCGCCCAATCCGGTCGGCGATCCGCTGTTCGAGGCGCTGCGCGACAAGCGGCGCGAGCTGGCGCAGGAGGCGCAGGTGCCGCCTTATGTGATCTTCCACGATTCGGTGCTGCGCGAGATCGCCGCGCTCCGGCCCGACAGCCACGCGCAGCTCGCCACCATTTCGGGCGTTGGCGCGAAGAAACTGGACGCCTATGGCGACGATTTCCTGGCGGTGATTCGGAACGCGGGTTGAGCTAAATTTCGGAAAAGAGGACGAAGGAGGCAAGGTGATGCAGGTCCGCCGTATCGACGACCGTATCTCGGTCTCGCCGCAGATCGATCCCGCGGACGTGACCGAGCTTGCCGCGCAGGGCTTCGCGGCCGTCGTCAATAACCGCCCCGACCATGAGGAACCGGGCCAGCCCGAGGGCGCGGCCGTCGCGCTGGTCGCCGAGACGCTGGGCCTCGCCTACACCGCGATCCCGGTCGCGCAGGGCTTCTCGCACCCGCAGATCGATGCGATGCGCGCCGCGCTCGACACGGCCGACGGCCCCGTGCTCGCCTTCTGCCGCTCGGGCACGCGTTCGGCGAACCTGTGGGCGCTCGCCGAGGCCCAGGCGGGCGGGGACCCGGAAACGATCACCGCCAAGGCGCGCGCCGCCGGATACGATCTTTCGGGCATCCGTCCGCTGCTCGATGCGTTGTCGACACAGGCATGAACTGGATTTTGCTCGCGGGATCAGTGGTGGCGGTATTGGGATTGGCAGGGCTCGCGCGGCTGTTGAAGCTCGGCGGCGAGGGAAAAGTGGACGACGCAGGCGCGGCGGCCAAGGCGGCCGAGGACGCGCTGCCTGGCTTCGCGGCCGAAGGTGCGATGGTCTCCGATGACGATCGCGCGGCGATCATCGCGGGCGCGCATGGCCGCGTTGCGGTGGTCAAGGCGCACGGCGCGAACCTCGCGGTGCGCGAGGTCGCCTGGTCGGCGGTGCGCTCGACACACGAGGGGTTGGAGGTCGAGACCGGCGACCGGCGTTTCGGGCTGATCACGTTGAAGGGCGTCGACGTGCTCGACGCCCGGCGTATGGCGCGCTCGCTGACATCGGTGTAAGCAAGCGGGCATGGAGCTGCCCGACCCCGTCGACTTTGCGATCCCCGCCTTCGTCGCGCTGGTGCTCGCGGAGATGCTGGTCGCGCGGTTCAGGGATCGGCGGCGCTACGAACCCCGGGACACGCTTACCTCCTTGAGCCTGGGCCTCGGCAGCACGGTCGCGGGGCTGCTGTCGGGCGGGCTCGTCTTCGCGCTCGCGAGCTGGGTGTGGCAGTTCCGCCTGTTCGACATCGGCTGGCAATGGTGGGCGTTCGTCCTGTGCTTCGTGCTCGACGATCTGGCCTATTACGCCTTCCACCGCTCTGCGCACCGCGTCCGCTGGTTCTGGGCGAGCCACGTCATCCACCATTCGAGCCAGCATTATAACCTCTCGACCGCGCTCCGGCAGACCTGGACGGGCTTCTTCAGCCTCGCCTTCCTGTTCCGCCTGCCGCTGTTCCTGATCGGCTTCCCGCCCGTCATGGTGTTCTTCGTCGCGGGCGTGAACCTCGTCTATCAGTTCTGGATCCACACCGAGGTGATCGGGCGGATGCCCCGCTGGTTCGAGGGCGTCATGAACACGCCCTCGCACCACCGCGTCCACCACGCGACCAATGCGCGCTATCTCGATCGCAACTATGCGGGCGTGTTCATCGTCTGGGACCGGATGTTCGGCACCTTCGAGCCCGAGCGCGACGACGATCGCCCGCGCTACGGCATCGTCAAGAACCTGGGCAGCTTCAACCTGTTCTGGGCCGCGTTCCATGAATGGACAGGGATCGCGAAGGACGTGTGGGCGGCGCCGGGGCTGGGGAACAAGCTCAACTACATCATCCGCGAGCCGGGCTGGAGCCATGACGGCAGCCGCGAGACGAGCGCGACGATCCGCGCGCGCTGGCAGGAACGAGAGAGGGGAGAGGCCGAGTGGAGGAAGCCGACATCGTCGTCGTCGGGGGCGGATCGGGAGGCAGCGCCGCCGCGGGCCGCCTGAGCGAAGGCGGGAAGTATTCCGTCGCGCTGCTGGAGGCGGGCGGCGCCAATACGGGGATGCGCACGCTGTGCCCCGGCTTCATGGCGTTTCAGACGCCCGCGACCAACTGGCGGTTTGAGACGGTGCCGCAAAAGGGTCTCGGCGGCAGGCGCGGCTATCAGCCCCGCGGCAAAGGCATGGGCGGATCGTCCGCAATCAACGCGATGCTCTACATCCGCGGCAACAAGTGGGATTACGACAATTGGGAACGGCTCGGCG
>CAMLGC010000099.1 GCA_946479505.1 uncultured Sphingomonadaceae bacterium
CGCCTCGATCACCTTCGCCATGGTGAAGGTCTTGCCCGATCCGGTGACGCCGAGCAGCACCTGGTCGCGTTCACCGCCCTGCGCCGCCTCGACCAGCTCGGCAATCGCCGTCGGCTGGTCGCCCGCGGGCTCGTAATCGCTGACAATCGTGAACCGCTTCCCCCCCTCGGCCTTTTCAGGACGATTCGGACGATGCGGAACGAAGGCCTGCCCCGTCTCGGGTTCGGCGAGGCTGGTACGGATCTGGATTGGCATGGCGCGAATATGGGGCGCATCGCCAGCGGGAACAATCGCTGGAAGGGGGGCTCCTCCGTATCAGCGCACCCGCCGATAGGCCGCGCGCCACATCGCCAGCGCCGCCGCCACGCCGATTGCGGCGAAGATCAGCGCGACGCCGATCGCACGTAGCCAGCCGATCGCGGCGCTGCCCGGATCGGCGAAGGCATAGCTTCGCAGCGTGTCCTGCGCCGCGGCGATCCACAGCGCGAGCGTAACCGTCGCCCCGAGTGCGGCCGCATGGCCCGGCCCACGCCGGCC
Organism: uncultured Sphingomonadaceae bacterium; assembly: GCA_946479505.1. The sequence continues at coordinate 538 of CAMLGC010000099.1, forward strand.
GCTGGCATGCAGCACCAACCACAGCGGTACGAAGGCCGCGGTGATCGCACACATCGCCAGCACAGTCCCGAGCACGAACACCCAGATCAGCGCCGGCACGCCCGATCCGCTTCGCGCGGCAAGCAGCGTCGCCAGCACGCCGCAGAACAGGCCGCCGGTCGCGAGCGCGAGCCCCGCGCGATCGAGCGTGGTCTGATAATGCGGGCGTGCGCCCGCTGCCGCCCCCGGCTCCCCCATGACGCCATCTTTATCATGACTGCCGTCCGGCACAAAATGGGCACCCTTCAAGTGCAGCGGGACGGTGCAAAAGGCGGCCGCTTCTGTCTAGAAGGCCACCATGCCCGCCTCAAACCATCCCTTGCGCTCGTGAAGCGCTGGACCCAGCACCGGATGCGCGCCCTGCTGCGCCAGCGCGGACCGACGTCGAAGGTCTTCCGTCGCCGTGTTGCGATCGTGGGCGGTGCGATCAGCATCGGACTCGTCGCGCTGGCCTTCGCCAGGCTGTCGGACGAGGCCGGGCACCTCTTCATGCGGCTCTACCAGAGCTACCCGTATCTGCCGCTGGTGCTCACCCCGGTGGGTTTCGCGGCGATCGTGTGGCTCACCAACCGCTACGCGCCCGATGCTCGCGGCTCGGGCATCCCCCAGGTAATCGCCGCGCGCGCCGATCCGGACTCGGCGGCACGCGCGCTGATCGCGTTGCCGACCGCGTTCATCAAGGCGGTGCTCACCCTGCTGGCGCTGCTCTGTGGTGCATCGGTCGGGCGCGAGGGGCCGACCGTGCAGCTCGCCGCCGCGGTCATGGCGCTGTGGCATCGCACGCTCGCAGTGCAGATGCGCCCCTCGATGATCATCGCCGGCGGCGCGGCCGGTGTCGCCGCCGCCTTCAACACGCCACTCGCGGGGATCGCCTTCGCGATCGAGGAGCTCGCCGCCGCCTACGAACAGCGCATGGCGCTCCTTGTGATGACGGCCATCCTCATCTCGGGCGCGGTCGCGTCCGGCTTGGCGGGCAATTACGTCTATTTCGGGTTGATCCACACCTCGCTCAGCGTCGGAGCCGCGCTCGTGATCGCACCGGTCGCGGGGGTGCTCGGGGGCCTGACCGGCGGCGCCTTCGCACGGCTCGTGCTGGATGCGGTACGCGCGACCGCCGCGCCAGTGCGCCGGCTGCGCCATCGGCCGATCGTCTTCGCGCTTCTGTGTGGCGCAGTGGTGGGCACGATCGGTGTCTCGACCGGCCTTACCTGGGGTACCGGCTACAGCCCCGCACGTGCCATCATCAGCGGCGGCGACGCACCCGTCTGGTTCGGCTTCGCCAAGTTCGGTGCGACGCTCGCCACCGCTGTCGCGGGGCTTCCCGGCGGCATCTTTTCGCCGAGCCTCGCCACCGGCGCGGGCTTCGGAAACATGCTGCGCTGGCTCTTTCCCGGCGAGCCGGCGAGCGCCGTCGTGCTGCTCGGCATGGTCGCCTATTTCACGGGGGTTGTCCGCGCGCCGCTCACCGCGGTGTTCATTCTCGCCGAGACGACCGCGAACCGCGGCCTGATGCTGCCGATGATCGCCGCCGCGCTCGTCGCCGACCAGGCAAGCCAGCTCGTCTGTCGCGAGAAGCTCTATAACGGCCTGTCCGCCACCTTCACCGCGCGTTCGGCGTGAGCGCTCGTTACGGTGGGGGAACGCCCTCGGGACCGCCGCGTTGTTCCTGCGCCAGCCGAGCGGCCGGCCAACAGGAGGAAGAAATATGCTGTGGACCATCGCCGTCATTCTGCTCGTGCTCTGGCTGCTGGGCTTTTTCGCCTTTCACGTCGCAGGCGGGCTCATTCACATCCTGCTCGTCATCGCGATCATCGTCGTGATCTGGCAGCTCATCGCCGGCCGCCGCTGACCGGACTCTAGCGCAGCGCCCGCAGCCCGGGCGTGTCGAGGCATTCGAGCCGCTGCTCGCGGGGCACTTCGGCCACTGCGGGCGGCGGCGTATAGGCGGGCACCTCGATCGCCGTGCCGATCGCGATCGTATCGAACCGCGCCGCCTCCAGCCCCGCGCAGCGCATCGAGGCTTCGAGCAGCCGCGGGGGCGTATCATAGGCTTCGTAGGAGAGCCGGAACGTCCCCCAATGCACGCCGATGCCGCGGCTCGCGCCAAGCCGCCGGAACGCCTCGGCGGCATCGAGCGGTCCTATATGGGCGTTCGACGCCATCTGCCCTTCGGTGAAGCGGAACGCACCGATCGGCAGCAGCGCGAGCCGGATCGGGCCCTCGGCCGCGGCGGCCTTGGTCCAGCCGAAATCGCCCGCGCCGGTATCGCCCGAATAGAAGAGGTTGCCGCCCGGCAGCCGCACCACGAAGCCTGACCATAACGCCCGGTTGCGATCGGCGAACCACCGGCTCGTCCAGTGATGCGCGGGCGTCGCCACCAGCTCGACGCCGGGCTTCACCGTCAATCTGCCGCCCCAGTCGAGCGCGGTCGCGGGCACGCCCGCCTGCCCGATGATGCTGTCATTGCCCAGGCTGGTGACGATCCGCGGACGATCGCGCGTCCACAGCCGCTTGAGCGTTGCGAGATCGAGGTGATCGTAATGCGCATGGCTCACCAGCACGAGATCGATCCGCGGCAGATCGTCGAACGCGATCCCGGGCGCGGCCACCCGCCTCGGACCGATGCCCAGCGGCCCCGCCTTCTCGCTCCACACGGGGTCGGTCAGGATGTTGAGTCCCTGCGTCTGGATGAGCACGGTCGCATGGCCCACCCATGTCACCAGCATCCGGTCGCCCTCGATCCGCGCGGGCGGCACGCTCGGCGTCACCGCGACATGCTCGGGCCAGGCGGGGCGCTCGTCCCGGCTGAGCAGGTAGCGGATCAGGAAGCCCCGCTGGCTCCCTCCGGTCGGTGGCCGTGGCGCGTCGTCCCCGTCGGGATTGAAGAAATGTTCCCCGTCGAAATGATCGCTCACCGGCCCCCGATAATAGACGCGGTCGAGGAAGCGCGGCACGATTACGATCGCAAGCACGAGGGCGATCATGAGCAGCAGCGCGGCGGCGCCCGTCCAGCGCAGAATCACCCAGATCATGCTCGCTCCGCAATCGGCCGCGAGACCGATCGCAGCGCGCCCGCGTTTCCACAGCCGCACCGATCGCACAACCGCAAAGCGCGCGCATTAACCATATCTCGCAAACCAATTGGAAACGCCCTGTCTGCTAGAGCGGTGGCATGACCGATGCCGTCCGCCGGACCACAAGCTTCGCTGACAGCGCGCGGACGACCTCCGCGACGCTCTCGCTTGCCGATCCGGGCGATACCGATGCAACGTTCGACCAGCTCCAGCCGCTGAAACAGGTCGCATCGGTGTGGCCGCTCGCAATCGTGGCGCAGCTCGTCGCACCCGCGACCTTTCTGGCCGCTGCGCTCGCGATCGGGCAAGGCGCGCTTTGGACCCAGATCGCGATTCGCAGTGGGCTCGCCGCGGGGATGGGGCTGATCGTCTTCGCCGTGCTCCGGATCGGCCGCACCCGCGAGATCGCGGCGCATCACCAGGTCCGGGCGATCACGCTGGCGGCGGCTGGTATGGCTGCGAGCCTGCTCTACCTCCTCCAGCAGGCCGCGGCGTTCCCGCCCGGCAAGCTTCAGCTCGCCTGTTTCGTCGCGGTGTTCGGTGCGATCGGTGTGTCGGCGCTCGCCTTGTTCGCGGTGCGTGCGGCGGTGCTCGCCTTCGCGATCGGCCTGGTTGCGACGGTGACCTGGATTTCTGGGCTCAGCCTGCCGACGGGGCTCGCCTTCGGCTTTTTCGTTTGCCTGGTGATCGTCGCCTATCGGCTCGCGCAGCTCGACCATGCCGCCGCCGATGCGCGCGCCGAGGACGAGAATGAGGGGCGGCTCGCCAGCCGCCTCGTCGAGGAGTTCGAATCGCACGGCTCGGGCTGGTTCTGGCAGACCGATCGTCAGGGCCGGTTGACCTACCTCTCGCAAAAGGTTGCGCGCGAGCTCGTCGTCGACGGGGTCGGGCCGATCGGCAGGATGCTGAACGCGGTCTTCCGGATGGACGGCAGTGCCCCCGATACCGAGCGGACGCTCGGGTTCCACCTGAGCTCGCGCACGTCGTTCGCCGATTATTCGGTCGCTGCGATCGGCAATGTCGAGGCCGATCGCTGGTGGTCCATCTCCGGGCGCCCCGTCGCCGACGATCGCGGCCGCTTCATCGGCTTCATCGGCTCGGGAAGCGACCTTACCGAGAAGCGTCGATCGGAAGCCGAAATCTCGCGGCTTGCCTTGTTCGACAGTCTCACCGGCCTTGCCAATCGCCAGCGAATGAAGCTCGCGTTCGATCAGACGCTCGCGCAGTCGCGCCGTGGCTATCATCCCACGTCGCTGTTCCTGCTCGATCTCGATCGCTTCAAGGCGGTCAACGACACGCTCGGCCACCAGACCGGCGACGAGCTGCTGAAGCAGGTCGCGCAGCGCCTCCAGCGCTCGGTTGGCGACAAGGGACTGGTCGGGCGCCTGGGCGGCGACGAGTTCCAGGTGGTGCTGCCGAGCGAAAGCAATCGTGATCGCCTCGCCGATCTCGCCAAGTCGGTGATCGGCTCGCTGTCGCAACCCTATTTCATCGACGGCTCGTCGATCACGATTGGCTGCTCGATCGGCATCGCGATCGCGCCCGAGGACGGCGAGGATTCCGAAAGCCTCGTGCGCAACGCCGATCTCGCGCTCTATGCGGCCAAGGCCGACGGGCGCGGCATCCACCGTTTCTACCGTTCCGAGCTGCTCGCCGGCGCGCAGAACCGCAAGGCGCTCGAGGACGATCTCCGCCACGCGCTCGCGAAGGGCGAATTCTACGTCGCTTACCAGCCCGTCGTTTCGACCAGGGAAGAGCGGATCGTCGGCTATGAAGCGCTGATCCGCTGGGAGCATCCGACGCGCGGCGCGATCTCTCCGGCTGAATTCGTGCCGGTCGCCGAGGATTGCGGGTTGATCGAGGCGATCGGCGAATGGGTGTTGCGAACCGCAACGATGGAGGCCGCGCGCTGGCCCGAGGGGGTGCGCGTCGCGGTCAACGTCTCGCCGATCCAGTTCGCCAATCCGGCGCTTCCGGCGATCGTCACCAGCGCGCTCGCCAAATCCGGCATCGCGCCGGCGCGGCTCGAACTCGAGATCACCGAAGGCGTGTTCCTTGACGAGAGCGCGTCGTCCGACCAGATGTTCAAGAGCCTGAAGGCGATCGGCGTCCGCCTCGCGCTCGACGATTTCGGCACCGGCTATTCGTCGCTCGGCTATCTGAAGAAGGCGCCGTTCGACAAGATCAAGATCGACCAGTCGTTTGTGCGCGGCGCCGCTGTCGCGGGCAACCGCAACGCCGCGATCATCAAGGCGATCGTCACGCTCGCCGAAACGCTGGGCATGGAGACGACCGCCGAGGGCGTCGAACTGAAGGACGAGATCGCGCTGATTCGCGAACTCGGGTGCAGCCACATCCAGGGCTATATCTACGGCAAGCCCGCGCGCTCCGAAGAGGTCGAGAAACAGCTTGTCGCCAACGGCGGCAAGGCGAACCCGGTCGGCTATAAGATCAGCCGCAGCCCGCGCACCAAGATGCTGCGCTCGGCACGGATCGAGGTCGCGGGCGAGCGCGGCGAGGTCCGCATCCGCAACATGTCCGCGACCGGCGCGATGATCGACGGCATTGACGCGGGCGACGACGCGGTCGGGATCGACCTCCTCATCGAGCTGCTCGAAAACGAGATGTTCCCGGCGAAGCTGCGTTGGACGAAGGAAGGCAAGGCGGGCATCGAGTTCGCCGAGCATTTCAACATGGAACGCCTCAATCAAACCGCTCCCAGAGCTCTGCGCAAGGCGGGGTGACGGCGGCGCCGGCCGCCTGACGCGGCCGGGCAAATTAAGCCGGCGCGGGCATGCGCGTCAGCGAGGACGCGGCGCCAGCCAAAATATTTCTCGTTCGGGCTTCGTTCGCTTGCATTCCGGGCAGGCCGCCCAACTCCGCGCGTCGCTGCGCCGCCGCATCGGCCGGGTACGACGAACCGAGTCTGGCGGACGACCAAGCGTTTGCCTAAAATACCATTTACGCCCTTGCCTTGAGCTGTACTTTGGCACAATCTGTTGTGGTTGAGTTCGGGGGCGGACCCAATCTCTGGTAGGACAGCGCCTGCGACCCATTGTCGCAGGAAACCCCGATTCGCGCCTGCGAAAGGTGCGGGGTGCGCATTTTGTTCTCCTGATCCGGCCCGTCCCGGTGTAGCATGGGGGCTTGCCCCCTGATTCGAACGGACCGGGAACACCGGCCCAGGCCCTTGGGGGAGCCGTAGCGATGGATTTCAGGGATCAGGAACGCGAGAACGATATGGCCACCGACACGATCGAGGCAGCCGCCGCCAGCGCCGCCGCCACCGTCAAGGAGGCGCTCGCCGACGCGCCCGCCAAGGACCAGGGCGCGCGCCCGCTGCCCTATCCGGTCGAGGTCGATCACGGCCGCGATTCGCTCCTCACCGAGTTCGGCAAGGAGACGCTGCGGGACCGCTATCTGCTGCCCGGCGAATCGTTCCAGGACCTGTTCGTCCGCGTCGCTTCGGCCTATGCCGACGATGCCGCGCACGCGCAGCGGCTCTACGATTACATCTCGAAGCTCTGGTTCATGCCGGCCACCCCCGTGCTGTCGAACGGCGGCACCGGGCGCGGCCTCCCGATCTCGTGCTACCTCAATTCGGTGCCCGACAGCCTAGAAGGCATCGTCGACACCTGGAACGAGAATGTCTGGCTCGCCTCGCGCGGCGGCGGCATCGGCACCTATTGGGGCAGCGTGCGCGGCATCGGCGAGCCGGTCGGCCT
>CAMLGC010000100.1 GCA_946479505.1 uncultured Sphingomonadaceae bacterium
CGCTGTCGGGAAGCGGCTTTTCGCAGCGGCAGACGAGCATTTCGGGCTGGACGCCCAGCGCGGCGAGCTCGCGCACCGAATGCTGGGTGGGCTTGGTCTTGAGTTCACCGGCGGCCGAGATGAACGGCACGAGCGTGACGTGGATGCTGATCGAATTGCCGCGGCCGAGATCGTTCCTGAGCTGGCGGATCGCCTCGATGAAGGGAAGCGATTCGATGTCGCCGACGGTGCCGCCGATTTCGCACAGCACGAAATCGAGATCGTCGGTATCGGCCTGCGCGAAGGCCTTGATCGCGTCGGTGACGTGCGGGATCACCTGGACGGTGGCGCCGAGATAGTCGCCGCGGCGCTCGCGCTGGATGATCTGGCTGTAGATGCGGCCCGAGGTGACGTTGTCGCTCTGGTGCGCGGCGACGCCGGTGAAGCGCTCGTAATGGCCGAGATCGAGGTCGGTCTCGGCGCCGTCGTCGGTCACATAGACCTCGCCGTGCTGATAGGGCGACATCGTGCCCGGATCGACGTTGAGATACGGATCGAACTTGCGGATGCGCACGCGATAGCCGCGCGCCTGGAGCAACGCGGCGAGGCTCGCCGCCATGAGACCCTTGCCGAGCGAGGAAACCACGCCGCCGGTAATGAAAATGAACCGCGCCATGGGAATCACCGCCTAGCGTCTGAACACAGGAGAGGACAAGCGCCCGATTGCCCGGGCGCGCGATTTTTTCGAACCGTTGAGGCCCGGGGGCCGCTTATTGCGCGAGCGGAACCGCGCCGTTGTCGGCCGGGGCCGGGGTGTTCGACGCCGCCGCCGCGGCATTCTGGGCGGCGGTCGCGAAGGGTGCCGATCCGGGCGGGGGCGCCGTCGTCGGGCCAGCGGGCGCCACCGGCGCGCTGCGTGCGAGCGAGGTGTCGATCGTCGTCTGATGGCGCGTCGCCGCCATCGTCGCGAGCGCAATGCTCAAAGCCACGAACAGCGTCGCCAGGACCGCCGTCGCGCGCGTCAGGAAATCGGCGGCGCCGCGCGCCGACATCAGGCCTGAAGGGCTGCCCCCCATGCCGAGGCCGCCGCCCTCCGAGCGCTGCATCAGGATGACCGTGACCAGCGCCGCGGCGATGATGGCTTGCAGGACGAGGAGGAATGTGAACATCGAAAACCTGGATTTGCGGGAAACGGGAACCGCGCGGGACATAGGCGCGCACCGCCCCGCGATCAACCGCGATCGGGAGTCGCGCACATTTCCTATGATATTTCGGCTGCGCACTGAAACTCACGGGGCCCGAAGGCGTTAATGCCGAGATGACCGTCCCAAGAGGGGCAGCCGAGACAGCGGAATTTTTCAAAGGTGGCGACGCTCGCGCAAAACTCACTGAACACCTGGATGCAGGCGCTGGTCGATTATGTGCGGTCGGGCGAACCCGATCTCACGAACCGGCAAATGGCGCTGCTGCTCGTCGTCTATCTGCGCCCCGGCCCCCATACGGTGCGCGGTTTGGCGCGCTGTCTCAACGTTTCCAAGCCGGTCGTGACCCGCGCCTTGAACAGACTTGGGGCGCTGGGCTATCTGCGCCGCCAGCGCGACGACAGCGACAAGCGCAACATCTTCGTCGCGCGCACGTCTGAAGGGGCAGATTTTCTTGAAGAGTTCGGCCATTTTATCGACGAAGGGCCCCTGCCCGACGTCCGCCAGGCTTCCGCGTAAGACCTTCGCGCTGAGGGGGCCGCGCGTCGCGCTCGACCCGAAGACGCATGCCGTGCGGCGCGATCTCGCCGATATCCGCCTCGCAGAATACGTATTCGCGCCGCACTATGCAGCGCCGCTTGCGCGTATCGCGCTGCGCGGTGCCGTGCTCCGCGAATCCCCCGCCGCCGACGCTGCCCGCCTGGCCGATCTGCAACCCGGCGACCCGTTCGACCTGCTCGACCTTATGAGCGGCCTCGCCTGGGGGATCGCGACGCGACAGGGCCTGGTTGGCTATGTCGACGCCGAGGCGATCGGCCCCGGCCCCGAGGAGGCGCGCGCATGAGCATCGAAATATTCATCGACGGCGCGGCCGGGACGACGGGGCTCGAAATCCGCGAGCGGCTCGCGGGGCGGAGCGATCTCACGCTGATCGAAATCGACGAGGCGCGGCGCAAGGACCCGGCGGCGCGCGCCGAGGCCCTCAATGCGGCGGCGTTCGTGATCCTGTGCCTGCCCGACGACGCGGCCCGCGAGGCGGTGCGGCTCATCACCAATCCGCTGACGCGCGTGATCGACGCCTCGACCGCGCACCGGACGGCCGACGGCTGGGATTATGGCTTTCCCGAGTTGGAGCCCGGACAGCAGGAGCGAATCGCGCAATCGCTGCGGGTGGCCAATCCCGGCTGCTATCCGACGGGCTTCCTCGCGCTGGTGCGGCCACTGGTGCGCGCCGGGCTGGTCCCGCACGACGCACCGCTCAGTGTTAACGCTACCTCCGGCTATTCGGGCGGCGGCAGGACGATGATCGCCGAGTTCGAAGGGGCCGACGCGTCGGCATTCCGGCCCTACGCGCTCGATCTCGCGCACAAGCACGTGCCCGAGATGCAGCGCCACGCCCGGCTGGCGCATCCGCCGATCTTCGCGCCTGCGGTGACGAACACCTATCGCGGCATGGTCGTCGAGGTGCCGTTGCCGCTCCATACCTTCACGCGCCGCCCGTCGCTCGCCGCCTGCGAGGAAGCGCTGCGCGAGGCGTATCGCGAGTCGCCGCTGATCGACGTGCGCGGCGCTGACGACACGACCACCGTCGACATCGCCGAACATGCCGGCAGCGACCGGATGGCGCTGCGCGTGCGCGGCAACGACGAGACCGGGCAGGCGCGGCTGATCGCGACGCTCGACAACCTCGGCAAGGGCGCCGCGGGGGCTGCGGTGCAGAACCTCAATATCATGGCGGGGCTCGATCCCGTCGCGGGCCTCCGGCTGTGAGCCGGCGCCCGATCTCTGCAAAGGGGGAATCGATGCGTCATCCCGTGGCGAAGCTGCTCTTGTTCGGTGCGACGGGCGACCTTGCCCAGCGCATGCTGTTGCCCTCGCTGTTCGGGCTGCATGCCGACGGCCTGCTGCCCGACGGGCTGACGATTACCGGCAGCGCGCGCTCCGAGCATGATGACGCGAGCTATCGAAAATTCGCCGCCGACGCGCTCGACGAATTCCTGCCCGAGGACCGCAAGGACAAGGAGGCGATCGCGAGCTTCCTCGAGCGGCTCGGCTATCAACCGCTCGACGCGACCAAGATCGAGGGGTTCGACGATCTCGCCAAGAAGATCGGCGACACGTCGGGCGGACTCGCGATCTTCCTGTCGACCGCGCCGTCACTGTTCCGGCCGACGATCAAAGGTCTCGAATCGGCGGGGCTTGCGGGCGCGAACGTGCGGATCGGGCTCGAGAAGCCGCTCGGCAACGATCTGCAATCGAGCCGCGAGATCAACGACGCGGTGGCCGAGGTCTTTCCCGAGGAGCGCACCTTCCGCATCGACCATTATCTCGGCAAGGAGACGGTGCAGAACATCCTCGCTTTGCGCTTCGGCAATGCGCTGTTCGAGCCGATCTGGAATGCTCGCGGGATCGAGCATGTACAGATCACCGTTTCGGAGACGGTGGGCCTGGAAGGCCGCGCGGGCTTCTACGACGATACCGGCGCGCTGCGCGACATGGTGCAGAACCACATGCTCCAGCTCCTCGCGCTGATCGCGATGGAGCCGCCTGCCCATTTCAACGGCACCGCCGTCCGTGACGAAAAGGTGAAGGTGCTCCGTTCGCTGCGCCAGATGGCGCCCGACGAGGTGCCGCACCTCACCGTGACCGGGCAGTATAATGCGGGCGCGGTGAACGGGGAGATCGTCCACGGCTATGCCGACGAACTCGGCCATGCCTCGGGCACCGAGACGTTCGTGGCCTTGAAGGCGCATGTCGATAACTGGCGCTGGCAGGGCGTGCCCTTCTACCTGCGCACGGGCAAAAGGCTGCCGACGCGGCAGTCGGAAATCTACATCAAGTTCAAGCCGGTGCCGCATTCGATGTTCGCCGAGCGCGGCGGCACGCTCCAGGCGAACAAGCTCATCATCCGGCTCCAGCCCGAGGAATATGTCCGGCTGCTCGTGATGGCGAAGGAGCCGGGGCTCGACCGCGAGGGCGTTCACCTGCAGGAGGTGCCGCTCAACCTCAGCCTCGACGTGCAGTTTGCAGGCACGCGGCGCCGCATCGCCTACGAACGACTGCTCCTTGATCTGATCGAAGGAGACCCGACCTTGTTCGTGCGGCGCGACGAGGTCGAGGCGCAGTGGCAGTGGATCGACGCGATCCGCAAAGGCTGGGCCGAGCACGACGTCAAGCCCAAGCCCTATCCGTCGGGAAGCTGGGGGCCGTCGGCCGCGATCGCGCTTACCGAGCGCGACGGGGTGACGTGGCACGACGAGTGACCTCGTCCGTTCCTCCGTCACGACACGAACATAAGGACCGTACATGACCGAAATCGAATGGTGGGAGTATGACGACGCCGAGGAGATGGCCGAGGCGGTCGCGGGTGACGCGGCGTTCGTGATCGAGAGCGCGCTCGACGCGCGCGGCCAGGCGGTGATCGCGCTTCCCGGCGGCAAGACGCCGCTGCCGATCTATGCGAAGCTCGCCGAGAAGCAGCTCGACTGGAAACGGGTGACGATCCTACCCACCGACGACCGGCTGGTGCCGATGGGCGATCCACTGTCGAACGTCACCGCCATCGCCAAGATATTCCTGCCGCTGAAAGCGCGGGTGATGCCGATCACCAGCGAGGCGGCAGCCGATTACAGGGCCGCAGGCCGCGCGGCCGATGCGCGGTTGCAGGACGTGCACTGGCCGCTCGATCTGTGCCTGCTCGGGGTGGGTGCGGACGGGCATACCGCGTCGATCTTCCCGGGCGACGATTTCGAGGAGGCGGTCGCCGGCCCGCGCGAGCGGCGCGCGATCGGGGTAATGCCTGCCGATCTGCCCGCCGAGGCGCCGGTACCGCGCATCACGCTGACCCGCGCGGCGATGGTGACCGCCCGCGCGCTGACGCTCGCCGTCACCGGCGACGCCAAGCGCCGCGTGATCGAGGAGGCGATCGCGCAGGGCCCCTCCTCGAGCTATCCGATCGGGCGCGTGCTCGCCGACGTCGAGCTGCCCGTCGATATCCATTGGAGCCCGGCATGAGCCTGCATCCCGAAATCGCCGCCGTCACCGACCGCATCATCGAAGCGTCGCGCGGACCCCGCGCGGCCTATCTCGAGCTGATCCGGCGCGAGCGCGATTCGGGGGTCGATCGGCCGCTGCTCGGCTGTGCCAATCTCGCGCACGGCTTTGCCGGCACCGATGAGGACCGCGACGTTCTCAAATCCGGCCGCGCGATGAATGTCGGAATTGTAACCGCTTACAACGACATGCTCTCGGCACATGCGACCTATTATCGCTACCCAGAGCAGATGAAGATTTGGGCGCGCGAGGCCGGAATCACCGCGCAGGTGGCGGGCGGCGTGCCGGCGATGTGCGACGGCGTGACGCAGGGCTATCCGGGGATGGAGCTCTCGCTGTTCAGCCGCGACACGATCGCGCTCTCGACCGCGGTCGCGCTCAGCCATGGCATGTTCGAGGGCGCAGCGCTGCTCGGCATCTGCGACAAGATCGTACCCGGGCTGCTCTTGGGCGCGCTGCGCTTCGGGCACCTGCCGATGGTGATGATCCCGGGCGGGCCGATGCGATCGGGCCTCGCCAACAAGGAAAAGGCCCACGTCCGCGAGCTCTATGCCGAAGGAAAGGCGAGCCGCGACGAATTGCTCGAGGCCGAGATCGCCGCCTATCACGGCAAGGGCACCTGCACTTTCTACGGCACCGCCAACACCAACCAGATGATGATGGAGGCGATGGGGCTGCACATGCCCGGCGCGGCATTCATCAATCCGGGCACCAAATTGCGCCAGGAGCTGACCCGTGCGGCAGTCCACCGGCTGGCGGAAATCGGCTGGCGCGGGGACGATTATCGGCCGCTCGGCGAGTGCGTCGATGAAAAGGCGATCGTCAACGCGATGGTGGCGCTGCTCGCGACCGGCGGGTCGACCAACCACCTCATCCACCTGCCCGCGATCGCGCGCGCGGCCGGCATCGTCATCGATTGGGAAGATTTCGATCGCCTGTCGGCGGTCGTGCCGCTGCTGACGCGCGTCTATCCCAACGGATCGGCCGACGTGAACATGTTCCAGGATGCGGGCGGGCCGCCGCTGGTGATCCGCGAACTGCTCAAGGGCGGATTGCTCCATCGCGACATCGTGACGGTCGCCGGCGACGACCTGTCCGCATACGCCCGGATGCCCGAGATGGACGGCGACACCCTCGTCTGGCGCGACCTTCCCGAGAAGAGCGGCGACGACAGCATCGTCCGGACGATCGACGATCCGTTCCAGCCGGAGGGCGGGATGCGCATCCTGGCGGGCAATATCGGCCGCGCGTGCATCAAGGTGAGCGCGGTCGAGCAGGATCGCTGGACGATCGAGGCGCCCGCACGGGTCTTCACCGATCAGCTCCAGGTGCAGGAGGCGTTCAAGGCGGGCGAGCTCGACCGCGATGTCGTGGTGGTGGTCCGCTTCCAGGGGCCGCGCGCCAACGGCATGCCCGAGCTCCACAAGCTGACGCCGCCCCTGGGGGTGCTCCAGAATCGCGGCTATCGCGTCGCGCTCGTCACCGATGGGCGAATGTCGGGCGCGAGCGGCAAGGTGCCGTGCGCGATCCACGTCAGCCCCGAATCGCTGGGCGGTGGGCCGATCGGCAAGCTGCGCGACGGCGATATCGTGCGCGTCTGCGCCGAAACGGGCACGCTCGAAGCGCTGGTCGATCCGACCGAATGGGCCGCGCGCGAGCCCGCGATCGCGCCGCCGCCGGCGACCGGCACGGGCCGCGAGCTGTTCGCGATCATGCGCGCCTCGGCGAACGAGGCCGAGCAGGGCGCCTCGGCGGTGCTCGCGGCGGCAGGATTATGAGCCAAGCCCAGAAGCCGGGGGAGAAGCGAAGAATGGAAGTCGTCTCGGTCGATATCGGCGGCACGCATGCCCGCTTCGCGATCGCGGAGGTGGAGGCCGGGCACGTCGTGTCGCTGGATGATCCGATTACGCTCAAGACCGCCGATCACGGCAGCCTCCAGCTCGCATGGCGCGCGGCGCAGCGCGAGCTCGGCCGGGCGTTTCCCCGCGCCGCAGGGATCGCGGTCGCCTCGCCGATCAACGACGAGCTCATCAAGCTCACCAACAATCCGTGGATCATCCGCCCGCCGCT
>CAMLGC010000101.1 GCA_946479505.1 uncultured Sphingomonadaceae bacterium
CCAACCCGATCGCCTCGATCTTCGCCTGGACCGGCGGCCTCAAATATCGCGGCAAATTCGACGGCACGCCCGATGTCACCAAATTCGCCGAGACGCTCGAGCGCGTCTGTGTCGAGACGGTCGAGAAGGGCCACATGACCAAGGACCTCGCGATCCTGATCGGTCCCGATCAGCCCTGGATGACCACCGAGCAGTTCTTCGAGGCGATCCGATCGAACCTCGAAGGCGCGATGTCGGCGCAGGGCCTCGGCTGAGCAGATGCCGCGGTCCGGCAGCGCCAAGCGGCTCGAGGTGCGCCTCGCCCTGGTCGGTGATGTCCCCGGCATCATCGATCTGGTCGAGCGCGCCTATGACCGCATCTCGGGCTACAGCCGGGGCCAGGTGCGCGGCCAGATCAATCACTTCCCCGAGGGCCAGTTCGTCGCGCTCTACGACGACAAGATCGTCGGCTATTGCGCCTCGATGCGCGTCGATGAGGACATCGGCCTCGCGCCGCACGATTGGGAGGAGATCACTGCCAACGGCTTCGGCTCGCGCCACGACCCCACCGGCGCGTGGCTCTACGGCTACGAGATGTGCGTCGATCCCAAGGTGCGTGGCGTGCGCATCGGCCAGCGGCTCTACAATGCCCGCAAGACGCTCGCCGAGCGGCTCGAGCTGAAGGGCATCATCATCGGCGGCCGGATGCCCGGCTACCAGCGCAACCGCCGCAAGGTCGAGGGGCCGGAGGGCTATCTCGAGGCGGTCTCGGAGGGCAGGCTGCGCGATCCGGTGATCGGGTTCCAGCTTCGCAACGGCTTCGAGATCCGCGGCGTGCTCCCCGCCTACCTGCCGGAGGACAAGCGTTCGGACGGCAACGCGGCGTTGCTCGTCTGGCGCAACCCTTACGTGCCCGACGATGCCGACAAGGTCTATTCGCTCCCGCGCGACGTCGAGAGCGTGCGCCTCGCCACCGTCCAGCTCCAGGCGCGCGCGGTGAAGGACTTCGACGACTTCATCGGCAACGTCGAGTATTTCGTCGATGTCGCCGCCGACTACCGTTGCGATTTCGTTGTCTTTCCAGAACTCTATACACTCCCGCTCCTATCCTATGAGAAGCGTGAGATGGCCCCGATGGAGGCGATCGACGCGCTCACCGCGCATACGCCGCGGCTCGTCAAGGAGCTGACGCGGATGGCGCTCGAATACAATATCAACATCGTCGGCGGCTCGCACCCGACGCGCACCGACGACGGCGACATTCAGAACGTCGCCTATGTCTGCCTGCGCGACGGCTCGGTCCACGCCCGCGAGAAGATCCACCCCACCCCCAACGAGCGCTATTGGTGGAACATCAAGGGCGGCGACGAGGTCGACGTCATCCAGACCGATTGCGGCCCGGTGGGCGTGCTCATCTGCTACGACAGCGAGTTTCCAGAGCTCGCGCGACGTCTCGTGGACGAGGGTGCGCGCATCCTCTTTACGCCGTTCTGCACCGACAATCGCCAAGGCTATCTGCGCGTGCGTTATTGCTGCCAGGCGCGCGCGATCGAGAACCAGTGCTTCGTCGTCATGTCGGGCAATGTCGGCAACCTGCCCAATGTCGACAATATGGACATCCAGTACGCGCAGAGCTGCATCCTCACCCCCTGCGACTTCCCGTTCGCTCGCGACGGAATCGCCGCCGAGGCGACCGAGAATGTCGAGACGCTGACGATCAGCGACGTCAATCTGGCTGACCTCACCTGGGCGCGCACCGAGGGCACCGTGCGCAACCTCACCGACCGCCGCTTCGATCTCTACCGCCTCGATTTCGAGCAGCATACGCCGGGTGCCGGGGGCACGGTCCAGGGCGCCCCACCGAGGGGACCGCATGCGCCGGGGGGTGGTTAGGCTTCGGGCGAGCGCACATGCTCGGGCCGGAACCCCAGCCCGATCGCCCGTGCTGGCAGCCGGCGCAACAACGGACAACGGGCGAGCAGCCGCAGCGCCAGCGGTGGCTGGTCGAACACCGCATCGTCGCTCAGCAAGGGCGCGATCACGCGGCCCTGGATCAGCTCCTGCAATCCCTGCGTCAGCCGGGTGGGAAGCATCCGCCGGTCCTGCACCTTGCCGAGCAACGGATCGATCTCCTCCCCCGCCGCCATCGGCCCTGCGAGGATATTGGCCGCCGCGACCGCGTCCTGGACGGCGAGGTTGATCCCCACCCCGCCGATCGGCGACATCGCATGCGCCGCGTCGCCGATGAACAGCAGCCCCGGCTTATGCCAGCACGTCAGCCGATCGACCGAGACCGTCAGCAATTTGACGTCATCCCAGCTCGCGATCGCGTCGATGCCGGCCGCCGTCTCCGGCCCCACCGCGGCGACCCGCGCTTTGAAGGCGTCGAGCCCCTCGTCCCGGATCGCCTCGGCGCGGCCCTTGGGGAAGACGAACGCGCATTGCCAATAGGTCCGCCGGTCGATCAGCACGAAGATGCGCCCCGCCTCGAACACGCCGACCGATTCGTTGTCGGGGGCAATCGTTTTGGGAAGCCGGAACCAGAAGACGTCCATTGGTGCGCCGATCGTATCGAGCGGCAGCCCCGAGGCGGCGCGGAGCACCGAATGGCGCCCATCGGCAGCGATCACCAGCCCGGCCCGCACACTGTCGCCGCCCGCGATCCGCACGCCCGTGGTGCGCCCGCCCTCTTCGATCGTGCCGGTCGCCTCGGCGCAGCGGCACAAGCGGAAGCCGCGATACCGCCCCGCCACCTCCGCGACGAAATCGAGGAAATCCCATTGCGGCATCAGCGCGATATATGGCGCGACAACGGGAAGATGCCGGAAATCGGCCACCGGCACGTCCTCGCCCGCGACGCGGCCGTGGATCACCGGCACCTTCACATGGTCGCGCTTCAGCAACTCGTCGAGCAGCCCCAGCTCGTGGAAGAGCTGGAGCGTCGAAGGGTGGATCGTGTCGCCGCGAAAATCTCGGAGGAAATCGGCGTGCTTCTCCACCACCACGGTCTCGATGCCGGCACGGGCAAAGAGCAGACCGGCGATCATTCCGGCGGGTCCTCCGCCGACGACGCAGAGATCGGACGAAATTTCAGCCATGGTGGACTGACAAAGGCCGCCGTGTCTGGCTAAGTGTCTTCATGGCGATCGGGCTCGAAAATAGCGGTTTCAGCGATGCGTTAGTGATCCTCGGCGCGGCTGGGCTGGTGATCCCCGCCTTCGCGCGGTTCCGGATCAGCCCGGTGATCGGTTTCATTCTGGTCGGTATCCTCGTCGGTCCGGCGGGATTGGGATCGCTCGTCGGGCGCTTTCCCTGGCTCTACTATATCACGATCTCCGATACGCATGCGATCGAGCCTTTTGCCGAATTCGGCATCATCCTGCTGCTGTTCTCGATCGGGCTCGAACTGTCGCTGAAACGGCTCTGGGCGATGCGCCGGCTCGTGTTCGGGCTGGGTGCCGCCGAGCTTCTCGGTGCGGGGCTCATCATCGGGCTCGCGCTGCACCTGATCGGCCAGGACTGGCCGGGGGCGATCGGGCTCGGACTCGCGCTGGCGCTCTCCTCGACCGCGCTGATCCTGCCGATCGCCGGCACCGCGAGCGCGGTCGGCCGCGCCTCCTTCTCGATGTTGCTGTTCGAGGACCTTGCGCTGGTGCCGATCATCTTCGCGCTCGGCGCGCTCGCGCCCACTGCGACCGACAGCGGATGGGAGGGGATCGCGGGCGTCGCAATCCGCGGAGCGATCACCGTGGTTGCGATGTTCGTCGGCGGTCGGATCGTGCTGCCACGCCTGTTCGCGCAGGCGGCGCGGACCAAGAGCCCCGAGCTGTTCCTCGCCGCCTCGCTGCTGGTGGTGATCGTCGCAAGCCTCGCGACCACCGCGGTCGGGCTGTCGCCGATCGTCGGCGCATTGCTCGCGGGGCTCATCATCGCCGAAACCGAATACGGCGCCGAGGTCGAGGCGATGACCGAGCCGTTCAAGGGCCTCGCGCTCGGCGTGTTCCTCATCACCGTGGGCATGAGCCTCGACTTGAGGCTGGTCGCCGCCAACTGGATCGGACTGACCACCGCGGTCGTGGGGGTGGTCGCGGTCAAGACCGCGGTCACCTTCGGGCTGCTCCGCCTGACCGGGGCCCGCGCGGGCACCGCGGCCGAAGCCGGCGTGCTGATGTCGAGCCCGTCGGAGACGACGCTGATCGTACTCGGCGTTGCGGCGC
Source organism: uncultured Sphingomonadaceae bacterium (assembly GCA_946479505.1). The sequence goes on from CAMLGC010000101.1 coordinate 4,197, forward strand.
AGGCGCAGCTCATCCTGCCTTCGACCGCCGCCTTCTGGCAGACGGTGACCGCGATCGGCCTCACGCTCACGCCGCTCCTCGCCCGCGTCGGCCACGATGCCGCGCGGCGGCTCGAGCGGCGTCTCGGCCACGACGAGCCGGATGCGGCGGTCGACCCGGAAGGGCCAGGAACGGTGGTGATCGGGTTCGGCCGCGTCGGACGGATCGTCACCGACCTGCTCAAGGTTCACGGGCGCAAATACGTCGCAGTGGAGGCGGACATCGACGCGGCGGGCGCGGCGCGGCGCAAGGGCTATGCGGTGGTGTTCGGCGACGCATCGCGCGCCGAGCTGGTCGACCGGCTCAATCTCGGCCGCGCCGACGCGCTGATCCTGACAATGGACGATCCGGTGCTCTCGGTGCGTCTCACGCGCCGGGTCCGTGGGTGGGTACCCAATCTGCCGATCATCGCGCGCGCACGCGACACCGCGCATGCCGCCGAGCTCTATCGCGCGGGTGCGACCGACGCGGTGCCCGAGACGGTCGAGAGCTCGCTCCAGCTCTCCGAGGCGGTGCTGGTGGATATCGGCGTCGCAATGGGGCCGGTGATCGCCTCCATCCATGAAAAGCGCGACGAGCTGCGGCGTATCATCAAGGAAGCCGCCGACATGGATCGCGAGCCGCGATTGCGGCGCACCAGGCTTGGCGAAGCAGCGGGGGAACAGCTCTCCGACATGTGACCGAACGTCCCTGTACCCACGCAGCGATGACGGGTTCGGCGCGTCCACTCCGTCTATCGGAACGTAACTGGTTTACGGTCCGTTCTGCCGTTTCGGCCGGCAGTTCATACCGTGTTCCGATGGAGTAAGTGGAGAGTATCATGAAATTCCGCACCAGACTTTCGGCGCGCGGTCGCCTGCTTGCCGCGCTCGGCACCGGCGCGCTGCTGCTTGCCGGGTGCGCGAGCCCAACGCCGTATCAGCCCGCCTCCGGATACGGCTTCAACCGCAACGGCTACAGCGATCAGCGGATCGAGGATAACCGCTATATGGTGAGCTTCGCCGGCAACTCGCTCACCTCGCGCGAGACCGTCGAGCGCTATTTGCTCTTTCGCTCGGCCGAGCTCACCGTCCAGCAGGGTTACGACTATTTCATCCTGGTCGACCGCAATACCGACCGCAAGGTCCGCACCTATGTCAACCGCCCGTTCGGCCCCGGCCCCTACGGCTATTGGGGGCCATCGTGGCGCTTCTACGGTGCATGGGGGTGGCGGCGCTGGGACCCGTTCCTGGGTGATCCGTTCTTCAACGATTTCGACGTGCGCACCGTCGATCGCTACGAGGCGATGGCGGAGATCGTGATGGGCGAAGGTCCGCCGCCCTCGGGCGACGTCCACGCTTTCGACGCGCATGCGGTGATCGCCAACCTGGGACCAACGATCCGAGTGCCGCGATAGCCGAATCGAGGAAGCGGGCATTGCTGCCGCGGAGTGCTCGCCTCCTTCCACCCGACCGCTCGGCCGACCTTATTGCCAGCCGAGCGCTTCGGGATTCTGACTTTCGATAATATGGCGGGTTTCCCGGTGCGCCTACAGTGCGCCGTGGCAGTGCTTGTACTTGCGGCCCGAGCCGCACGGGCACGGTGCATTGCGGCTGACCTGCCCTTCCCATTCGGCCGGGTCCTCGCCGACTGGCGCGTTCGGCTGCGGCATCTGCATCGGCGGAAGCTGCGTCGTCACCACGCCCAGGGTGCCGCCGTCGATATCGGCGCTGTCGTCGCTCGCGGTGAACGGGTCGAAATGGCTCGTGATGAAATCGGGCAAGTCGGGGAGCGGCGGCGGCGGGGCCTGCATCTGGAAGCGCGCATGCGCGATGGTGCGCGTCACGTCTTCCCGGATGTTCGCCAGCATGCGTTCGAACAAGGCGAACGCCTCCGCCTTATACTCGTTGAGCGGGGTCTTCTGCGCATAAGCGCGCAGATGCACGACCTGGCGAAGCGCGTCGAGCGTCGCGAGATGGTCCTTCCAGTGATGATCGAGATTCTGGAGCAGAATTGATTTCTGCACCTGCGTCCATGTCGCGGGTTCGAGGGTCGCCGCCTTCTCGACGACCGCGCTGTTGGCACGCTCGAGCACGCGGTTCTCGACCATCTCGATATCGACCGCGTCTTCCTTGAGCCAATCGTCGATTGCGGGCTCCAGATCGAGCAGCTCGGCGAAGCGCGTCTTCATGCCCTCGGTGTCCCACTGCTCGGGATAGCTCCCCGGGGGACACGCGTCGGCGACGATCGTGTTGACCGTGTCGACGCGCATGTCGTCGACGATCTCGGTGACATCGTCGGCATCCATGATGTCGGCGCGCTGCTCGTAGATCACCTTGCGCTGATCGTTCATCACGTCGTCATATTCGACGACCTGCTTGCGGATATCGTAATTGCGCGCCTCGACCTTCCTTTGCGCGGTCTCGATTGCCTTGGAGAGCCACTTCGAGCCGATCGCTTCGCCCTCTTCGAGGTTCGATCGCATCATTCGCGCGAACAGCGTATCGGGGCCGAAGATGCGCAGCAGATCGTCGTCGAGGCTGAGATAGAAGCGGCTGAGGCCAGGATCACCCTGACGCCCCGAACGGCCGCGAAGCTGGTTGTCGATGCGGCGGCTCTCGTGACGCTCGGTGCCGAGCACGAACAGCCCGCCAGCGGCAAGCACCTCCTGCTTCTCGGCTTCGATCTCGTGCCGGATGCGCTCGATCGCGGCATCGCGCTCGGCTCCTTCGGGCATTTCGGCGAGCTCGTCCGCCACGCGAAAATCGATGTTGCCGCCGAGCTGGATGTCGGTGCCGCGGCCGGCCATGTTGGTCGCGATCGTCACCGCCGACTTGCGACCCGCCTGCGAAACGATGTGCGCCTC
>CAMLGC010000102.1 GCA_946479505.1 uncultured Sphingomonadaceae bacterium
ATGGTGGGCCCGGCAGGACTCGAACCCGCAACCTAGCCGTTATGAGCGGCCAGCTCTAACCGATTGAGCTACAGGCCCACGGCGGCAGGCGTTACGGGGCTGCGCCGGCGCTGGCAAGCGGCCTCAGCGCGTCGCGTCGGCCGTCGCGATCAGCGCGTCCGAGCCGATCGCGCTGACGTGGCGCCGATCGAGCAGATCGAGCACCGCCTCCCACCAGGCGAAGAAGGCGCGAAGGTCGGCCGCATCGCGAACATAGGGTGTGTTGCCCGGTGCCAGCGACGGGGAGTGGAAGGCGAAGTTGAGGACGCGTACGCCCTCGCCCGCCGCGATGCGAATTGCCTCGAGCGCGTCGGCCACCGGCATGTCCTCGGGCGTGAGCGCGACGCGTGCGAGCAGCCCAAGCCTTGCGGCCGCACCCCGCGCGCGCCTCACCTGGCCCAGCGCCCGATAAAAGCCCTCCCCGGCCCGTCGCGCTGCCCCGGTGAAAACGGTCGTCAGTGGCAGCTCGATCAATGTGTGCGCCGGCCCCGACCAGAAAGCGTGGCTGTCGACCGCACCGAAATCGGGCCCGCCGTCGCGTCGATAATCGTAGCGCGCGCGCATCGAGCTATCGAGCCGATACCCGCGGCTTTCAAGCAGCGCAGCGCTGCCGCGGCCGATGCCGTAGCGACCCGCGCGATAGACGCGCGGCCGCGTGCCGAACGCCTCCTCGACCGCGGAGGTCAGAAGATCGAGCTTGGCCGCTTCGAGCTCGGGGGCGAGATTGCCCGGATAGCTGTTCGCCGGCGTGAGCGGCTCGTCATACGGCGGATTGACCCAGGAGTGGAGCTGCGTGCCGATGCTCGACCGACCGTCCTCGATCACCGCGCGCAGCACATCGATCGCACGCGCGTCGGTTACGATTGGGTGATCGACCAGGTACGTGATGGGCACGCCGCGTTCGGCGAACCGGCGATGTCCCGCCGGCAGCGCGGCGATCGCCCCGGTCGAGCGCGCCTCGCGCGACAGCGGGCGGTGCCAATCGAATTCCTCCTCGGTGTCGACGAAGAGCGTAAATCGCGTGCCGAAGTCGGACGGCCATGCAACGCATGCGTCCCGCGCCGGCGCCGGCACACGCCAGCCCCCTTCGTCTCCAGCCGCGTCGCCGGTCAATGTCTCGAAACCTGCCCCACTCCGCCGGTTCCAGCCGCCACCAGCCGCAAAGTCAAGCGGTCGGCGCCGATCGTCAGGCTGCCGCCGAGCTCGGCCGCCAGGTTGCGCGCGAGCCGCAGTGCGAAGCCGGTGCCGAGCAGCGGCGCCCCCTCGATCGCCGCCTCCTGCTCGGCGTCGATCGCGAGCAGCGCATCGCCCGAATAGGCGGCGAGCCCCGCGGGACGATCGAATGTGACGACGACATGCTCGTCCTCGGCATGCCCGCCGACCCCGATCCGCTCGCCCTGCCCGCCGGCCGCGACCAGCGCCGCCATCAGCCGCCCGACAAGCCGTTCGAGCGCCGGTGCGTCGCCCAGCGCCTCGAGATCGGGCAGATCGGCATCGACCACCACGTCGGTGCCGCGCAGCTCCGCAAGCGCGCCGAGATCGGCCACGACCTGCTCCAGAAGCGGCCGGAGCGGCACCGACACCGGCCGGAGCTCGAGCGCCTGCGCATCCATCCGTGCGGCGGTGTCCAGATCTTCGATCGCCGCCAGCAGATCGCGCGCCTGGCGGCGGATCATGCCCGCGCGATCGCGGTACGGATTGGCGATCGGGCCGAGCATCTCTGCCTCGATCATCTCGGCGAAGCCGGCAATCGCGTTGGTCGGCGTGCGTAGTTCGTGAACGAGCTGGCGAAGCGAATCGGAGGCCGGCGCGGGCGCCGCCCGGGGTTCGGCGCTCTCGTCGGCGCGCGGGCGCCGCGCGCTTCCGCGGTAGCCGACGAAGCGCCCCTTCAGCGGCTCGAACACCGGAACACCGGAGATACGCCACGCACCGGCGGCGAGCGAGCGGCCTTCGATCACCAGCCGGGCGTCGGTGAACGGCGCCCGCCTGCGAAACGCGCCCGCAGCGACGCCGTCGACGCGCGATCCGGCCGCACCGCCATGGTTCAAGGAAAGTCCGACGATCGGCGCGCGCTCGGTGCCCGATACCCAGCGCACCACACCGCTTTCGTCGGTTTCGAAGCAGAATGAATTGGGTGCCGCCGATACCTCGTCGCTCCGTGCTTCGCTGGAGCTCGGGGTACGGACGCGCCGCCGTTGATAGGCGTCGATGCGTGCGACCAGGTCCGCGATCTGGAATGATCCTGCCCCCGCCGGTTCAGGCTCGGGCGGCTGCTCTTCGCGTCGCCGCATCGCCTCCGCGACGACGGGCAGCCCCATTGCTGCGCTGCCGAGCGAAACGAACGGCGATTCGGCCGGGCTGCGCGGCGGCGGCGGCTCTGCTGTTCCGGGCGGCCTTTCCTCGGTTTCGACGATGTGCTCGCCCGCCGACAGCACGAAATCGACGCTGCCGAAGCTTTCGAGCGCGCGCGCCACCTGGTGCCCGAGATCGCGTCGGTGCCGTAGCAGCGAGCGCCCCATCGGCGAGAGCACCGGCAGAATCGCGATCCAGTCCTCATCCGCCAACTGCGTCGCGCGCAACAGCGGAGCGGCGACCGCCACGTCGTCGGCGGCGAAAAATTTGACGAGTGCGGCCGGGGGATGGCCGTTTGCGATCCCGCGCGCGCTTGCGGCACGCACCGGCGCCGGCACGGCATCGCGGATCGCGCCAAGCCTCGCCAGTATCTCTGCGCCCGGAAGCACACGTCCGCGGCCGATCAGATCGACGAGCTGGCGCCACGCCCACTGGACCCCGGCCGGGGTCGACATGTCGGCCGAGAGCACCGTGTCGAGGCTGTCGTCGAAGCGCAATTCGGGATCCCCGCGGAGACGCGCGGGAGCACGCCACGGCCTTGTCCTACCGCGTCGGACGCGCCGCCGGAACCACCTAAAAAATGGCCGTCGCATTGTGGGACAATTGCGTTCGCCCGCAATTTTCTTATGCTGGCGGCAATTTCACCGACCGGAAAGGTCGGAACACAGGGAGCATTGCGCAATGGCATTCGACCGGATCGACCGTCAGATACTTGGCCTACTCCAGGACGACGGGCGAATGACCAATGTCGACCTTGCCGAACGCGTCGGGCTGACCGCGCCTCCGTGCCTGCGCCGCGTGCGTGCGCTCGAGGAGGCGGGGGCAATCAAGGGCTACCATGCCGAGCTGGACCCCGCGACGCTCGGCTACCCGATCACCGTTTTCGCGATGGTCAGCCTCAAGAGCCAGGCCGAGCGCGATCTTGCCGAGTTCGAGCAGCACATGGCGCGAATTCCCGAGGTTCGGGAATGCCACATGCTCAATGGCGAGATCGATTTCGTCCTCAAGATCGTCGCAACCGATCTCAAGGCCTTCCAGGAGATCCTGACGACGCACCTGACGCCGGCTCCCAACGTCGCGAGCGTCAAGACATCGCTCACGATCCGGACGTCGAAACTCAAGCCCGGCATTCCGGTGGTGCCGGCCTGCTGACCGGCACCACCGAAAGGGCCGTTACTGCGCCGCAGCCGCTGCGGCAGCGGGCGCCGCCGCGGCGGGCGCGCCTGCGCCGCTGTTGAGCCAGGTCTTCCACAGCGAAGCGATCTCGGTGCGCGGGTTGTTCTTCACGGCGTCGAACGCCGCCGCCGCACCGGCCTTGTCGCCGGACATCGCCAGCGCGATGCCGAGATGCGTGTTCACCGCGTCGGTGTCGACGCTGCCCTTCTGCAGCGCGAGACGATAGAGCTCGATCGCGTTCTGATACTCGCCGGAACCCAGATAGGCATCGGCGGTCTGCTGCGCGAGCTTGCCGTTGGCGCTCGCCTTGGCCTCGGTGCTGAGCGACGACAGCGACTTGTCGTTCGAGATCGCCGTCTGCGCATCCTTTGCGATGGCGGCCGCATCGGCGCTGCTGCTGGCGATCTTGCCGGCGGATTTGCCTGCTGCGATCACCGTCTTGGCCTCGGTGGGAAGCCCGAGATCGTAGGCGAGCTGCGCATATTCGAGGTAATCGCCCTGATCCGCGAGCGAATTGGTCGCGCGCATCAGCCGGAACAGATCGACCCGCTCGGGCTTACCCATCCGCGCAGCGGTCGGGCCCTGGAAACCGAAGACGATGATCGCGTCGCGCCAGTTCTTCGAGGTCGGATAGGCGGTGAGCCAGCGCTCCACCCAATCGAGCGTGCCCGCATGGTCGGGCGTCTTGTAGAGCTTCGCGATACCGTAGCGATACCAGGATTCGGAAGGCGTCCTGCCGGCGGCCTTCTCCTGATCGATGATCTGGCCGAGCTGGGCGATCCCGCCCGTAACGTCGCCGCTTTCGACCTTGGACTTGACCAGTTGCAGCGAGAAGTCCTCGCTTTGGAAACCGGCTGCCTGCGCCTTTTGATAATAGGTCAGCGCGTCGGCATATTTCTGCTGGTTGAAGGCGATCGAGCCGCGCAGATAGGCATAGCGGCCAATCTCGGTCGCCGGCGTGCTCGGGTTGGCGAGCAGCGCGTCGAGCGGCGCGATCAGCGCTTGATCGTGGCGCGCATTGGCGGCGGTGTCCGCCGCGCCGTCGACCTGCGCCTGGTTGGCGATGAGCTGGAGATGCAGCGCCTGCGCGATATAGCGTTCGTCGTCGGTGGTCGCGGCCGCGAGCGCCGCGTCGATATTGGTCTGCGCGGTGACGAAATCATGCGCCGCGAGCGCTGTCTGCGCGGCAACCGCCGACGCACGCACCGCGTCGCTCAGCTTGAGCTGCGGCCCCTGCTGCGCTTCTTGCTTCTTGTCCTTGGCCATTGCCGGCGGCGTCACCAGCAATCCACCCGCACCCATCACCAGAGCCGCGGCCAGCGCGGCCTTCGAAATCTTCAGCATATTGGAATCTCTCCTCATCGGGCGATCGCCGCGAAACGCGCTCGCTCTAATCGGCGACCGGGCGGCATTCAAGCCGGCCAAGCAATAGCCGGATAGCGGCCCGGCGCTGAACGACGATTGAACGGCGCCCTTGTTCCTTCGCGGCGTGCGGGGCATGGCCCCCGCATGATCGCGCTCCTCTCCCCCGCCAAGACGCTCGATTATGCACGGCCGTTGCCCGCGCTCGCACCAACGCGCCCGCATTTCGCCGACGATGCCGACCGGCTCGCGGGTGCCGCCTCACGGTTGAGCAAGCGCCGGCTGGCCGAGCTGATGTCGATCTCGGACAAGCTGGCGACGCTCAACGCCGATCGCTTCCGCGGCTTTGCCGATGCCCCCGAGCGCCCCGCGATCTACGCCTTCGCAGGCGACGTCTATACGGGTTTGGAGGCGCACAGCCTGGACGAGCCCGCGATCGGCTTTGCCCAGGATCACCTGCGCATTCTTTCGGGCCTGTACGGACTGTTGCGCCCGCTCGATGCGATTCGGCCATATCGCCTCGAAATGGGCACGCGTTGGGCGCCGCGCCGCAAGCGGCTCACCGATTATTGGGGTGGCCGCATCGCCGGTCGGTTGATCGACGATGTCGCGCAGGAGGGGTCCGGCGTCGTGCTCAACCTCGCCAGTCAGGAATATTTCGCGGCGGTGGAAGGGCGTGTCCCTGCGGGCATTCGGCTCGTCCATGTCGATTTTCGCGAATCCGGGCCGGACGGTCCGCGCTTCGTGAGCTTCGCCGCCAAGCGGGCGCGAGGCATGATGGCGCGCTGGCTGTGCGAGCATCGGATCGCCGAGCCGGAAAGCATGAAGGCCTTCGACAGCGACGGCTATCGGTTCGATCCGGGCGCGAGCGAGAACGACCGCTGGACGTTCATGCGCGGCTAGGAGGTGCCGGCGCTGCGGACGATTTCGCAGCCGATCGCAGCATCGGGATAGATATCCGGCTTGACCGAACGGACGCGAACCGAGCGCACGCGCGGGTCGCGAAAGCACAGCGACGCGACCGTCTCGCACAGCGTCTCCTGAAGCGCGAAATGCGTTCCAGCGAGCGAATGGATGCCGAGCCGCACGTAATCATAATCGACCGCTTCCTCGATTCGGTCGGCAGGCGGAGCCCCGTAATCGATCTCCATCCACACGCTCAGCCGGACACGCTGGGGGGTCTCGACCTCGTCGGGATGGATACCGAGGCGCATGTGCAGTTCGAGCCCGTCGAGGATCGTGGTGTAGATCGCGCTCATCGCGCCGGCGCCGGATCGCGCATCGAGAACATCACGTCACCGTCGCGTGACAGAAAGCGCTGGCCGTTGTCGACGAACAGGTTCTGCCCCGTCACGCCCTCTGCGCCGAGCAGATAGGCGACCGCATCGCCGATTCCGTCGGCCGCGATCCGACGATCGAGCAGGTTCGCCCGCGACACCACGGCGAACTCGTCCGCGGTCTGATCGAGGCTCGGCAGGGTGAGCCCCGGCGAAACCGCGTTGACTCGCACGCGCGGCGCAAGCGCCTGCGCCAGCATCGTCGTCGCGGCCTCGAGCGCGGTCTTGGTGAGCGTATAGGAAAAGAAATCCGGGTTGAGGTTCGCCACCTTCTGATCGAGGATGTTGACGATCGCGCCGTTCTCGAGATCCGCCTGCCGCGCCAGCGCCGACGTGAGCAACACCGGCGCCGTCAGATTGACCCGCGCGAGCTTTTCGAACAGCGCCCCCGACGGGCGCGGCGGCCGATCGAACTCGAACAGCGAGGCCGAATTGACGAGCCCGTCGATCGCCCCCCCGGCTGCCTCCCGCGCCCGTTCGATAAATCCGTCGAGCGCCGCGTGGTCCGACAGGTCGGCGGCAATCGCGACGGTATCGGCAAGTTCCTCCGCCAGCGCGTTCGCTTCCTCGGTCGAGCCGTGATGATGGATCAGCACGCGATGCCCCTGCGCGGCCAGACGCCGGACGATCACCGCGCCGAGCCGCCGCGCCCCGCCCGTGACGATCACGTTGCGCCGGTGGACCATTGCCGCGGTCAATAGCCCATCAGCGCGAGCACCTCGCGGCGGCTGCGCTCGTCGTCGCG
>CAMLGC010000103.1 GCA_946479505.1 uncultured Sphingomonadaceae bacterium
ACCGCGATCGCGACGCCGAACATCCACATCGGGATCATCGCGGGGAAGTTGAACGGGGTGATGCCCGCCACGATCCCCAGCGGCTGGCGCATCGAATAGACGTCGATGCCGGGGCCCGCGCCCTGCGTGTATTCGCCCTTCAGCGCATGCGGGATGCCGCAGGCGAATTCGATCACGTCGAGCCCACGCTGCACATCGCCGCGCGCGTCGGCGATCACCTTGCCGTGCTCCGAGGCGAGCAGGTGGGCGAGCTCCTCGAGATTGGCTTCGACGACTTCCTTGTACTTGAACATCACGCGCGCGCGGCGCTGTGGGTTGGTCGCGGCCCAGCCGGGCTGCGCGGCCTTGGCGGCTTCGACCGCCTTGTCGAGCTCGGCGCTCGTGCCGAGCGCAACCTTGGCCTGGACCTGGCCGGTGTTGGGATCGAACACGTCGTGGCTGCGCGCCGACCCTCCGCCCGAATGGCCGACGATGTGATGATCGATGGTGCGCATGATCTCTCCTGATTCTGGTGTCGCCGGATCAACGCGCGAGCGCGTGCCGCCGGTCCGCCGAGGTTGAGTCGGCGTTTGTAATAAAATTGCTTGTGCCACAAGGGGGCGCCCGAGTCAGCCGTTCGCCCGCTCGACCGGTATGCACAAGGGACGACCGGCACGGTCGGATACCACGGTGACGTCGATCGCGAAGACGGCGCGCAGGTGCTCGGGGGTGAGCACCTCGGCGGCGGGGCCGAAGGCGGCGACTTCCCCATGCTTGAGGAGCAGCACGTCGTCGGCGGCGCGGCCCGCCTGGACGAGATCGTGGAGGACGATCACGACGCCCGCCCCCGAGGCGGCCCGGGCACGGAGGCGATCGAGGATGTCGATCTGGTGCGCGGGATCGAGGCTCGCGAGCGGCTCGTCGGCGAGAAGCCAATCGGGCGCGCCCGCGAGCACACGCGCGAGGAGCACGCGGGCGCGCTCGCCGCCCGAGAGCTCGTGGACGGGGCGGGCCAAGAGGTCGGCGGTTTCGGTGGCGGCGATCGCGTCGGCGATGGCGGCGCGGTCTCCGGCGGAGGAACCCGCGAAGGGCGAGCGGTGCGGCGCGCGGCCGAGCGCGATCACGTCGGCGGCGGGGACGTTCCAGTGGAGCGCGGCGTCCTGCGGGAGGTAGCCGATCCGGCGGGCGCGCTCGCGGGGGTCGAGCGTGGCGATGTCCTGCTCGCCCAGGCGGGCGGCGCCGGTTGCGGGGACGAGCGCGGCGGCGGCTTTGACGAGGGTGGATTTGCCCGCGCCGTTGGGGCCGAGGATCGCGGTGACTCGGCCGGGGCGGAGCGTAGCGGTGATGGTGCGGAGGACCGGGCGGTCGGCGAGCGTGACGGAGAGGGAGTCGAGAATGAGGGGGGGCACGTCCGTTTTCAGGCCTTTGTTCGATTGATCTAAACCCATCCCAACCTCCTCTCGCGGAGCAGCAGCGCGAGGAAAAACGGCGCGCCGATCAGCGCCATCGCGACGCCGAGACGCACCTCGCCCGGTCCCGGCGCGAGGCGGCAGAGGCTGTCGGCGGCGAGGACGAGCGCCGCGCCGCCGAGCGTCGAGGGGACGAGCAAAGCCGAGGGGCGGTGGCCGAAGATCGGGCGCAGCAGGTGGGGCACGACGAGTCCGACGAAGCCGACCACCCCCGTCATCGCAACGCTCGCGCCGACGGTGAGACCGGTGCCGAGCACGACCAGCGCCTGGAGCCGCCCCAGCCGTACGCCCATCGAGCGCGCGGCGGGCTCGCCCAGGGTGAGCGCGTCGAGCGCGGGGCCGGTTAGGAGGAGCATCGCCGCGCCCACGCCGAGGAAGGGCAGAGCCGGCAGCAAGTCCGCCCAGCCGCGATCGGTGAGCGCGCCCATCAACCAGTCGATCACCGCCTGCGTCGCGTAGGGGTTCGGCGCGATCGAGATAAGAAAGGCGGTGATCGACCCGGCAAGGCTCGCGAGCACGGTGCCCGCGAGGATGAACCCCACCGCGCTCTGCGAGCGCCAGGTGAGCGCGGCGAGCAGCGCCATCGCGCCCCCCGCCCCCAGCATCGCGCAGCCGAACAGCGCGCCCGGCACGCCGAGCACGATCGCCGCGACCGCGCCCAATGCCGCCGACGAGGAAACGCCGACCACCGCCGGATCGGCGAGAGGGTTCCTTAGATACCCCTGGAGCACCGCGCCCGAGAGACCGAGCACACCGCCTAGCAGGAGCCCGAGCACGGCGCGGGGAACGCGCAACTGGAGCACGATCCACCACAAGGGATCGCCGCTCCACCACGCATCGAACGGCACCCACACCTTGCCCGCCATCAGCGACGCGGCGAAGAGGAGCGCCGTTACGGCGGCGAGCGCGGCGAGTTTGCCCGCGCGGCTCATTGCAGCACCGCGCGGCGAATCGCGGCGAGCTTTTCGACCGCCGGGACGATCGTCGGCCCGCCGCAATTGACGAGGTTGCCCGGAAACACCGCGTGGCGCGCACGATAGGCGAGCACGTCGGCACGAAGCTGCGCGGCGCGGCTGTCGAACCCCGGCGCGAGAATGAGGTCGGGCGGGTGGGTCATGATCGTCTCGAGCGGGAGGCGGCCGGTGTGCGTCAGCCCGTACTCGGCCGCCGCGTCGTGCAGGCCGATATGCGTCATCAACTCGTCGAGCAATGTCCCCGCGCCGGTGACGAGATCGCCGCTGATATAGAGAAGCGCGGAGGGGCGTTCGGAACCGGCGGGGCGGGTCGCTGCGAGCGCCGCATCGATCCGCGACACCAGCGCGAGCCCACGCCCATGCCGATCGACCGCATCGGCGAGCTCCATGATCTGCGCCTTGCTCGCCGCGATCGTCGTGGGCGAATCGAACAGGAGCACATGGAGACCGGCCCGTTTGTATGCGGCGCGCGTCGTGGCAGGCGTGAAGGTGGAGGTGACGACGAGATCGGGGCGAAGCGCAATCACCTCCTCCGCGGTGCCCGAGGTGGCGCGATAGCGGCGCGCGATATCGAGCGGGAGCGAGGTGGCGGCGGGATCGTGCGAATAGGCGCTGATCGCCGCGATCCGATCGGGCTCGACGAGGGAGACAAGGATCTGGTCCGCGCACGGATTGGTCGAGACGATTCCGCCGCGCGCCGCCGGCGCCGGAGGAGCGCAGGCGGCGAGCACCAACACGAGCAGCAAGATCGCCGCTAGCCGCATCAGTCGAGCCTCATCCGGATGCCGCCATAGGCCGTGCGGCCGAGGCTGCCGTAGGTCGCGACCGTGCGATAGCGTGTGTCGAACAGATTCTCGACGCGGCCGTATAAGGCGAGCCGCGTACCGATCGGCATCTCGGCCCGGAACTCCGCGAGGACGTAGCCGTCGAGCGGCACAGCGTTGGCGGGATCGTCGAAGCTGTCGCCGACATGGGTGAGCGTGGCGCCGACGGCCGGCCCGCGTGGGAAGCGGTAATCGGCCGAGACGCTTACCGCATGGCGCGGGCGGCGGGCGAGATCGTTGCCGAAATTGGCGCCGGGGGTGCGGTTCTCCGCTTTCAGATATGTGTAGCTGGCGGTGACGGTGAAGGCCTCGACCGGCCGCAGCGCCAGCGCGAACTCGACGCCCTCGGCGCGGGTGCGGGCGATGTTGGCGTAGGTGAAGGTGGCGAGATCGAAATCGATCAGGTTGATCGTGTCGCGGTGGAACCAGGTCGCGCTGGCGCGGGCGGCGCCGTCGAGAAACGCCTGCTCGACTCCCAGATCGTAGCTCTCGGCGCTTTCGGGGACGAGGCCCGGCGTGCCGTAGGTGCCGTGGAGCTGGAAGAGCGTCGGCGCCTTGAAGCCCTCGGCGTAGCTCGTGCGGAAGGTGGTGCCGGTGCCGAGCGCGAGCGCGGCGTTGGCGCCGAGGGCTGTGTGGCCGCCAAAATCCTGGTGATCGTCGTGCCGCACGCCGCCCGTCACCGTAAGCTGCCGGAGCGGCTGGACGATCAGCTCGCCGTAGATGCTGGTGATACCGGCCGAGGCGCGCGTTGTGCCGTCGTCGAAGCGGCTGTCCTCGTGCTCGGTGCCGGCGATGATGCGCAGCCCGTCGAACGGGTGGAGATCGCCCTGATATTCGTAACGCTCGGAACGGCCGCGGCCGATGAAGGTCGGTGCGTCACCCGCGCCCGGATCGTAATTGTCGCGGTTGACGTCGGCGACCGTGACGGCGGCGCGGTTGCGCAAATTGCCGAAATTCGCGTGCAGGCCGGCATAGCCGTAGAGTTCCTGCGCGGTGGAGTATTCCGGCGTGTCGGCAAAGGTGAAGGCGGGCGGCGGATAGCCGTCGAGATCGATGCGGCTGTGCGCGTAATAGCCGCGCAGGTCGAGGCCGATCGCGTCGGTGAGGTCAAGCCCGAGCCGCGCGCTGCCGCCGACCTGCCGCGCGCCGTCGGGCTCGGTGCCGATCGCGGCGGCGGAGATGCCGTCGGTGCGGCGGTAGCCTGCGGTGAGCGCTCCCGCCAGTGCGCCGCTACGGCCAGAGAGCGCAGCGTTGGCGTAGAGGCTTTCGGCGCTCCCGGCCTCGGCGCGGGCGCGCGCGCGGAATCCCTCGTCCGGCGCCTCGGTGACGATGTTCACCACGCCACCGATCGCCTGGCTGCCCCACGGCACCGAATTGGCGCCGCGCAGCACCTCGACGCGCTCGACCGAACCCGCGAGCAGGCTGCCGAAATCGAACGCGCCGCCCGGCGACGACGGATCGTTGACGCGCACGCCGTCGATCAGGACGAGCGTCTGCTCGGCCTCGGCGCCGCGGATGCGCAGGTAGGTGACCGTGCCGGGGCCACCATAATGGCTGACGGTGACGCCTGGCGTGGTCGCGAGGTAATCGGCGATCGAGACGGTCTGGCGCATCTCGAGATCCCCGCGCGTGACGATCGTGATCGCCTCGCCGGTCGTGTCGGCATCCTGCGGCGCGCCGGTGGCGGTGACGACGATATCGGAATCCTGCGCGACGGCGGGCGCGGCAAGAGCGGCGGTGGAAAGCAACAGCGATCGGAACGGGTGCATCGGTCTTCCTCTGGCGCGTCCGACACGCACCATGCGAGCGGACAAAGCGTCGCTCGCTCGAGGAAAGCCCTCGTCCGTTCGGCACACCCCGGCCGGGCGGAGGATCGACCGTGGCGGGCAGGTCTCCTGGCTCCCGGGTCAACACCTGCACCTCGCCTTCCCGGGCATGGTGCCCAGTGGCATGTCGAGGCCGGCTCTCCGGTCACAGTTGCGGGGGCAGCACCGGCCTTGCGGACACCCGCGCACCGGACTTCCCTTTTGATCCCCTTGCGGGGAACCCGTCACCCGGCGGCGCTTACCCGATTTGCGGTGCGGCGATCAAGTTTCGACCAGAAGAGGGGTTTTCAAGACGGGTCGTTTATGATTCCTAAAGGGGGCGGTGGCAGAATCGCAGAATATCATTCGAGCGGGGGTTCGCATGAAAGATATGGTGGGACAGACGCATGAAGCGCGCCCGGCCGCTGGCGAAGGCCAGCCGGTGATGGGAATCGTGATCGGTTCACTGGGCGCGCTCGCGATCTGGGGCGGGATCCTCGGGCTAATCAGCCTGATCGTCTGACTGCCCGTATGCTCGCTGACCGTGCCGGCGCCGGACGGAGGCGGCCGCGTCAATGCCGGTCGGCGGCGATTTCTGGACGGCGACGACGCGGCGGCGCGTCCGAATGGCGACGGACCAGCGCGAAATCGAGATGGACGCGCCGATGGGGCGAGGGCTTGCCCGCCCGCCGATCACGCGCTTCGACGACGAGCTGATCGAGCGCGGTACGCGACATATCGGCGATCGGCTGATGGATCGTCGTGAGCTCGGGCCAGATCGTGGTCGCAAACGGCGTATCGTCGAACCCGCAAATGCTGAGATCGCCGGGCACGTCGATCCCGCGGCGGTGCGCGACCGCAATCGCCGCGGCGGCCATGTCGTCGTTGCTCGCGAAGATCGCGGTCGGGCGCGGATCGCGCGCGAGCAGATGCTCGGCGGCGTCGAGCCCCGAACGATAGGTGAAGAGGCCCTGTGCGATCAGCTTCTCGTCGGCGCTGCGTCCGCGCTCCTCCAGCGCGGCGCGATAGCCTTCGAGACGGCGCGCGCTGGCATGCTGGTTGGGGTTGCCGATGACGAAGCCAATGCGATCATGCCCCATGTCGAGCAGATGGTGCGTCATCGCGCGCGCCGCCTCGAAATCGTCGATCCCGACCGAGGAGACGTGCTCGGGCGGGCGGCCGCTCGCGACGAGAACGACGGGCACCGCGGCCTCGGCGAGCATGGCGATGACCTGGCCGGAATCGCTCAAGGGCGGCGGCAGCAGCACGCCGTCGACCCCGCCGTCGATCAGGTGGCGCGCCGCGCGCTGCTCGTCCTCGCCGGGCTCGCACTTCTCGATGACGAGCTGGACATCGCCGCGCGCCGCCTGATCGAGCACCCCGACGAGAAATTCGCTCAAATATGCCGCGCTGGGGTTGCTGTAGAGCAGCCCGATCCGCACCTGCCCGCCGCCCGCTAGACTGCGCGCGGCCGAATTGGGCGCGTAGTTGAGCAAACCGATCGCCTCCTCGACCGCGGCGCGCGTCAGCGGGCGTACCGTCTGTTCGCCGTTGATCACGCGCGACACCGTCATCGGCGAGACCCCGGCGCGCTTGGCGACATCGGCGATCGTGGGGGCGCTGCTGCCGCGCCGGCTGG
>CAMLGC010000104.1 GCA_946479505.1 uncultured Sphingomonadaceae bacterium
TCGAGACGCTGCCCCAGGCCGCGATCTCGAAGGTGGTGATCGAGCGTCCGGCGAAGCTGTGTCGCATCTCGATCTACGCGGCGCGCCCGGGCGTCATCATCGGCAAGAAGGGCTCGGACATCGAGAAGCTGCGCAAGACGCTCGGCTCGATGACCGCGTCGGACGTGTCGCTGAACATCGTCGAGATCCGCAAGCCCGAGGTCGACGCCAAGCTCGTCGCGCAGGGCATTGCCGACCAGCTCGAGCGCCGTATCGCTTTCCGCCGCGCGATGAAGCGCGCGGTGCAGTCGGCGATGCGCCTGGGTGCCGACGGCATCCGCGTTGCCTGCGGCGGTCGTCTCGGCGGCGCCGAGATCGCGCGGTCGGAGGGCTATCGCGAGGGCCGGGTGCCCCTGCACACGCTGCGCGCCAACCTCGATTATGCCGAGGCCGAGGCCCACACCGCCTATGGCGTGTGCGGCGTCAAGGTCTGGATCTTCAAGGGCGAGATCCTCGGCCACGATCCGATGGCGCAGGACCGGCTGATGATGGAGGCTCAGACCTCCGGCGTGCGCCCCGCGCGCGATGATCGTCGTTAATTGGCGCCGCTGAGGTTTGGATAAGAGAACATGCTGCAACCGAAACGCACCAAATTCCGCAAGGCCTTCAAGGGCCGTATCCACGGCGACGCCAAGGGCGGCACCGCGCTCAACTTCGGCTCGTACGGGCTGAAGGCGATGGAGCCCGATCGGCTCACCGCGCGCCAGATCGAGGCGGCACGCCGTGCGATCACGCGCCACATCAAGCGCCAGGGCCGCTTGTGGATTCGTATCTTCCCCGACGTGCCGGTTTCGTCGAAGCCTGCCGAGGTCCGCATGGGCTCGGGCAAGGGTGCGCCCGAATATTGGGCGGCGCGGGTCAAGCCCGGCCGTATCCTGTTCGAGCTCGACGGCGTTCCCGGCCCGCTCGCGGCCGAAGCGTTCGAGCGTGCGGCGATGAAGCTGCCGATCAAGACCAAGGTGGTGGCGCGTCTCGGCGACACCTCGCACCTGGGAGCATGACGATGGCCCGGATCGACGATCTCAAGGCGAAGACCGACGACCAGCTCGACGAGGAGCTGGGCAACCTGAAGCGCGAGGCGTTCAACCTGCGTTTCCAGGCCGCGACCAACCAGCTCGAGAAGCCGAGCCGGGTGCGCGAAGTGCGTCGCGACATCGCCCGTATCAAGACGCTGCAGGGTGATCGCACCCGCGCGGCCGCGAAATAAGGAATTCACGATGCCGAAGCGCGTGCTGACGGGACAGATCGTCTCGGACAAGACCGACAAGACGGTGGTGGTGAGCGTCGAGCGCAAGGTGAAGCACCCGCTCTACGGCAAGATCATCCGCCGCTCGAAGAAGTACCACGCCCATGACGAGGCGAACGAGTACAAGCAGGGCGAAACGGTACGGATCGAAGAGACCGCGCCGATCTCCCGGCTCAAGACGTGGAAGGTGATCGAGCGGGTGAACACCCACGCGACCCCCGAGCGCGCGTCGGCCGAGGGTTAATCGTCGCGCCGGCCCGCAAAGGGGTCGAGTGACAGGGATTTAGTTGGAACTTCCGGGCTCGTCCCGGAAAGCCAGGTGAGAAGGAACCGGATCGATGATCCAGATGCAGTCCAATCTCGACGTCGCGGACAATAGCGGCGCCAAGCGGGTGCAGTGCATCAAGGTGCTGGGCGGCTCGAAGCGCCGCGTAGCCGGCGTTGGCGACATCATCGTCGTCAGCGTCAAGGAAGCGCAGCCGCGCGGCCGCGTGAAGAAGGGCGACGTGCATCGCGCCGTCATCGTGCGCACGGCGAAGGACATTCGCCGCGCCGACGGCACGGTGATCCGCTTCGATTCGAACGCGGCGGTGCTCGTCAACAAGAACGAGGAGCCGATCGGCACCCGTATCTTCGGCCCGGTGGTCCGCGAGCTGCGCGCGAAGAAGCACATGAAGATCATCAGCCTTGCGCCGGAGGTGCTGTGATGGCGGCCGCCAAGATCAAGAAGGGTGACACGGTCATCGTCCTGTCCGGAAAGGACAAGGGGCGGACCGGCGAGGTCACCAAGGCCATGCCGAAGGACGGCAAGGTCATCGTGTCGGGCGTCAATGTCGCCGTGCGTCACGTCAAGCCGAGCCAGGGTGACCCGCAGGGCGGCCTCAAGCGCTCGGAAGCGCCGATGCACATTTCCAAGGTCGCGCACGTGACCAAGGACGGCAAGCCGACCCGCGTCCGTTTCGAGACCGGCAAGGACGGCAAGAAGGTCCGCGTCGCGGTCAAGTCCGGGGAGAAGATCGATGGCTGATGCCAAGTACACGCCCCGCATGAAGGGCATCTATGACGAGACGATCGTCAAGGCGATGACCGACAAGTTCGGCTACAAGAACGCGCTCGAGGTGCCGAGGATCGAGAAGATCGTCCTCAACATGGGCGTGGGCGAGGCGACGCAGGACAAGAAGAAGGTTGAGCAGGCAGCCCAGGAGATGGAGCTGATCGCCGGCCAGAAGCCGATCGTCACCAAGGCGAAGAAGTCGATCGCGCAGTTCAAGCTGCGCGAGGGCATGCCGATCGGCTGCAAGGTCACGCTGCGCCGCGAGCGGATGTACGAGTTTCTCGACCGGCTCATCACGATCGCGATGCCGCGCATCCGCGATTTCCGCGGGCTGAACCCGAATTCATTCGACGGCCGCGGCAATTATGCGATGGGCCTCAAGGAACAGCTCGTGTTCCCCGAGATCAGCTATGACCGGATCGACAAGGTTCGCGGCATGGACATCATCGTCACCACCACGGCGAAGACCGACGAGGAAGCGCGCGAGCTGCTCCGTCTGTTCGGTTTCCCGTTCCCGCAGGCCGACGCCGACCAGCGTCAGGCCGCGTAAAAGAGGAAGAACTTAAGTCATGGCGAAACTGAGTTCGATCAACAAGAACGAGCGTCGCAAGCGGCTGGTGAAGAAATATGCCGGCCAATATGCGAAGCTGAAGGCACAGGCGGCGGACACGTCGCTCGACGATAGCGAGCGCCTGATCGCGCGGCTCAAGATGGCGGAGATCCCGCGCAACGGCAATCCGACGCGCGTGCGCAACCGCTGTGAGGTGACGGGCCGTCCGCGCGCCTATTACCGCAAGTTCCGCCTCTGCCGCGTGCAGCTTCGGGAATTGGCCAACAAGGGCCTGATCCCGGGCGTCACGAAGTCGAGCTGGTAAGGATCACGAGATGGCATTGACCGATCCCCTGGGTGATATGCTCACCCGCATCCGCAACGGCCAGCGCGCGCGCAAGGATTCCGTCCTGACGCCGGGCTCGAAGCTGCGCGTCCGCGTGCTCGAGGTGCTCCAGCGCGAGGGCTATATCCGCGGCTACGCTGAGGAAGAGATGGGCCCCGCCAAGGGCATCCGCATCGAGCTCAAATATTTCGAGGGCCAGCCGGCGATCAAGCATGTCGCGCGCGTCTCGAAGCCCGGCCGGCGGGTGTACAGCGGTTCGAAGGAACTGCCGCGCGTTCAGAACGGCCTGGGCATCACCATCGTGTCGACGCCGCGGGGCGTGCTCTCGGATGCCGAGGCGCGCGACCAGAATGTCGGCGGCGAAGTGCTGGCGGAGGTATTCTGATGAGCCGCATCGGTAAACGGGCGGTCGCCATTCCAAGTGGCGTGACCGCGAATGTCGGCGACGGGATGCTGTCGGTGAAGGGACCCAAGGGGACGCTCACCATGCCGCTCGCCGACGACATCACATACGAGGTTCAGGACGACGGCATTTCGGTGCAGCCGGCGAACGACACCAAGCGTGCGCGTTCCTTCTGGGGTATGCAGCGTACCCTGGTGCAGAACCTGGTGACGGGCGTGACCGAGGGCTTCTCGAAGACGCTCGAGATCACCGGCGTCGGTTATCGTGCGACCGCGCAGGGCAAGAACCTCAAGCTGCAGCTCGGCTACAGCCACGACGTCAACTTTGCGGTGCCCGAGGGCATCGAGATCAAGACGCCCGATCAGACCACGGTCGAGATTTCGGGGATCGACAAGCAGAAGGTGGGTCAGGTCGCGGCCGAGATCCGTCGCTGGCGCAAGCCCGAGCCCTACAAGGGCAAGGGCATCAAGTATCGCGGCGAGTACATCTTCCGCAAGGAAGGGAAGAAGAAGTGATGACCAAGGGTCTTTCTCTTTTCGAAAAGCGCCGCCGGCGCAACCGCACCGCGCTTCGCGCCCGCGCGAGCACGCGCCCGCGGCTTTCGGTGCATCGCTCGGGCAAGCATATCTACGCCCAGGTGATCGACGACGCCGAAGGCAAGACGGTCGCTTCGGCCTCGACGCTCGAGAAGGGCGCGCGCGACAAATCGGGCGCGAACGTCGAAGCCGCGGCCGACGTCGGCAAGCGCCTCGCCGAGGCCGCGAAGAAGGCGGGCGTCACCAAGGTGGTGTTCGATCGCGGCGGCTTCCTTTTCCACGGCCGCGTCAAGGCGCTGGCCGAAGCCGCGCGTGAAGGCGGATTGGAGTTCTGATGATGGCTGAAGAGAACACGACCGGCGAGGGCAACCAGCCCGAGAACACGCTGGCGCCCCGTACCGACCAGCAGGATTTCGTGCCTGGCGCCAACACCGGTGGTCCCGGCGGCGGCGGTGGCCCGGGTGGCGGGCGTGGACGTGGTCCGCGCGGCGGCCGCGGCGGCGGCGATCGGGGTGGTCGCGGCCGTGACGGTCGCGGCCGGCGCGACGATCGCCGTGGTGGCAACGATGATGGCGGTGAGGAGCTGATCGAAAAGCTCGTCCACATCAATCGCGTTTCGAAGACGGTGAAGGGCGGCAAACGCTTCGGTTTCGCCGCGCTGGTCATCGTCGGCGACGGCAAGGGCCGGGTCGGTTTCGGCCACGGCAAGGCGCGCGAGGTGCCCGAGGCGATCTCGAAGGCGACCGCGGCTGCCAAGAAGGCGATGATCCGCGTGCCGCTGCGCGAAGGCCGCACGCTGCACCACGATGGCAACGGCCATTTCGGTGCGGGCCGCGTGACGCTGCGCGCCGCGCCGCAGGGAACCGGCATCATCGCCGGCGGCCCGATGCGCGCGATCTTCGAATCGCTCGGCGTCGCCGACGTCGTCACCAAGTCGGTCGGTACGTCGAACCCCTACAACATGATCCGCGCGACCTTCGAGGCGCTCGGCGACCAGACGTCGCCCAAGAGCGTTGCGCAGCGCCGCGGCAAGAAGATCGCCGACCTGCTCGGCCGCGGCGGCGCCGACAAGGGCGTTGCCGAGGCCGAAGCCGCGGCCGTCACGGAGTAAGCCAGATGGCAGCCAAGAAGAAGGAAGCAGCCGGCACGGTGAAGGTGACCCAGACCGGGTCGCCGATCCGCCGCACCAAGGATCAGCGCGCGACTCTCAAGGGTCTCGGCCTGGGCAAGATGCACAAGACGGTCGAGCTCGGCGACACCCCCGAGGTGCGCGGCATGATCCGCAAGGTGCAGCACATGGTGAACGTCGAGGGGTGATTGTTTCCCTCTCCCCTTCAGGGGAGAGGGTGCCGACCGGCGAAGCCGGAAGGCGGGAAAGGGGAAGTGCGATGCACTTGCCGTCCCGCACTTCCCCTCTCCCAAACCCTCTCCCCTGAAGGGGAGAGGACTTAGCGCGACAAAAGCGAAAGCGAGTGCAGACAATGAAACTCAACGACATCCGCGACAATGAAGGCGCTCGCCACCGGAAGATCCGCGTCGGGCGCGGCATCGGCTCGGGCAAGGGCAAGACCGGTGGCCGCGGCCAGAAGGGCCAGAAGAGCCGTGAGGGCGTTTCGATCGCCGGCTTCGAGGGCGGCCAGATGCCGCTCCACATGCGGCTGCCGAAGCGCGGCTTCAACAACATCTTCGCCAAGGATTATGCCGAGGTGAATTTGGGCGCGATCCAGAAGGCGGTCGACGCCAAGAAGCTCGACGCCAAGGGCACGATCGACCACGCGGCGCTCCAGGCCGCAGGGCTGGCACGCGGCGGCAAGCATGGCGTGCGCCTGCTCGCCAAGGGCGAGCTGACGGCGAAGCTGAAGTTTGCGGTCGCCGGCGCGTCCAAGGGCGCGATCGAGGCGGTCGAGAAGGCGGGCGGCTCGGTCGACGTCGCCAAGGTCGTTCCGGCATCGGAAAAGGCCGCCGCGAAGAAGGGCAGCGCCAAGAAGGCCGAAAAGAAGGGCTGAGGCGGGTTAGACAAGCCGCCAAGTGCGACTATATGAGCGGCGGGGGGCGGCAGAACGCTTACCCGCCGCTTTAGTTTCAGGACACCGTAATGGCATCGCTCGCCGATCAGATGGCAACCAATATCAGCCTCGCGAACTTCTCGCGGGCGACCGAGCTCAAGAAGCGCCTGTGGTTTACGCTGGGGGCGCTGATCGTCTTCCGCATGCTGAGCTATGTGCCGCTGCCCGGCGTCGATCCGACCGCGCTCAACCTGCTGTCGGCGCAGACGCAGGGCGGTGTGCTCGATTTCTTCAATACCTTCTCGGGCGGCTCGCTGAAGCGCATGTCGCTGACCGCGCTCGGCGTGATGCCCTACATCACCGCCTCGATCGTCGTGCAGCTCGCGACCTCGCTGTCGCCGACGCTCGCCGCGATCAAGAAGGAAGGCGAAT
>CAMLGC010000105.1 GCA_946479505.1 uncultured Sphingomonadaceae bacterium
GACCCAGGTGTGGAGCATCGGCTTGCCGTCCTTGCGCGGCGGGATCACCTTGAATTGCCATGCCGCCTGGCGCAGCGCATTGGCGAGGCCCGAGCCCCGCGGGGATTCCGCGAGCACGCGGCAATTCTCGACGCCGTAGCGCTCGACCGTCAGGCAGGCGATCTCGCCCCAACTGCCGGGGCGGATATTGGCCGGAA
Source organism: uncultured Sphingomonadaceae bacterium (assembly GCA_946479505.1). Next base: position 198 of record CAMLGC010000105.1, read on the forward strand.
GGTAGTAAGCGAGCTCTGCATCGCGCGGCTTGCGATACCAATCGGCGGCGTAGAGGGTCGAGCCGCCCGGGCCCTCGCCGGGGCCATAGGTCGAGGCGCTCTCGGCGGCGCTGCCTTCACCACCGCCCGATGCGACCTCCGGAGTATCCTTGGGGAGCTTGCCGATGTCGGAGGCCGCGAAAACCTCCCTGCTGACGATCAGCATCTCGAAAGGCGTCGCGGCCGAGGCGTCGGGGGCGGGCGGTTTCGGCGGGGCAGGCGCGGGCGTTTCGCGTGCGATGGCGGTGCGTTTCGTGCGGCGCGGCTGGCGTGCGGCCTTTTCCTCGGTCGCCTCGGGCGTCGCGCGCGAGCCCGAGACGTTGAACACCGACAGGCCGGTTGGCGCCATACGAGCCAAGGGCGACCTCGACGACAGCGTCAGGAAAAGCAATGCGAGCAGCGCGTTGACGATGACCGCGAACACGAAGCCGGGGCCCCGGCCGCGGCGCGATGCCCGATAGGCCGAGGAAGAATAGGCGGACGCCATCGGCCCGGCGCTTAGGCCGACAGCGCGCGCCCCGCAATCGACGCGCGACAAAACGAAAAGGCCCCCGCATCGTGCTCGATGGCGGGGGCCTTTGCGATCGATGCCCGGCGATCAGTTCGCGGCGAGGTTTCTCAGCACATATTGCAGGATGCCGCCGTTGAGGAAGTAGTCGAGCTCGTTGACGGTATCGATGCGGCAGCGGGTCTTGAAGGTCTCCGTGCTGCCGTCGGCGCGGGCGAGGGTGACCTCGACCTCCTGGCGCGGGCGGATGCCTGCCACGTTGTGGATCGTGAAGGTCTCGCTGCCATCGAGCTTCAGCGTCTGGCGCGTCACGCCCTCGGCGAACTGCAAGGGGAGCACGCCCATGCCGACGAGATTCGAGCGGTGGATGCGCTCGAAGCTCTCGGCGATCACCGCGCGGACGCCGAGCAGGATCGTGCCCTTCGCCGCCCAGTCGCGCGACGAGCCGGTGCCGTATTCCTTGCCCGCGACGACGACGAGCGGCGTGCCGTCGGCCTTGTGGCGCATCGCGGCGTCGTAGATCGGCATGACCTCGCCGTCGTACTTGGTCATGCCGCCCTCGACGCCGGGGACCATCTCGTTCTTGATGCGGATGTTGGCGAAGGTGCCGCGCATCATCACTTCGTGGTTGCCGCGGCGGCTGCCGTAGCTGTTGAAATCCTGCCGGGCGACCTGATGCTCCTGGAGGTAGATGCCCGCCGGGCTGTCGACCTTGATGCTGCCCGCAGGCGAGATGTGATCGGTGGTGATGCTGTCGCCAAGGATCGCGAGCGGCTTGGCCTCGATAATGTCGGCGACGGGCGCCGGCGTCATTTCGAGGCCCTCGAAATAGGGCGGATTGGCGACGTAGGTCGAGCCGGCGTGCCACTGATAGGTTTCGGACCCTTCGACCTCGATGCCGCGCCACTTGTCGTCGCCGGCATAGACGTTGGCGTAGCGCGAGCGGAACATCTCGTCGTCGATATTGGCGTCGATCAGCGCGCGGACCTCGTCGTTGGTGGGCCAGACGTCCTTGAGGAACACGTCCTCGCCGTCCTTGCCCTTGCCGAGCGGCGCGGCTTCCATGTCCTGCGTTACCGTGCCCTTGAGCGCGTAGGCGACGACGAGCGGGGGCGAGGCGAGGAAGTTGGCGCGCACATCGGGCGAGACGCGGCCCTCGAAGTTGCGGTTGCCCGAAAGCACCGACGCGGCGACGATGTTGTTGTCGTTGATCGCCTTCGAGATCGGCGCGGCGAGCGGCCCCGAATTTCCGATGCACGTGGTGCAGCCATAGCCGACGAGGTTGAAGCCGAGCGCGTTCAGGTCCTCGGTCAGGCCGGCCTTGTCGAGATAGTCGGTCACGACCTGCGACCCGGGAGCGAGCGAGGTCTTGACCCATGGCTTGGGGGTGAGGCCCTTCGCGCGCGCCTTGCGCGCGACGAGCCCTGCGGCGATCAGCACTGTCGGGTTCGATGTATTGGTGCAGCTCGTGATCGCGGCGATGACGACGTCGCCGTCGCCGATGTCGTGATCGCGACCTTCGACCGCGACGCGATCGGGGCGCTGCTTGTCGTAGATCTTCGAAAGGTCGCCGTTGAACACCTCGTCGACCTTGTTGAGCGAAATGCGGTCCTGCGGGCGCTTGGGACCCGCGAGCGAGGCGTGGACCGTGGTCATGTCGAGCTCGAGCGTGTCGGTGAAGACCGGATCCTGCTCGCCGGTGTGCCACATGCCCTGCGCCTTGCAGTACGCCTCGACGAGGGCGATCTGCTTGTCGGTCCGGCCGGTGAGGCGCATATAGTCGGTGGTCTTTTCGTCCACCGGGAAGAAGCCGCAGGTCGCGCCGTATTCGGGGGCCATGTTGGCGATCGTCGCGCGGTCGGCGAGGGTCAGCGCCTCCAGGCCGGGGCCGAAGAACTCCACGAAGCGGCCGACCACGCCCTTCTGGCGCAGCATCTGGGTGACGGTGAGGACGAGGTCGGTCGCGGTGATGCCCTCGTTCAATTTGCCCGTGAGCTTGAAGCCGACCACCTCGGGAATGAGCATCGAGACGGGCTGGCCGAGCATCGCCGCCTCGGCCTCGATCCCGCCGACGCCCCAGCCGAGCACGCCGAGGCCGTTGATCATCGTCGTGTGGCTGTCGGTGCCGACCAGCGTATCGGGATAGGCGACCTCGCTGCCGTCCGGCCCCTTTGAATGCCACACCGCCTGGCCGATATATTCGAGATTGACCTGGTGGCAGATGCCGGTGCCCGGCGGCACGACCTGCAACCCGTCGAGCGCCTTCGAGCCCCATTTGAGGAACTCGTAGCGCTCCATGTTGCGCTGGTATTCGAGCTCGACATTCTCCTCGAACGCCTTGGGCGTGCCGAACTCGTCGACCATCACGCTGTGGTCGATGACGAGGTGGACGGGGACCTGCGGGTTGATCTTCTGCGCGTCGCCGCCGAGCGCGGTGATCGCGTCGCGCATCGCCGCAAGATCGACCACGCAGGGAACGCCGGTGAAATCCTGCATCAGCACGCGCGCGGGGCGATACTGGATCTCGCGATCCGAGCGGCGCTCCTTCTGCCAGTCGACGATCGCCTGGAGGTCCTCGGTGGTGACGGTCTTGCCGTCCTCGAAGCGGAGCAGGTTCTCGAGCAGCACCTTCATCGAGAAGGGCAGTCGGCTGACGTCGCCCAGTTTTTCGGCGGCCTTGGCGAGGCTGTAATAGCTGTAGCTGGTGCCTGCGGCGTCGAGCGTGTCGCGCGTGCCGAGCGTGTCCTGGCCGATGGCAGTCATCTGGGCGTTCCCTTTGTTACGTCGTACCGGGCCAACGCGACGGGGCGGCGGAAGGTCCGCAGGCGCGCGTGCGTCGGCGTCCCGCGGGTGCGGGAGTCGCGGCGGGCCTTAGCAAGGGGGGCGGGATTGGGGAAGGGCGGCGAGGGGCGCGACGACGAGGGTGCTCCGGCGCCGCTATGGACCGGCTACGACGTCGTGAAGTCGCCCGAGGCGCCGCCCGACTTCTTCACCAGCCGGATGCCCTCGATCGTCATCCGCTTATCGAGCGCCTTGGCCATGTCATAAAGGGTGAGGAGCGCGACCGTCACCGCGGTGAGAGCCTCCATCTCGACGCCGGTCCTGGCGTCGGTCGCGGCGGTGGCGGTGGCGGTGACGCTGGTTCCGGCCAGATCGAGGTCGATTGCGATCCGGGTGAGGGGAAGAGGGTGGCACAGCGGGATCAGTTCGGCGGTCTTCTTGGCGGCCATGATTCCCGCGATGCGGGCGGCCGCGAGGGCGTCGCCCTTTTTTAGAGTGCCGTCGCGGATCGCGGCGAGCGCTTCGGGCGAGAGCGCAAGGCGGCCGGTGGCGACAGCCTCGCGCGCCGTTACGGGTTTGCCGCCGATGTCCACCATGTGAGCGGCGCCGGCGTCGTCGAGATGGGTCAGATCACCCATTCACCCCACCAGATCGCGGGTGGCGGCGGCCAGATCCTCGCGCCGCATCAGGGCTTCGCCGACGAGGAAGCAGGTGATGCCTTGTTCCGCGAGCTTGTCCAGATCGGCACGGGTGGAAAGGCCGCTTTCGCTGACCAGCGTGGCGCCTTCGGGAGCCTTGGCAGCGATTTCACACGTTCGGTCAAGATCGACGGAGAAATCCTTGAGATCGCGGTTGTTGATACCGATCAGCCGCGATTGGAGCTTGAGCGCGCGATCGAGCTCTTCGGGCGTGTGGACCTCGACGAGCACGTCAAGACCGCAGTCGATCGCAGCGGCTTCGATCTCGCAGGCACGGCCATCATCGAGGGCAGCGACGATGAGAAGAATCGCGTCCGCGCCGATCGCGCGCGATTCGAGCGCCTGCCACGGATCGATCATGAAATCCTTGCGCAGCACGGGAAGCGAGCAGGCGTCGCGGGCGGCGGTGAGATAGGCGTCGGCGCCTTGGAACCAGCGCTCGTCGGTAAGCACCGAGAGGCAGGTGGCGCCCCCCGCTTCATAGGCCCTGGCGTGCGCCGCGGGATCGAAATCGGCGCGGATCAGGCCCTTGGACGGGCTTGCCTTCTTGATCTCGGCGATGAGCGCGTAGCCGGTCTTGCGGCGGCGATCGAGCGCGGCGCGGAAGCCACGCGGCGCGCTCTGTTCGTCGGCGCGCGCGCTGAGGTCGGCAACAGCGGTCGTCGCCATGCGAGTGGCGACCTCGGCGCGCTTGGCTTCGAGAATGCGGTCGAGCATCGTGCTCATGTATAGGCAATCCAGCGATCTAAAAGGGCATTGGCGCCGCCGCTGTCGAGCGCCTCGGCGGCGAGCCGAGCGGCATCGGCGAGATCGGACGTGCGGCCGGCGACGACGAGTGCCGCGGCGGCGTTGAGGAGGACGGCATCGCGATAGGCGCCGTGCTCGCCGTGGAGCAGGCGGCGGAGCGCGAGCGCGTTATAGGCGGGATCGCCGCCGTGGATCGCCGCGATCGGATGCCGCCGGAGGCCCGCATCCTCGGGCGAGATGCGCGAGGGCAGATCGAGACAGCCGACATTGACGACGATACTCGGGCCGGCACCTGACAGCTCGTCGAGCCCCTCCTCACCCGAAACGACGAGCGCGGCCTCGGTGCCGAGCTGCTCGAGCGCCTCTGCATAGACGGTCGCATAATCGGGACGCGCGATGCCGATGAGCTGGCGGGTGACGTGCGCCGGATTGGCGAGCGGCCCCATCAGATTGAAGATCGTGCGACGGCCGATCCTGCGACGAATCGGGGTGATCCGCTTCATCGCCGGGTGATGGTTGGCGGCGAAGAGGAAGGCGATGCCGAGGTCCGCGAGCGTCGCCTGCGCCATCGCGCCGGCGCGCTCCATATCGAGACCGAGCGCTTCCAGGGTATCGGCGGCGCCCGCCTTCGAGGAGGCGGCACGATTGCCGTGCTTGGCGACGGGGATGCCGCACGCCGCGACGACGAGGCTGACCGCGGTCGAGACGTTCAAGGTGTGGTGGCCGTCGCCGCCGGTGCCGCACACGTCGATCGCGTTGGCCGGCGCCTCGATCGGGAGGAGGCGTTCGCGCAGCGACCGGGCGGCTTCGGCGATCTCGATGCTCGTCTCGCCGCGCTGGCTTAGCGCCACGAGGAAATCGGCAATCTGCTCCTCGTCGACGCGCGCGTCGAGAATGTCGGCGAAGGCCTGCGCGGCCGATTCGCGGGAGAGTGGCGTGGAAGGGTCGGGAAGGAGGGCGATGGTGGTCAATTTCCCCTCCCGCTTGCGGGAGGGGTCAGGGGAGGGCTTGCACGCGATGCAACGTTGGCGACAGGCCCTTCCCCGGCCCCTCCCGCAAGCGGGAGGGGGGAAGAAAGGATGCCTGCGATCTCCAAGAAATTCGCGAGCAGCGCGTGGCCGTGCTCGGTGGCGATGCTTTCGGGGTGGAACTGGACGCCGTGAATCGGGAGATCGGCGTGGCGCAGGCCCATAACGCACGCGTCGGCCGCGGTAGCGTTGACCAGGAGAGGGGCCGACACGTCCTCGACGACGAGCGAATGATAGCGCGTCGCGGTGAACGGCGAGGGAATCCCCGAAAAGACGCCGGTGCCGTCATGGGTGACGGGCGAAGTCTTGCCATGCATCAGTCCGCCGCGGACGACGCGGCCGCCGAAATGCTGGCCGATCGCCTGGTGGCCGAGGCACACTCCGAGCAGCGGCTTGCCGGTAGCCGCGCATGCCGCCACCAGATCGAGCGAGATGCCCGCCTCGTTCGGCGTGCAGGGGCCGGGCGAGATCAGGAATGCTTGTGCGCCGGTCGCGAGCGCCTGCGCCGCCGTCAACGCGTCGTTGCGCTCGACGCGCACCTCGGCGC
>CAMLGC010000106.1 GCA_946479505.1 uncultured Sphingomonadaceae bacterium
GATAGCCTATCGTGACTGGAGTTCAGACGTGTGCTCTTCCGATCTCGGAGGGGTGTCGCCCCTCTCGATCGCGTGACACCCCTCCACCGCTCGCTGCGCGAGCGGTCCCCCTCCCCTTGCAGGGGAGGATGTCACGAGGCCAGCCTCTCGTTGACCACCTTGCCGTTCCTCGTCAGGCGGATCGCGGCGGCGATTTCGTCGTCTTCCGGCAATACGGGTTTGTCCGCGTCCTTGTCCCAGAACGCGGAGAGAAAATTGTAGAGGTTGCGCGCGAACAGCGCCGACGCGTCGGCGGCGAGGCGCGACGGCACGTTCTTGTGGCCGACGATCTTGACGCCGTGCCGCTCGACGATCTCGCCCGTGACGGCGCCCTCGACATTGCCGCCCTGTTCGACCGCGAGGTCGACGATCACGCTGCCGGGCTTCATCGTCGCGAGCTGCGCGTCGGAGATGAGGCGCGGCGCGGGGCGGCCCGGGATCAGCGCGGTGGTGATGACGATGTCCTGCTTGGCGATGTGGCTCGAGACCAGCTCGGCCTGCGCCTTTTTGTACTCGTCGGACATCTCGCCGGCATAGCCGCCCGCGCCCTCGCCCTCGATGCCCTTCACCTCCTCGACGAAGATCGGCTTGGCGCCGAGGCTCTGGATCTGTTCCCTGGTCGCCGAACGCACGTCGGTGGCGGAGACCTGCGCGCCCAGCCGCCGCGCGGTCGCGATCGCCTGGAGGCCGGCGACGCCGACGCCCATCACGAACACGCGCGCGGCAGAGACGGTGCCCGCCGCGGTCATCATCATCGGGAAGGCGCGGCCATATTCGGCGGCCGCATCGAGCACCGCCTTGTAGCCCGAAAGGTTCGACTGGGAGGAGAGGATGTCCATCGACTGCGCGCGCGTGATGCGCGGCATCAACTCCATCGCGAGCGCCTCCAGCCCGGCAGCGGCATAGCCATCGACGCGCGCGCGCTCGCCGAAGGGATCGAGGCTCGCGACCAGCCACGCGCCCTGCTTCGCGCCGGCGAGGCTCGCGGGATCGGGGCCTTGAACGCCAAGGAGAATGTCGGCGCCGCCCAGCACCTCGGCACGCGTGCCGAGCGCGGCACCGGCGGCCTCATAGTCGGCATCGGCGCAGGAGGCGGTCTCGCCGGCGCCGCGTTCGACCGCGACCTCGGCGCCCAATGCAATGAATTTCTTGACGGTATCGGGGGTCGCGGCGACGCGGCGTTCGCCTTCGGCTGCTTCCCTGAGAACCGCGATCTTCACCCGCGGCGCCGGCTCACGAGATAGCCCAGATGACGAGAAGCACGATCACGATGCAGGAGACCGCGCCCCATTTGAGCAGACCGATCACGCTCGAATAGGTCGCCACGTGCGCCTTCATGTCCCCGTTGCCGGCCATCGATCCCCTTTCTTCACAAAGCTTGCGATCCTTACCCGGCGCTGCCCGGCACCTCAAGGGGCTTGCCGCAGATGCGCTTAAGGCCGCTTTTACCCCCGTCCCCTATGTTCCGCCGCGGAAACGGGGACAAGGATCGCCTGATGACTCGCAACGGCCAGCGCCTGCTGATGCTGATCGACGACGAGCCGGCGCAGCGCCGGCTGGTGGCGGCCCTCGCCGCGCGCGGTGGCTGGCGGGCGGTATTCGCCGCCGATGCCGAGATGGCAATCGCGACGCTGGGCACGCAGGACGGGATGCAGCTCGACGCGATCCTGCTCGACATCTGGTCGCCCGACGCCGACGCCGCGGGGCTGATCGCCGAATTGCGCGCGCGTCGGCCGGCGCTGCCGATCCTGATGCTGACCGCGCACGGTTCGGTCGCGCGCGCGGTGGAGGCGATGCGCGCCGGGGCCACCGATTTCCTCGTCAAGCCGCTCGCGCCCGAGCGGCTGCTCGGCGCGCTCGAAGCAGCGGTGGGCGGCAAGACGGCGGGCGAGCTGCGGCCGCTGACCGAGAAGATTCCGGCGACGCTGGGATTCGCGGAGATTGTCGGCGCCGAGCCGCAGTTCCGCGCCGCACTGGCGATCGCGGCCAAGGCAGCGCGCGCACGGGTGGCGGTGCTGCTCGAAGGCGAGAGCGGCGTGGGCAAGGAGGTGGTCGCCGATGCGATCCACGCGGCCTCCCCCCGTTCCAAGAAGCCGATGATCGCGGTCAATTGCGGCGCGATTCCCGCCAACCTCGTCGAATCCGAACTGTTCGGGCATGAAAAGGGCGCCTTCACGGGCGCGTTCGAGCGCAAGATCGGGCGATTCCAGGAGGCCGACGGCGGCACCTTGTTCCTCGACGAGGTCGGCGAAATGCCGCTCGACGCCCAGACCAAGCTGCTGCGCATGCTGCAATCGGGCGAGGTGCAGGCGCTGGGCGCCCGGCACGCACGCGAGGTCGACGTACGAGTGATCGCGGCGAGCAACAAGCGCCTGCTCGACGAGGTCGAGGCCGGGCGCTTCCGCGAGGATCTCTATTATCGGCTCAACGTCGTCCAGGTCACGATCCCGCCGTTGCGGGAGCGCGGCGGCGACATTCCGTCGCTCGCGCGGCACCTGCTCGCGCGGATCGCCGAACAGCCGGGGCTGCGGCCGATCGGGATCACCGACGACGCGCTCCAGCTTCTCGTCAACTATGAGTGGCCGGGCAACGTCCGCCAGCTCCAGAATGCCCTCTTCCGCGCCGCCGTTCTGTGCGAGGGCGCGGCGCTGACGCGGGCGGATTTCCCACAGATCGCGGCGCTCGGCGCCGATCGGGGAACGCGGCCGATCGCCTCGGCGGTGCCGGCGAGCGGGGGGGTGACGCTGTTCCACCCCGACGGCAATCTGCGGGCGCTCGAGGAGATCGAGGCGGACGTCATCCGGCTCGCGATCGGGCATTATCGCGGCCGCATGACCGAGGTCGCACGGCGGTTGGGGATCGGGCGATCGACGTTGTACAGGAAGCTCGGCGAGCTCGGGATCGACAACGCGGCGTGAGCGCGCCTGCCGGCGCTTCTCGACTTCGCCCGGCGCGAACGGCAGAGAGGCCGCATGTCGGCTTTCGAAGAAAAGAGCGCGCTCGTCACGGGCGCAGCGTCGGGGATCGGGCTCGCGGTCGCGCGGCATCTCGCGGGCGAGGGCGCGGCGCGGCTGGTGCTGGTCGATAGCGACGCCGCGGCGCTCGACGCCGTAAAGCTGCCGTGCGCCCTCGAACGAGCGGCGGGCGACATACGCGACGAGGGCTTTTGGGACGGCCTTGCGCCGCGGCTGGAAGGTCTCGACGCCGCCGTCGTCAATGCCGGCGTCGCGGGCGCAGGCGCCATTACCGAGCTCGGCTTGGACGAATGGCGGCGCATCCTGTCGGTCAATCTCGACGGCGCGTTCCTGACGATGCGCGCGGCCCTGCGCGCGATGCGCGACGGCGGGAGCATCGTCGCGACCGCATCCGCCGCGGGGATCAAGCCCGAGCCGGGGGTCGCCGCCTATGGCGCGTCGAAGGCGGGGCTGATCCACCTGGTCAAGGTTGCCGCCAAGGAAGCCGCGGCGCGGCGCATTCGCGTCAACGCGATCGCGCCCGCGGGCGTCGAGACGCCGGTATGGGATGCTGTGCCGATGTTCGCCGGGCGTGCGAGAGAGATCGGGCGCGATGCGGCGTTCGCGGAGTTGGCGCGCCTGGCGACGCCGCTCGGGCGCTACGCCAAGCCCGAAGAGGTGGCGGCGCAGATCGGCTTCCTGCTCTCGGATGCGGCGGCGCTCATCACGGGTGCGGTGCTGGTGAGCGACGCAGGATACACGCTCTAGCGGCCATCCGCGCGCCACCTCCACACGACCGGCTGTCGATCGGCGGTGAGGCCGAGAAGTTGCCGCCCCTGCCCCGCGGCCGACAATGCGTCGGCCGGATCATGCGGGCCTCTCACCAGCGCAAAGGCGGTGCCGGTGCGACGGAGAAGCGCCGCGGCCCGGGCGGGTTTGGCGTGTGGGCCGTGATAGAGACCTTCGGCCCAGCGGTCATAGGGATCGTCGGGCGGCAGCGCGACGATGCGGACGTGCGGGGCGATCCGTCCTCGGTAATGAGCGGCGGCGAGCGCCATTGCGTCGCCCTCGACGAAGACGAGCGCATCGGGTCGCGCGCGGGCGATGGCGGCGAGCGCGTCGGGCCACGCCTCGCTCTCGCGTGTGGGGAGCCATGCGACCAGCGCGGCGATCTCGACCGCGCCGATCACCGCGGCGGCGATCCAGGCGATGCGCGGCTCGGCGGCACGGGCGAGCACGACCGCGACCACGATCCAGGCGGGGGCGCTCGCCCAATAGAGCGTGCGCACCAGAAAGATCGGCTGGAGCTGGCTGAGCGCGAAGAGAAGGACCGGCGCCCCCAAAGCGAACGTGGCGAGCAGCGTGATCGCAGGGCGACGATCGCGTGCCGCCGTCCACCCGATCGCGGCGAGCAAGGCCGCGAGGAGCAGCCCGGCAGCCCAGCCGGCGCTCGCGACATAGGTCGGAAGATAGGCCGCCTGGGTCATCCGCCAGGCGTCGGCGAGTGTCGGCCGGGCGATCCAGCCGATATTCCCCGAATGCGCCGCGACCTGGCCGAGCGAGACCCAGCCCCACCAGGCGCCGCCGGCCGCCACGACGAGATTCGCCGCGAGCCATTGGGCGAGCGTGCGGAGCTGATTGCGCAACAGCCAGAGCATCGCGGCGTTCGCGAGCGCGACGAAGACCAGCATCGTCGTGTGCGCGTAGAGCGCGGCGAGCGCGGCAACGACGTACAATGCGAGCCAGCGACGGCGGCCGTCGAGCAGCCCGATCATGGCGCGGATCGCGACCAGCGCAGAAGTGGCGGCGAGCGCATAGCTGCGGACCTCGTGCGAGAAGGCGACGTGCGCCGGCGAGAGCGCGAGCCACAATGCAACGAGGATCGCCGCGCTCCGGCCGCCGAGCCGGCGGGCGATGCTCCAGGCGGTCGCGATTCCCGCGAGGCCGATCAGGATCGAGAGAAGGCGGAGCGCGACATCGCCCTCGCCGACGAGCGCGATCCAGCCCTTGAGCAGCGTGTAATAGAGCGGCGGATTGCTCTCGCGCGCCATCCAGCCGCTCCACAGGTGGTCGAGCGGCTGGTGCGCGAAGACGAGCGAGGCGAGCTCGTCGAACCACAGTGCGTAATCGGCGGTGGCGATGCGGAGCGCCGCGGCGGCGAGGAGAATCGCCCCGAGGATTGCCGGTTCGCGGCGGGCGCCGATCATCGCCCCGTCAGCGCGCGACGAGCGCGGCGTCGCGCAGGCCGCGCCAGACGCGCGCCGCCTGGACGGTCTCGGCGACGTCGTGGACGCGCAGGAGCTGGACGCCGGCCTCGATTCCCTTGAGCGCGAGCGCGACCGAACCGCCGAGGCGCTCGGAGGCGGGCGCTTCGTTCGAGAGCGCGCCGATCATGCGCTTGCGGCTCGCGCCGAGCATGACCGGGCAGCCGAGGCCGTGGAACAGCGCGAGACCATTGAGGAGCGCGAGATTGTCGGCGAGCGTCTTGCCGAAGCCGATGCCGGGATCGACGATGATCTTCGCCCGATCGACGCCCGCCGCCACGACCGCGGCGACGCGGGCTTCGAGCCAATCGAACACCTCGGTGAGCACGTCGGCGTAGCCGCTGCCGCCGTGGGGGCTCTTTTCGGGCTCGGGCGAGTGCATCAGAACGACCGGGCAACCGGCCTTCACGACCACCGCGACCGCGCGGTCATCCCACAGGAGGGCCGACACATCATTGACGAGGTGCGCGCCCGCGGCGAGCGCCGCCTCCATCACCGCGGCCTTGCGGGTGTCGATCGAAAGAGGCGTGCCGCTTGCCGACAGGCGCTCGATCACCGGCCGTACGCGGGCGATCTCGTCGCCTTCCCAGACGTGTTTGGCGCCAGGTCGGGTCGATTCGCCGCCGACGTCGATCAGCGACGCGCCGGCGACGGCCATGTCGACGCCCGCCGCGGCCGCGGCGGCAATATCGTCACCGTGGCTGCCGCCGGCGAAGCTGTCGGGGGTGGTGTTGACGATGCCGGCGACGTGGGGCTGATCGAAGCGGAGGGTGCGCGCGCCGAGCGTGAGCGGCGAGCGGGGAGCGGTGATCGCGGCGTGGAGCGCGGCGGCGCGCTCGTTGCTGGCGAATTCACGCTCGAAATCGGCGATGGGGACGGTGCGGCGGATGCCGGCGTCGAGCACCTCATAGGCGGCGAACCAGACCATCCCGCCCGCGAGCCGCGCAACCTCGCCGTCGCGGCCGACCGGGGTGTCGACGAACTGGATGGGGCGGAGGTGCATAAGTCGGTCCATTCTCCCTCTCCCCTTCAGGGGAGAGGGCTGGGGAGAGGGGCATGACGGAACGGAAGTGGACTTGGGGGGGGGGGGGGGGGGGGGGGGGGGGGCGGCGCGGCGCGGGCGGGGGGCGGGGGGGGGGGGGGGGGGGGGGGGGGGGGGGGGGGGGGGGGGGG
>CAMLGC010000107.1 GCA_946479505.1 uncultured Sphingomonadaceae bacterium
ATCCCGCTGATCGTGTGCATCACCGAAGGGATTCCGGTGCTCGACATGGTCAAGGTGAAGCGCGCGCTGTCGGGCTCGAAGTCGCGGCTGATCGGCCCCAACTGCCCCGGCGTGCTGACGCCCGGCGAGTGCAAGATCGGCATCATGCCCGGCTCGATTTTCTCGAAGGGCTCGGTCGGCGTCGTCAGCCGCTCGGGCACGCTCACCTATGAGGCGGTATTCCAGACGACCAATGCGGGGCTCGGCCAGACGACCGCGGTCGGCATCGGCGGCGATCCGGTCAACGGCACCAACTTCATCGACGTGCTCGAGCTGTTCCTCGCCGACGACGAAACCACGTCGATCATCATGATCGGCGAGATCGGCGGCTCGGCCGAGGAAGAGGCCGCGCAGTTCCTCAAGGACGAGGCGAAGCGCGGGCGCAAGAAGCCGATGGCGGGCTTCATCGCCGGACGCACGGCGCCTCCGGGGCGCCGCATGGGCCATGCCGGCGCGATCGTCTCGGGCGGCCAGGGCGGCGCCGAGGACAAGATCGCGGCGATGGAGAGCGCGGGCATCACGGTGGCGGACAGCCCCAGCGAGCTGGGCTCGACGCTGGTCGAGGTGTTGAAGGGCTGATTGAAGGGGCGTCGCCCAGCGAACGCTGGGGTCTCGTGCCGCAAGAGATTCCAGCTTTCGCTGGAATGACGAGGTGGTCAAATGGGCTACGAAGGCCAGGATTTCAGCGAGATCGCGGGCGGGGTGAGCCCCGCCTTCGTCGAGACGCTCTACAAGCGCTTCAAGGCCGACCCGGCGAGCGTCGAGGAAGGCTGGCGGCACTGGTTCGAGGGGCTCGAATCGACCGTCACCGGGCCGAGCTGGGCGCAGCCTTCATGGCCTCTGAGCACGACCGACGACCTCACCTCGGCGCTCGATCCGACGCAGAGCGAACCCGCGCCCAGACCGGCCAAGGGCGGCAAGCCCGCGCCCGCCGCGGCGCCCGTTTCCGGAGACGCGATCCGCCGCGCCGCCGATGCCTCGATCCGCGCGATGATGCTGATCCGCACCTATCGCGTGCGCGGGCACCTCGCGGCGAACCTCGATCCGCTCGGCCTCACCAGCCGCGAGATGCCGGCGGACCTGCGCACCGAATATCACGGCTTCGACGACAGCGAGCTCGACGAGAAAATCTATCTCGGCGGCTGCCTCGGCCTCGAATATGCGACGCTGCGCGAGATCGTGCATATCCTGCGCGCCAATTACTGCGGCAATGTCGGCCTCGAATACATGCACATCGCCGATGTCGAGGAGCGGCGCTTCCTCCAGGAACGCATGGAGGGCAAGGACAAGGCGATCGAGTTCACCCCCGAGGGCAAGCAGGCGATCCTCAACAAGGTCATCGAGGCCGAGCAGTACGAGAAATTCCTCGGCAAGAAATATGTCGGCACCAAGCGCTTCGGGCTCGACGGCGGCGAGAGCATGATCCCCGCGCTCGAAAGCGTCATCAAGTACGGCGGTCAGTTCGGTGTGCGCGAGATCGTGTTCGGCATGGCGCACCGCGGGCGCCTCAACGTGCTCGCCAACGTGATGGGCAAGCCCTATCGCGCGATCTTCCACGAATTTTCGGGCGGCTCGGCCAATCCTGAGGATGTCGGCGGTTCGGGCGACGTCAAATATCACCTCGGCACCTCGACCGACCGCGAATTCGACAAGATCAGCGTCCACATGTCGCTGGTCGCCAATCCCTCGCACCTCGAGGCGGAGGACCCGGTGGTGCTCGGCAAGGTTCGCGCGATCCAGACGATCGCGGGCGATCTCGCCGAGCACAAGGCGTCGCTCCCCGTCCTGATCCACGGCGACGCAGCGTTTGCGGGGCAGGGGATCGTGTGGGAATGCTTCGGCTTCTCGGGCCTCCCCGGTTACAATACCGGCGGGTGCATCCACTTCGTCATCAACAACCAGATCGGCTTCACGACGAGCCCCAAATTCGCGCGCTCCTCGCCCTATCCGTCGGACGTGGCCAAGGGCGTCCAGGCGCCGATCTTCCACGTCAACGGCGACGATCCCGAGGCGGTGACGTTCGCGTGCAAGATGGCGATCGAGTTCCGCCACAAGTTCCACCGCGACATCGTGATCGACATGTGGTGCTATCGCCGCTTCGGCCATAACGAGGGCGACGAGCCGAGCTTCACGCAGCCGCTGATGTACCAGAAGATCAAGAAGCACCCCGGGGTGGCGGAGATCTACGGCAAGCGACTGACCGAAGAAGGCGTTGTCGATCAGGGCTGGATCGACGAGCGCATCAAGGAGTTCACCGAGCTGCTGGGCGGCGAGTTCGAATCGGGTCAGGACTATCTTCCCAACAAGGCCGACTGGTTCGCCGGTCGCTGGTCCGGGCTGCACGCGCCGGCCGACGCCGAAACCGCACGCCGCAATGTCGAGACCGGCATCGACAAGAAGCTGTTCGACGCGCTCGGCCGCACGCTGACGACCGTTCCCGAGGACCTCGCGATCCACAAGACGCTCGGCCGCGTGCTCGATGCCAAGCGCGAGATGTTCACGAGCGGCGAAGGCTTCGATTGGGCGACGGGCGAGGCGCTCGCGTTCGGCTCGCTGCTGTCCGAAGGCTATGGCGTGCGCCTGTCGGGGCAGGATTCCGGGCGCGGCACCTTCTCGCAGCGCCATGCGGTGTGGCTCGATCAGAAGGACGAGCGCCGGTACGTGCCGCTGAACGAGGTCGAGCACGGCCGGTTCGAGGTGCTCGACTCGCCGCTGAGCGAATACGGCGTGCTCGGCTTCGAATACGGCTACGCGCTCGCCGATCCCAAAACGCTGGTGCTGTGGGAGGCGCAGTTCGGCGATTTCGCCAACGGCGCGCAGATCATGATCGACCAGTTCATCGCGAGCGGCGAGGCCAAGTGGCTGCGCGCCAACGGCCTCGTGATGCTGCTGCCGCACGGCTATGAAGGGCAAGGACCCGAGCATAGCTCGGCGCGGCTCGAGCGCTATCTCCAGCTCTGCGCGCAGGACAATATGCAGGTCGCGAACTGCACCACGCCGGCCAACTATTTCCACCTGCTGCGCCGCCAGATGCACCGCGGCTTCCGCAAGCCGCTCGTCGTCATGACCCCCAAGTCGCTGCTGCGGCACAAGATGGCGGTATCGGCGGCCGAGGATTTCCAGGGCGACAGCCACTTCCGGCGCCTCTTGTCCGATCCCTCGGCGCCGGCGGACAAGGATGTGCGGCGGCTCGTGCTGTGCTCGGGCAAGGTCGCCTACGACCTGATCGAAGCGCGCGATGCGGCGGGCGACGCAAAGACGACGATTGTGCGGATGGAGCAGCTTTATCCGTTCCCCGGAGAGCCGCTGACGGTGCGGTTGAAGCGCATGACCAACCTCGAAGAGGTGGTCTGGGCGCAGGAGGAGCCGAAGAACAACGGCGCCTGGTCGTTCGTCGAGCCGTTCATCGAACAATCGCTGGCCGATGCGGGGAGCACGGTCGAGCGGCCGCGCTATGCCGGCCGCGCGGCCTCGGCTTCGCCCGCGACCGGGCTGATGAAACGGCACCAGATGGAACAGGGCGCGTTGGTGGCCGATGCGCTGGGCCACAATGTTCGTCAGGAGATCAGGCGCTCACGCGACAGCGAAACCGTCAAGAAGGCGGGCAAGGCGGGCGCGTAGGGGATGAACTGGAATCAATAAATGTGTCCCCGCGAAGGCGGGGACCCAGACTGGGCTCCCGCCTTCGCGGGAGCACAACGGGATGAACAGATGAGCACAGAAGTCAAAGTCCCCACCCTGGGCGAATCGATCACCGAAGCGACGCTGGGCGAATGGCTCAAGCAGCCGGGCGATCCGGTGCAGGCCGACGAGCCGATCGCGAGCCTTGAGACCGACAAGGTCTCGGTCGAGGTGCCCTCGCCGGTCGCGGGCGTGATGGGCGCGCACAAGGTCGAGGTCGGCGACACGGTCGAGGTCGGCGCGGTGATCGGCTCGGTCGACGAAGGCGAGGCCAAGGCGAGCCCTGCTCCGGCTTCCACGCCATCGCCGGCCCCCGCGCCCGAGCCGAGCGAGCCCAAGCCCGCCAGGACCGCGGGCGAGCAGGCGCCCTCGGGCGGGGTCGAGGCGGCGGCGCTGTCGCCGTCGGTGCGCCGCGCGGTGCTCGAATACGGCGTCGATCCCGCGACGATCAAGGGCAGCGGCAAGGATGGCCGCATCACCAAGGACGATGTGATCGCCGCGGCGCAGAAGGGCGGCGGTGCCGCGCCCGCGGCTGCCGCAGCGCCCGCGCCGCAGCCGGCAGAGAATGGCCGCAAGGAAGAGCGCGTCCGCATGACGCGGCTGCGCCAGACGATCGCCAAGCGCCTCAAGGAAGCCCAGAACACCGCAGCGATGCTCACCACGTTCAACGACGTCGACATGACCGCGGTGATCGAGGCGCGCACCAAATACAAGGATCTGTTCGAGAAGAAGCACGGCGTGCGGTTGGGCTTCATGGGTTTCTTCGCCAAGGCGGCGTGCATGGCCCTCAAGGACGTGCCCAGCGTCAACGCCTCGATCGACGGCGAGGAAATCGTCTATCACGATTATGCCGACATCTCGGTCGCGGTTTCCGCGCCGCAGGGGCTCGTGGTGCCGGTGGTGCGCGAGGCCGACAAGCTCTCGGTCGCCGAAATCGAGCGCACGATCGGCGATTTCGGCAAGCGCGCGAAGGACGGCACGCTCAAGATGGAGGAGATGAAGGGCGGCACGTTCACCATCTCCAACGGCGGCGTGTTCGGCTCGCTGCTCTCGACCCCGATCATCAACCCGCCGCAATCGGCGGTGCTCGGCCTCCATCGGATCGAAGATCGCGCGGTGATCCGCGACGGCGAGGTCGTGATCCGTCCTATGATGTACATGGCCTTGAGCTACGACCACCGCCTGGTCGACGGCCGCGAGGCGGTGACCTTCCTCGTCGCGCTCAAGAACGCGATCGAGGACCCCACGCGGATCCTGATCGATTTGTAACGTTCCTTGTGTCCCCGCGAAGGCGGGGACCCAGACTGGGCTCCCGCCTTCGCGGGAGCACATGAGGTAGAAAATGGCTGACGAATACGATTATGACGTCCTCGTGATCGGCGCCGGACCCGGCGGCTACGTCGCGGCGATCCGCGCCGCACAGCTCGGCCTCAAGACGGCGTGCGCCGAATCGCGCGAGACGCTGGGCGGCACCTGCCTCAACGTCGGCTGCATCCCGTCCAAGGCGATGCTCCACGCCTCCGAGGTGTTCGACCAGGCCGCCAGCGGCGCGATGGCGAAGCTCGGCGTCAAGGTGACGCCCGAACTCGATCTCGACACGATGCACGGCCAGCGCAAGGACGCGGTCAAGCAGCTCACCGGCGGCATCGAATTCCTGTTCAAGAAAAACAAGATCACCTGGCTCAAGGGCACGGCGTCGTTCGAGGACGGGCACACCGTCTCGGTGGGCAAGGAGAAGGTGACCGCGAAGAACGTCGTCATCGCCACCGGCTCGTCGGTGACGCCGCTCCCCGGCGTCGAGATCGATCAGAAGGTGGTCGTGGACTCGACCGGCGCGCTCGAGCTGCCCAAGGTGCCCGAGCACATGATCGTGATCGGCGGCGGGGTGATCGGGCTCGAATTGGGCAGCGTCTGGCGGCGGCTGGGCGCGAAGGTGACCGTCGTCGAGTTCCTCGACCAGATCCTGCCCGGCTTCGACGGCGAGGTCCGCAAGGAAGCCAACAAGATCTTCAAGAAGCAGGGAATGACCTTCAAGCTCGGCACCAAGGTGACGGGCGTGAAGGTGAAGGGCAAGAAGGCGACAGTCACGCTCGAGCCCGCCAAGGGCGGCGAGGCGGAGACGCTGGAAGCCGATTGCGTCCTCGTCTCGATCGGCCGCAGGCCCAACACCGACGGCCTTGGTCTCGACAAGATCGGGCTGGAAACCAACCAGCGCGGCCAGATCGAGACCGATCACGATTTCGCCACCAAAGTTTCCGGCGTGTGGGCGATCGGCGACGTCATCCCCGGGCCGATGCTCGCGCACAAGGCGGAGGACGAGGGCATCGCGGTCGCCGAGAATATCGCCGGCGAGACCGGCATCGTGAACCACGACGTGATTCCCAGCGTGGTCTATACCTGGCCCGAGATCGCCGGCGTCGGCCTCACCGAGGAGCAGGCGAAGG
>CAMLGC010000108.1 GCA_946479505.1 uncultured Sphingomonadaceae bacterium
CCCCACCACCCAAGACATTATGCTGAATGGGTGGTGGGGTGGGGGAGAGGGCCGGCGCCGCAACCGATTACGCCGCCGCATCCTCCGCATCGAGCCCGTAGGCGGTGTGGAGGACGCGCACGGCGAGCTCGGTATAATCCTCCTCGATCAGCACGCTCACCTTGATCTCGCTGGTGGTGATCGCGAGGATGTTGATGCCGCGCTCGCCCAGGGTGCTGAACATCGTCGCTGCGACGCCCGCATGACTGCGCATGCCGACGCCGACCACCGAGATTTTGGACACGCGGGTGTCGTGCTTCATCTCGGAAAAGCCGATCCGTTCCCTGGCGCCGCCCAGCACCTCGATCGATCGGGCGAGATCGGCGGCGGGCACGGTGAAGGTGACGTCGGTCGAATCGCCCGAATGCGCGACATTCTGCACGATCATATCGACGTTGATTCCCGCCTCGGCCAGGGGCGAGAAGATTGCCGCGACCGATCCGGGCTGGTCGAGCACCGCGGTGAGCGTGATCTTGGCCTCGTTCTTGTCGTGCGCGATACCGGTGATGAGCTGGCGTTCCATCTCGTCTATCTCCTCTTCGCCGACGATCAGCGTGCCGGGCTCCGCGCCCCCATCCTCGTCGAGGAACGACGAGAGCACCTGAACGCGGACCTGTTCCTTCATCGCGAGCCCCACCGATCGCGTCTGGAGCACCTTGGCGCCGACACTCGCGAGCTCGAGCATTTCCTCATAGGTGACACGCTTCAATTTGCGCGCTCTCGGCACGATCCGCGGGTCGGTGGTATAGACCCCGTCGACATCGGTGTAGATGTCGCAGCGGTCGGCCTTCATCGCCGCCGCCATCGCGACCGCCGAGGTGTCCGATCCGCCGCGGCCGAGCGTGGTCACGCGCTCGCCCGCCGCGACGCCCTGAAAACCGGGGATCACCGCCACCTCGCCCGTCGCCAGCGCGGCATCGAGCGCGGCGGTGTCGATCTCCGCGATGCGCGCCGAACCGTGCCCGTCCGAGGTCCGGATCGGGAGCTGCCAGCCCATCCAGCTTCGCGCGCGCACGCCCACCGCCTGGAGCGCGATCGCGAGCAGCCCGCTCGTCACCTGCTCGCCCGACGAGACGACGACGTCATATTCGCGCGCGTCGTAGAGCGACGAGGCTTCGCGGCAGAAATTGACCAGACGGTCGGTCTCGCCCGCCATCGCGGAGACGACGACCGCGACCTGGTTGCCGCACGCGACCTCGCGCTTGATCCGCTGCGCCACATTCCGGATGCGCTCCATCCCCGCCATCGAGGTGCCGCCGAACTTCATCACGATGCGCGCCATGCGGGTGGAGGCTTCCTTTGCAGGGGTGAACCGGCGCGCCTGATAGGAACGCGCTTCGCCAAAGGCAAGCGAGTGACGGATCATGTCTTCCTGAGCCGACAAACTTCCGCTTTGTTTCATCGGAAGGCGTGCTCGACGGGGGCGGTGCGGATCGGCTAAATCCGGCACTCACACGCCACGAGGATTGCCATGCCGCCGCCCGCGACGATCGACCCCGCCGAAGCTGCCCATTTTGGCGCGCTGGCGAAGGATTGGTGGGATCCGAAGGGTTCTTCGGCGATGCTCCACCGGCTCAATCCCGCACGGCTCGGCTATATTCGCGAGCAGATCGACCTGCATCGGGGTGGCGACGACGCCGGGTTCGCACCGCTTGTCGGCAAGCGCGTGCTCGACGTGGGATGCGGCGCGGGGCTGCTCGCCGAGCCGCTCGCGCGGCTTGGCGGTGCCGTGACCGGGCTCGACGCGGCGGCAGAGAATGTCGCTGCGGCGCGCGCGCATGCGGCCGAAAGCGGGCTCTCGATCGCCTATCGCGCGGGCGAGCTTTCGCAGCTTTCCGGAGAGCGCTTCGATCTCGTCACCTGCCTGGAGGTGATCGAGCATGTCGTCGATCCGGCCGCGTTCGTCGAAGGGCTGGCCGGCGTGCTGGCGGACGGCGGGCTGCTCATCCTTTCCACCCCCAACCGCACCGCGCGCGCGCGGCTCGCGCTGATCGCGGTGGGCGAGGGCACCGGCCGTATCCCCAAGGGCACGCACGATTGGGACAAGTTCCTGACGCCCGACGAGCTGGCGGCGTTGCTCGGCGGCGCGGGGCTCGACGTGATCGACCGCCGCGGACTCGCCTTCTCGCCCGCCAAAGGCTTCGTCCTGAGCGACGATCTCGGGCTCGATTATTTCCTGACGGCGGTGCGCGCCTAGGCCATCGCCCGCCGTCCGTGCGGCACCGTCGCGCGGTGGGCGATCGTGGCGGCGAGCGACGGCTGCATGACCGTATCGACCATCACCCAGTCGCTGGTCGCGGTGTCGGGGGTCAGCGTCACCGCCATGTAGCCGCGGCGGCTGGTGTCGCACCAGGCGAGCTCGCGGTTCGCGGCGACGAGATCGCGCGCGGTTCGCGTCGGATCGGCGGAGGTGGAGCTTTCGAGGCCGTGCGAGGTGACGCTGGTGCCGCCGAACTCGACGCCCGCCGCGCGGCCCTCGTTCGCGAGGTCGAACGCCCAGGCATTGTGACTGTCGCCCGAGAGCACGATGAGGTTCGCGTCGGCCGCCTCGGCGCTCGCGAGCAGCCGCGCGCGCGCGGCGGGATAGCCGCTCCACGTGTCGAGATAGAGCGGCAGGCCCGCGCGCGCCGCCTTCAATCGCGATTCCATGCCGTTCCGTGCCCAGCCAGGCGCGTCGGGCGCGATCCAGCCGCCCGCGTCGAGCGGCAGCGCGAGCTGCCCGACGAGCGTGCCCGAGCCGACGAGCTGCCACCGCCGTCCGCTCTTCACCGAGGCGGCGAGCGCGTGGGCAAGCCACGATTCCTGCGCGCTCCCCATCATCGTGCGCGCGGGATCGTGGAGCAATGCCATCGGATCGGCGGCGGTGAGCAACTGGTGGTCGGTGAGCTGCCTGCTCCGCGCCAGCACGCGCGTTTCGGTGCGGAACAGGCTGGCGAGCCCGCCGATGTCATAGCCGCTCCACGGCCGGTCGGTGACGGGCATCCATTCGTACCACGCCTGCATCGCCGCCGCCTTGCGCGTGCTCCACGGGCCCTCGTCGGGCTGATGCGCCTGCGCGCCGCCTTCCCACGGATCGTTGCAGAATTCGTGATCGTCCCACTGCGCGATCATCGGCTTGGCGGCGTGGAGCGCGGCGAGCGCGGGGTCGCGCCGGTAGCTGGCGTAGCGCAGCCGATAGTCGGCGAGCGCGACGATCTCATGGTCGGGCGCCGGCAGGCGTCCCGCCACCACCTCCGCCTCGACCGGGTACACGTTCGGCGCGTGCTCATAAAAATAGTCGCCGAGATGGACCACGAGGTCGATATCGTCGCGCGCGGCGGCATGCGCATAGGCGTTGAAGAAGCCGAAGCCGATGTTCGAGCAACTGAACACCGCCATCGTGAAGCGCTTGGCGTCGTCGGGAAAGGTGCGCGTGCGGCCGACAGGCGAGAAAGTGCCGTCGGGCGCGACGAAGCGATAAAAATAGCGCGTCGCGGGCGCGAGGCCGTCGATGGTGATCTTGGCGGTGTGATCGCGCCACGCGCCCGTCACCGTCTCGCCGCCCGCCGTGATCCGCGTGAAATCGGGCGTCTCGGAGACCTCGACGCGCACCCGCGCCTCGCCGCCATCGGCGGGCACGTAACGCGTCCAGAGCAGCATCGTGTCGCTGCCGGGTTCGCCGCTCGCGACCGAATGAGTAAAGCCCGTCGCCTGCGTCACGTTGGGGCTGCGCGCGAAGCCCGGCACCGCAAACGCGCCGATGCCGAGCGTTCCGGTGACGAGAAGCGAGCGGCGATCGACGAGCATGGAAAGGCCCTCCCCGGTGGAAACGGTTACACGCACCCTCCTGACACGCGAATGGGGCGCGTTCGTGACAGCGCGGCAGGAGCGCGATAGACCCGCGCGCATAGATATAGATGTGAGGAGCCTCCATGCGCCGCGCCCTTCTGATCGCCCTGCTCGCGACCGCCGCCTGTTCGCCGGCATCGCCTTCGAACACGTCGCAAACCGAAGCGACCGCCACGATGGCGGCGCCGCACGATTATCTGGTGACGCAGCGCGCCAAGATCGCGCGGATCGACATGGACCCCAAGACCGATTTCCTCACCGACGAGGAGCGCAAAGTCGTCAATTTGCTCATCGAGGCGTCCGACCTGATGAGCCAGATCTACCTGCGTCAGGTCGCGGTCGATAACCCCGGGACGCGCGCGGGGATCGACGCCAAGGCCGGTGCGGACCACGATCTGCTGCTCGACCTGTTCGATCTCAACTTCGGACCCTGGAACCGCTTCGACGAGAACAAGCCCTTCTGGGGCAACGCGCCCTGGCCCGAAGGCGCGGGCTTCTACCCGGTCGACATGACGCGCGACGAGTACAACAAGTGGCTCGCCGCGCATCCGGAGGACAAGGAGGCCTTTTCGAGCCTCTACACCGTCATCCGCCGCACGCCCGACGGCGGATTGAAGGCGGTACCCTATTCGGTCGAGTACAAGCAGTGGCTCGAGCCCGCGGCGAAGCTGCTCGAACAGGCGGCGGCGACCACGTCCAACCCCAGCCTCAAGAAGTTTCTCAGCCTGCGCGCGAAGGCGTTCCGCACCGACGATTATTTCGCAAGCGAGCTCGCGTGGATGGACCTGAAGGACACCCCGATCGAGATCGCGATCGGCCCCTACGAGGTCTATACCGACCGCCTGTTCGGCCAGAAGGCGGCGTTCGAGAGCTTCGTGACCTTGAAGGACCCCGACGAATCGGCCGCGCTCGCCAAGTACAAGGCGTATCTCAAGGACATGGAGGCGAACCTCCCCGTCCCGGACAGCTACAAGAACTTCAAGCGCGGGTTCGAATCGCCGATCGCGGTGGCGGACCAGGTGCATGGCGGCGGCGACAACGTGCCCGGCAGCCAGACGATCGCGTTCAACCTGCCCAACGACGAGCGCGTGCGCGAGGCCAAGGGCGCCAAGAAGGTGATCCTGTCGAACGTGCTCGGCGCCAAATACGACCGCGTCCTCGAACCGATGGCGCCGCTGGTGCTGGTGCCCGATCAGGCGTCGCTCGTCGTCAAGAAATACATGCAGCTCGAGACACTGTTCCACGAGCTGTCGCACAGCCTGGGGCCGGGCACGATCACCGTCGACGGCCGCGAAACGACGGTCAACGACGAATTGAAGGAGCAGGCGTCGGCGATCGAGGAAGGCAAGGCCGACGTGATGGGCGCGTACAACATCCTGTTTCTGATGCAGAAGGGCGAGCTGCCCGCCGCCGAGAAGCCGCAGCTCCTCGCCACCTATCTCGCCGGCATCTTCCGCGCGGTCCGCTTCGGCGCCGCCGAGGCGCACGGCAAGGGGGCGGCGATGCAATATGGCTATCTCAAGTCGAAGGGCGCGTTTGCGTGGGATCCCTCGGCGAAGCGCTACCGCATCGATCCTGCGCGGATGGAGGCGGGAATCCGCGACCTCGTCCACGATATCGTGCTGCTCCAAGGCAACGGCGATTACGAGGGCGTGAAGGCGTTCATGGCAAAATATGCGGTGCTCGACGATCGCGCCGAGAAGGTGATCGCGTCGATGAAGGACATTCCGGTGGATATCCAGCCGCTCTATCCCGATCGGGTGTGAGGGGAAGTGTCTTCAATCCTCCCCTGTAAGGGGAGGTGGCAGCACGAAGTGCTGACGGAGGGGTGTAACCATCAGCGGGGGACACCCCTCCACCACGCCGCTGGCGCGGCGCGGTCCCCCTCCCCTTGCAGGGGAGGATTGAGGTCGTCCCTATTCCGGTCCGAAGCCGCTGAAGATGCCCTGGAGATACTGCACCGTGATGTCGATCGTCTTCACGCCCGGGCCGACATCGATGATGCCGTCGGCAAGATCGGGCTTGGAGCGGCCGAGCTTGGCGTTGCTGGGCACCCCGGCGCCGTCCTTCCAGATGCTGAACTTGTTCTTGCCATCGCGATCATGGGTGAAGAACAGGCCGTAGCGGCCGGGTTTGGGCACCTTGATGCACATCGCGACGGGGCCGCTCGCGGGCATGTCTGCCCACACGCGGCGGAACGTCTTGCCCGCGGCCTGAAGCGTCTCGCGATGTTCGAGCCAGCCATCTTCGGTGG
>CAMLGC010000109.1 GCA_946479505.1 uncultured Sphingomonadaceae bacterium
TGCCAATTGTCCCACGAATTGGGGCGCGGCAGGAACGGCGTCGGCTGCTCGTCCCATGGCCCGGCCACGTCGGATCCCATGGCGAGCCCCACGCGCGAGGCGTTCTCGGCGGCATATTCGTACCACAGCCGCCAGTCGCCGTCGGCGGTGCGGCCGATCGTCGCCTCCTTGGTGTTGCCCATCGTCTTGGACGAGGCGAGCGCGACGCCTTGCTTTTCGAGCGCGTCGAGGCTCGGCCCCGCCGCAAAGAGCATGTTGCCGTGGATGAAGTCCGATTGGACGCCCGTATAATAGACGACGTAGCCGTCTTCCATCCTGAGCACCGTCGGGTCTTCGACGCCGCCGATATCGACCTCGGCCGGCCCCGGCACGATGGCGGGCGCGTCCTCCATCTCGAAGACGTGGCCGTTGTCGCTCCACCCCGCCCAGATCACGCCGGTGTCCGCACGGTCGCTGCCGAGTGTCGGCACCGCGCGCACCATGATCCCCAGCCTGCCGGTCGGCTCCTGCCACACATAGGGGCTCATCAGGTCGCGCTCGGCAAGCGCGGGCGGCCCGTGCAGCGTCACCGGCTCGAGCGCCTCGACGTTGAAGTTGATCCCGGTCTGCCTCATGCGCCTTGCCCCAGCAGCAGCGAGAGACCGCCGTCGATCGTGAACGACGCGCCGGTGACATAGCCCGCCTCGTCCGACGCGAGCCATCGCGCCATCGCCGCGACCTCCTCGGGTTTTCCTGCGCGCAGCATCGGAATGTTCTTCTCCAGGCTCGCGCGATAGGCGAGGTCCTCGACCGCGCGCGCGTTCATCGGCGTCAGGATCATGCCGGGACGGATCGCATTGACCCGGATGTTGCGCGCCGCCTCCTCGAGCGCGAGCGTCTGCACCAGCCGCGTCAGCCCGCCCTTCGCGGCGCAATAATCGGCGCCGCCCGCGCGCACGACCTCGGCATGGATCGACGAGATGTGGATGAGCGCGGCGGGTTCGGTCGATTCGCCGCGCCCGCGCAGGAAGCGCCGCGAGACGAGGAACGCACCGGTCAGGTCGGTCGCGATCATCCGCCGCCACTGGTCTTCGCCCATGTCGCGCACCGGCACGCCCGCCATGTTGATCCCGGCCGAATTGACCGCGACCACGGCCGGCCCGAACGCTTCTTCGGTTTCGGCAAAGGCGGCCTCGACCGAATGCGCGTCGTCGACCGCGCACTGGATCGTCTTGGCGCGTCCCCCCGCGGCGATCACCGCCTCGGCGGTGATCCGCGCCTTGTCCTCGTCGGCGTAATAAAACACCGCGACGTCGTCTCGGGCCGCGCCGAACGCGACCGCGCACGCCGCACCGATCCCCGATTCCGCGCCGGTCACCACGACACATCGCGCCTTGCTCATTTCTTTGTCCCCTCTTGCGCAGGAAAGAACGTGCCAGCGCCCGCGGGGTTGCGCGTCCGAAACAATGTGCTGAGGGGCTGTCCTACACATAACCAGATAGGTTATCATGCGCGCCGTGACAGGGGAGAAGACGCAATGGGGATCGACGAGCTGATCGATGGCGTCATCGCGCGTGAGGGCGGCTATGCGAATCATCCGGAGGACGCCGGCGGGCCGACGCGCTGGGGAATCACCCAAGCGGTGGCGCGGGCGCACGGCTTCGCCGGCGACATGCGCGCCCTGCCGCGCGACGAAGCGTCGGCGATCTATCGCCGTCTGTTTTGGCTGCGTCCGCATCTCGATTCTGTGGCCCAGCGGGCGCCTGCACTCGCGGCGGAATTGTTCGATACCGGCGTCAACATGGGGCCTGCCGTCGCGGCAGGCTTCCTCCAGCGCGCGCTCAACGCGCTCAATCG
Organism: uncultured Sphingomonadaceae bacterium; assembly: GCA_946479505.1. The sequence continues at coordinate 1,837 of CAMLGC010000109.1, forward strand.
CGGCGCGCACGATTATCCCGATCTTCCGCGCGATGGCGTGATCGGCCCTCGGACGCTCGCCGCGCTGGATGCTTTCCTCGCGCTGCGCGGCGGCGCCGGCGAAGAGGTGCTCGTCAAGGCCGTCGAGGCGCTTCAGGGCGCGCGCTATCTTGACTTGGCGGAAAGTCGCCCCGCCAACGAATCCTTTGTTTACGGATGGTTGGCGAACCGCATCGGTTTGTAAACCCCGGCGGGACAGTCAAGTTAGTCAACTTCGCAAATCGGCATGGAAGGAATAACGCATGAGCATCATCGACGGAATCATCGGCCCGATCGCCGGCATCATCGACAAGATCATCCCCGATCCCAGGGCGCGCGACGAGGCCAAGCTCAAGCTGCTCGATCTCCAGGGCAGCCAGGCGATGGAGCAGGTCAAGACGCAGCTTTCGGCGATTCTGGCCGAGGCGCAATCGGCCGACCCGTGGACCAGCCGCGCGCGCCCCAGCTTCCTCTATGTCATGTACGCGATTCTGCTCTGGTCGATCCCGATGGGCCTGATCGCCGCGGTCCAGCCGCAAATGGCCCATGACATCGCATCGGGCATGAATGCCTATTTGAACGGCATCCCCGAACCTCTCTACGCCCTCTTCGGCACCGGCTATCTCGGCTACACCGCCGCGCGCACCTGGACCAAGGTGAAGGGGGCGGAGAAATAGCACCCCACTCCCGCTGGAGATTTTTCGCGACCTCGCCCGCGCTTTCCTTGTCCGGGTGACGAGTTGGGGGGGCGCGCGCGTCGGAGCCCCATGTTGCGCCCCTTCCGCCGTTCCCCCATATCGCGCCGCATGAGCAACGATCCGCACGCGCTGCCCGCCTGGCACGGCACCACCATCGTTTCGGTCCGCAAGGCCGGCAAGGTCGTGATCGCCGGCGACGGCCAGGTGTCGATGGGCCAGACGGTGATGAAGCCCAATGCGCGCAAGGTCCGGCCCTTGAGCGATGGCAAGGTGATCGCCGGCTTCGCGGGCGCCACCGCCGACGCTTTCACCCTGCTCGAACGCCTCGAAGCCAAGCTCGAGCGCCACCAGGGCCATTTGATGCGCGCCGCGGTCGAGCTCGCCAAGGACTGGCGGACCGACAAGTATCTGCGCAACCTGGAAGCGCTGATGATCGTCGCCGACAGGCAAGTGACGTTGGTGCTCACCGGAAACGGCGACGTGCTCGAGCCGGAGGGCGGCATCACCGCGATCGGCTCGGGCGGCAACTACGCGCTCGCCGCCGCGCGCGCGCTCGCCGAATACGAGCCCGACGCCGAGACGCTCGCCCGCCGCGCGATGAAGATCGCCGCCGACATCTGCGTCTATACCAACGAGAACCTCACCGTGGAGACGCTCGATAGCGACGCGTGATTCTTTGTTCCCCCGCGAACGCGGGGGTCCAGAGTCGCAGGCGCTGCGCTCAGCTACCCTGGGCTCCCGCCTTCGCGGGAGCACTGGTGTACCAAGACGCACCATCCTCGCCGCCGGCGCCACCCTCGCGCTCCCCGGCTGCGCAGCGACCGTCGCCCGCCCACTCGCAAGCCGCCCCGCAACCCCCTGCCTCCCCCGCGTGAAAGTCTCCCGAGACCGCCTCATCCGCGAGCTCGTGGGCTTACGCCCCTACCGTCCCTCGGGCTTCGTCGTCCGCGCCGACACGCTCGGCCCCAAGCGCCTCGTCCACAATTACGGCCATGGCGGCGCGGGTATCACGCTCGCCTGGGGCACCTCGCGCCTCGCGACCAATCTCGGCCTCCAGGGCCATGCCGGCCCCGTCGCGGTGATCGGCGCGGGTGTGGTCGGGCTCACCACCGCGCGGCTGGTGCAGGAGGCGGGCTATCCGGTGACGATCTACGCCGCCCAGCTCCCGCCCGACACCACCTCGAACATCGCCGGCGGCCAATGGTATCCCTCGCTCCTCTACGACGGCGACGCGATCACCCCCGCCTTCGAAGGCCAGCTCGTCGCCGCCGCCTCCTACGCCTACCAGCGCTACCAGATCATGATCGGCGACGACTACGGCGTGCGCTGGATGACCAACTACATCCTCACCGACACGCCGCCGACCGAGAGTCGCACCGACGAGCTGCTCGCAGGCATGCTCCCCCAGTCGCGCACGCTCGCGCCGGCCGAGCACCCCTTCGACAGCCCTTACGTCAGCGCCTTTACCGGCATGATGATCGAGCCGCCGCGCCTGCTCCGCGCGCTGCTGCGCGATATCCGGCTGGCAGGCGGCAATATCCACGTCCGCGACTTCCGCACTCCCTCAGACCTGCTCGCTTTGCAAGAAGGTCTGATTTTCAACTGCACCGGCCTCGGCTCGAACGCGCTGTTCGGCGACACCCAACTCCAACCGATGCGCGGCCAACTCGCCGTGCTCCTTCCGCAGCCCGAGATCGAGTACGCACTCGAAACCGGCGAGGGCATGTACATGTTCTCGAGGCACGACGGGATCATCCTCGGCGGCACCGCCGATTACGGCAACTGGTCGACCGAGGTCGATCCCGAGACCACCGAGGGCCTGCTCGCGCTCCACGCCGACATCGCCGCCCGCGTCCGCTGTTGATCCGCGACCCGCGCCTCCCGATATGCGGCGCGACACCCGAACACCTGAGAGACGAATGAACGAGAAGCTGACCCCCAAGACCATCGTCGCCGCGCTGGACGAGCACATCATCGGCCAGAAGGACGCCAAGCGCGCCGTCGCGGTCGCGTTGCGCAACCGCTGGCGCCGTCAGCAGCTCGATCCCGAGCTGCGCGACGAGGTCACCCCCAAGAACATTCTGATGATCGGCCCCACCGGCTGCGGCAAGACCGAGATCAGCCGCCGTCTCGCCAAGCTCGCCGACGCGCCCTTCGTCAAGGTCGAGGCCACCAAGTTCACGGAAGTCGGCTATGTCGGCCGCGACGTCGAGCAGATCGCGCGCGACCTGGTCGAGGAAGCGATCCGCCTCGAAAAGGAACGCCGCCGCGCCGCGGTGAAGGACAAGGCCGAGGAGGCGGCGGTAAACCGCCTGCTCGATGCGCTGACGGGCAAGGATGCTTCCGCGGCGACGCGCGAGGCGTTCCGCCAGCGCTTCTTCGATGGCCATCTGAACGACAAGGAGATCGAGCTCGAGCTGGAGGCACAGCCCCAAATGCCCTTCGAGATGCCAGGGGGCGGGTCGGTCGGCATGATCAACCTCTCCGACATGATGGGCAAGGCGCTGGGCGGCGGGCAGAAGAAGCGCCGCAAGCTCACCGTCGCCGCGGCGTGGGAGAAGCTCGTCGAGGAGGAAGCCGACGCCCGGCTCGATCAGGACGAGGTCAGCCGCGTCGCGCTGTCGGATGCGGAGGAGAACGGCATCGTCTTCTTGGACGAGATCGACAAGATCGCGGTCTCCGACGTGCGCGGCGGCTCGGTCAGCCGCGAGGGCGTCCAGCGCGACCTGCTGCCGCTGATCGAGGGCACCACGGTCGCGACCAAATACGGCCCGATGAAGACCGACCACATCCTCTTCATCGCGTCGGGCGCGTTCCATGTCGCCAAGCCCAGCGACCTGCTCCCCGAGCTTCAGGGCCGCCTGCCGATCCGCGTCGAGCTGTCGGCGCTCACCGAGGACGATTTCGTCTCGATCCTCTCGGACACCAAGGCCTCGCTACCCCAGCAATACAAGGCGCTGATCGGCACCGAAGGCGTCGGCATCACCTTTGCCGAGGACGGGATCAAGGCGGTCGCGCGCATCGCCGCCGAGGTCAACGGCCAGGTCGAGAACATCGGCGCCCGCCGCCTCCAGACGGTGATGGAAAAGCTCCTGGAGGAAGTGAGCTTCGAGGCCGAGAATCGCGCCGGCTCGACGCTCACCATCGACGCCGCCTATGTCGAGCAACAGCTCGCCAGCATCGCCCGCAACACCGATCTCAGCCGCTTCGTGCTGTAGAGCGGGGATTATCGGCGCACGTCGACGCCGCCGGCTACGAACGCCTCGAGGTCTGCCCGGGTGAACAGGCTCGCGTCACCCGGCAGCGAGTGCTTGAGGCAGGCGAGCGCCAGCCCGTCCGCGGCGGCGCGATCGATGTCCTCGTCGCGCAGCAGCGCGTGAAGCACGCCCGCTGCGAAGGCGTCGCCCGCGCCGATTCGGTCGACGATTCCCGAAAGCTCGATTTCCTGCGTCTGCGCATGGCCGTCCCGCGCATCGATCCGAGCCGAGAGACGGTGGCGATCGGCGTCGATGACGTGGCGCGCGGTCGACGCCATGATCTTGAGGTTGGGGAACG
>CAMLGC010000110.1 GCA_946479505.1 uncultured Sphingomonadaceae bacterium
GATTGGTGACCGCCTGGCGCTTGGCCGGCTGGCCGATCAGCCGCTCGCCGTCCTTCGCGAACGCGACCACCGACGGCGTCGTGCGCGCGCCTTCAGCATTTTCGATCACCTTGGGCTTTCCGCCTTCCATGACGGCGACGCAGCTATTGGTCGTGCCCAGGTCGATTCCGATTACTTTCGCCATAATCCCTCGTTGGCCCCGAATGTTGAAACAGGATCGGCGGCCCGCGCCGCCCAAGCGACGGCGCGCGCAACCGTTACGTCAGCGGATATAGGGGGGCTTGTCCTTGCCGCAAGATTGGCGGACCCGTAGAACGTGCGTGTCCCGAAGCTGCACGAGGAGCCCTGCCGTTGAAATCCGCGCTGGTCGCCGCTGTCGCTTTCGCCGCCATGCTTTCCGGCTGCAACACGCAGGACGACATCTATGTGACCGACGCGTGGGTGCGGCTGCCCGCGGTCAAGGGGCGGCCCGCGGCGGCCTATTTCACGCTGCACGGCCATTCGAAGGACTCGGCGCTGGTCAACGTGATGAGCCAGGTCGCGATCCGCAGCGAGATGCACGAGACGATGGCCAAGGGCAGCATGACCAGCATGGCGCCGGTTGCGCGCGTGCCGCTGCCCGCCGATTCGACGGTGGCGTTCGCGCCGGGCGGGCGGCACGTGATGCTGTTCCACGTCAATCCGGCGATCAAAGCGGGGAGCGTCGTGCCGCTGCGGCTGACCTTTACCGGTTTCCCGCGGATCGACGTCGATGCGGTCGCGGTGGCGGCGGGCGCACCCTCCCCGTTCAAGGACGACTGAGCTGCCGGCGCGACCGCTGACCGAGGGCGAGGTCGCGCTTGCGACAGACGTGTTCGGCGACGCGATCGACTATCGCCGGGTGCGGATCGTGCAGCGCAAATGGGCCTTCTTCCAGCCGCGCCACGTCGTGATAGCGCCGCGCGGATCGATTTACTTCCACCCCGAGGGGAGCCTCTATCGCGACGATTTTGCGGCGGCGCGGCTTGGCGACCAGGGGCTGTTCATCCACGAGATGACGCATGTCTGGCAGCATCAAAAGGGCGTGTGCCTGCCGCTCGCACGCCATCCCTTCTGCCGTTACGGTTACGCGCTCCATCCCGGCTGGCCGCTCGCGCGCTACGGGATCGAGCAGCAGGCCGAGATCGTGCGCCACGCCTTCCTGCTTCGCGCCGGTGCGGGCGTGGCGGGGGCGCCACCGCTGGCGCAATATGAAAGCGTTTTGCCGTTCGGGAGGTAATCACGCGACGCCGAACGGCACGACGTGGTTGTCGGCGTAATGCCCGATTTGCGCGCGCCCTAGATACGGCACGCCCATCTCGCCGCACCAACGCGTAATCATCTGCTCGGGCGTCTCGGCGAAGGGTGGATCGTTCTCCTGCACGTCGCGGATCGCGCCGAGGCGGATGCCGGCGATTCCCTTTAGCTGCGTCGCGTGCGCGACCTGGAAGAGCATGCGGTCGATCCGGTAGAGCGGCTCGGAGACCTCCTCGATCATCAGCACGTGATCGGTGAGGTCGGGCAGCCACGGCGTTCCGATCATCGCGGTGAGAATCGCGAGGTTGAACGCGGCGGCGGGACGGCGCCCGAGGCTCGGCTCCAGCCCCTTCGGATCCCGTGCGGTGAGCCAGGCGAGGCTCCGCGTCACCGTGACGTCGCCGCCCTTGCGATCGATGTCGATCGGCATCGGGCCGTGGATCGGCCGACCGATTCGCCGCGCGTAGAGCGCACCCAATAAGAACCCCGTGTCCGAATAGCCGCAATAGGCCTTGGCGTGCGCCGCCGGGCCGAGCGAATCCATGACGCGCGTCAGGATGCGGTTCGAGCCATAGCCGCCGCGGCCGAACCAGATCGCGTCGATCGCGGGGTCGTTCGCCATTTCGAGGAAGGCGTCCGCGCGCTGATCGTCGGTGCCGGCGAAATGGCCCGACGAGAGGAAGCATTGCGGGTGGAAGACGAGCTCGATCCCGGGAAACGCGATTGCTGCGAACGCGCCGATCCGCGCGACGACGATACGGTCCAGCTCACGCGCCGGTGCGACGATCCCGATCCGCATGGCTGCTCCTTGTGCCCGTTCCCGAAAGCGTCGATAGCCCGCGCACATGAGCGACGGCAAATCCTACTTCTTCGTCGGCATCGGCGGCAGCGGCATGATGCCGCTCGCGATGATCCTTGCAGCGCGGGGTGCGACCGTCGCCGGATCGGACCGCGCGCTCGACGCGGGGCGCGTTCCGGCGAAGTTCGACAGTCTGCGCGCGCTCGGAATCGCGCTGTTCCCGCAGGACGGGAGCGGGATCGTCTCCGCCGATCAGATCGTCGTCGCGTCGGCAGCGGTCGAGGACAGCGTGCCGGACATCGTCGCGGCAAACCGTATCGGCGCCGAGCGGATGACGCGCGCCGAACTTAACGCGGCGCTCTTCAACGCGAGCGCGCTGCCGATCGGCGTCGCGGGCACGAGCGGCAAATCGACCGTGACGGGCATGATCGGCTGGATGCTGCACTCGGCGGGCCGCGACCCGACGGTGATGAACGGCGCGGTGATGAAGAACTTCGCCAGCGATGCGGCGCCGTTCGCGAGCGCGTTGGTGGGCGGCGGCGATCCGTACGTGAGCGAAGTCGACGAGAGCGACGGCTCGATCGCGCTCTATTCGCCCAGGATCGCGGTGCTCAACAACGTGAGCCTCGACCACAAAACGCTCGAGGAGCTGCGCGCGTTGTTCGGCGGCTTCATCGGCAAAGCCGGAACGGCGGTGGTCAATCTCGACAATGGCGAAGGCGCGGCGCTGGCGATGGCGCTGCCCGACAAGCGCCGGCTGACTTTCGCGATCGGGAGCGAAGCGGATCTGGTGGCGGAAGAGTTGACGCCGGAGCCGTTCGGGATCGGGTTCGATCTCGTTGCCGGCGACGATCGCCATCGCATTCGGCTCCAGGTGCCGGGACGGCACAACGTCTCGAACGCGCTCGCCGCGATCGGCGCATGCGTCGCCGCGGGGGTGCCGATAGACGAGGCGGCGCGAGCGATCGAGGGGTTCGCGGGGCTCAAGCGGCGGTTCGAGCTGGTCGGCGAAGCGAACGGCGTCGCCGTGATCGACGATTTCGGGCACAATCCCGACAAGATCGCCGCGACGCTCGACACACTTCATGCCTTTGCCGGCCGGCTGCTGATCCTGTTCCAGCCGCACGGCTATGGGCCCTTGAAGGTCATGCGGCGCGAACTGGTGGCGAGCCTGGTCGAGCGGCTCGGGCCCGACGACCTGATCGTGCTGCCCGATCCGGTCTATCAGGGCGGCACCGTGACCCGTGAGGTGACGAGCGCCGACATCGTCACCGACGTGGCCGCGACGGGCGCGAACGCGCTCCACATCCCCGATCGCGAGGCGGCGGCGACGCACCTCGTCGCCGAGGCGCGGCCGGGCGACCGAATCGTCGTGATGGGCGCGCGCGACGATACGCTGAGCAGCCTTGCGCAGGCGATGCTCGAGCGACTCTGAGACGCTCAATCCGTCAAAGGTGAAACAAAAGTCATACCCAGGATGGTGTGCATTCGCCTGTGTAAAGCCCGCTGGACATTATATACTTGACAAAGCAATGGCAGAACGCCTAGTGTTTCTGCATGACGAACATCACCGCCCCTCGCTTCACCAACGCCGACGCAGCCCGCGAGCATCTTGAGGCCCTCCGTTGGCCCGAGGGTCCGGTTTGCCCGCATTGCGGCTCGCTGGACGCCAAGCGTCTTCCCGAGCAGCGCGGGCGCCCCACCAAGGCGCATCCCGAGGGCGCGGTTCGCAAGGGCGTCATCCAGTGCAACGCATGCCGCAAGCAATATTCGGTGACGGTCGGCACCGTATTCGAGGCGAGCAAGGTTCCGCTCAACAAGTGGCTGCTCGCCAATCATCTGATCGTGTCGAGCAAAAAGGGCATTTCCGCCCACCAGCTCCACCGCATGCTCGGCGTCACCTACAAGACGGCCTGGTTCATGGCGCATCGCATCCGCGAAGCGATGGTCCCCGACGACAGCGGCCCGATGGGCGGCGATGGCGGCTTCGTGGAAGCGGACGAAACCTATATCGGTCGCGTTCCCGGCAACAACCGCATGGCGATCCACAACATGAACAAGGTCGTCTCGCTGGTCGATCGCGTGACGGGTCGCGCAATGTCGGTTGTGTTCACTGGCGGTATCAACAGCGGCACGATCGGCAACATGCTATTGAAGCACGTCTCGCCCAAGGCAACGCTGATGACCGACGAAGCCCGCCACTATCTCAACATGGGAACGTTGTTTTCGGCGCATCACACCGTCAATCATTCGCGCGACGAATATGTGCGCGATGGCGTGTTCCACACCAACACCATCGAGGGCTTCTTCGGCATCTTCAAGCGTGGAATGCGCGGTGTGTATCAGCATTGCGGATCGCAGCATTTGCAACGCTACCTGCGCGAGTTTGATTTCCGCTACGCGCACCGTTCAGCGCTCGGCGTGAATGACGAAGCGCGCGCCAACATTGCCCTGCGCGGCATCGGCGGGAAGCGCCTCACCTATCGGCGGATTGGTCCAGTCGCAGCCTAAGCATCCCGCGCTCGGCCGTAAGCGCACCTTCAAGGGCGGCGCTTACGGAACGCGCTGGACGAAGAAGCGCGACTAGCGCTTTTGCGCTGTCCGCTTGCCGCCGCCGATCGGCCTTCCGCGCCGCCGAGGTTGATCCGTTGACTCTCGATCTGATTCATGCGGCTTTGGTGGCGTGCTCAGCATCCGCTTAAGCACCTCGTCTTGTTCGGGCAGATCATTCTTCATGCCTATCGCTATATCCCGAAATGACTTCAAAGGCACCGTCCTAAAAGTAGAACGGGCCGATCATCACATCGCGGAGTTTGAAAAGATTGTCCGGCGACACACGACAGATAACGTCCAATCGCTCAATCCCAAGCTTCACAAGAACCAGAGGAAAATGCGAGGATTCGGGCGCCCCGTTCCAAAGTACGCTCCATTGGTCGTGGGCGACGCGATTCATAATCTCAGAACGGCCCTTGACCACTGTTACTGTGCGCTCGTCGAAGCCAACGGTGGCACCATCGGCAATCGCACCCGATTTCCATTCCACGCTGATCGGAAGAGTGCGGAAGCCGACCTGAGGGGACAGAAAGAGACTATTCGACCGAGCGATGCCGTCATCAACTGCATTCTGGATGATATCAAACCGTTCAAGGACGGAGGGAACGACCTCTATGGTATCCACCGGCTCGACATTGCCGATAAGCATCACATTCTCATCGGCACTGAGGTTGAAACCAAGATTGGTGAGATGCAGATAGTCTTGGCCGATGGAACTCGGGGAGGAAAGTGGGAAAACTTCTCCATCGTGACGCAGCACGACTTGCCGCTCACCGCCATCGGTTTCCCTAAGGGAGTAGGGGCTATACTCAAGGACGATCCTAAGACGACCTTCGACATACGCTTCGCTAAAGGCACACCCTTCGAGGGTGAGAGTATTCTGAACACGCTCAAACGATTTGAGCGCCTCGTTTCCGATACGATCGTACTTCTCTCTCGCCTCTAGCGCCGGCCTGTCGCCGCGCTCTCGATCAGTGCCAGCTTGCTGTGTCATGTATATAATGTCCAGCCCGCTTGACGTAAAGCTTGCTTGTCTGTAAAGCTACCTTTACTGATTCGAAA
>CAMLGC010000111.1 GCA_946479505.1 uncultured Sphingomonadaceae bacterium
ACGATCTCGTTACGTCGATGGTCGCCGATTTTGTCAGCCTGATCGAGCGGTTCGGGCACATTCCCAACGGCACGCGCACCTATTATCTCAGCCGATCGCAGCCGCCCTTCTTCGCGCTGATGCTTGATCTCGCGGAGCCTGGCGATCAAGCGACAGAGCGGCGGCGGCTGGCGGCCTTGCGCACCGAATATGCGTTCTGGATGGACGGCGCGGAGTGCGTGAGCGTCGCCGTGGTCGCGTGCGAGCATGTCGTGCGGATGCCCGACGGCAGCCTGCTCAACCGCTATTGGGACGCACGCGATACGCCGCGCGACGAGAGCTTCGCCGAGGACGAGGCGACCGCCCGCGCCGCTGACGGGCGGCCGGCAGCCGAGGTTTATCGCGACCTGCGCTCGGCGGCGGAGAGCGGATGGGATTTCAGCTCGCGCTGGCTCGCCGACGGGCGGACGCTGACGACGATCCACACCACCGACATCGTGGCCGTGGATCTCAACAGTCTGCTCTGGGCGGTCGAGCAGCATATCGCCGCGCGCTGCCGCGCGCTCGCCGAAGCGGCGTGCGATGCGCGCTTCACCAAGGCCGCGGAGAATCGCAAGGCGGCGATCACGCGCTGGCTGTGGAACGACACCGACGGGCGCTTCGGCGACTATGACGTCGAGACGCGGCGGATGACGCCGGTGGTGTCGGCGGCGATGCTCTATCCCTTGTTCGTCGGGGTGGCGGATGAGGAGCAGGCGACGCGCACCGCGGCGCTCACGCGGCGGATGCTGGTGGGCGGGGGTGGCCTGCGCACCACGCTGACGCGCACCGGTGAGCAATGGGACAGCCCCAACGGCTGGGCGCCGCTCCAGTGGGTCGCGGTGTCGGGGCTGCGGCGTTACGGCGAAGAGGAGCTCGCGCGCACCATCGCCGAGCGCTGGATCGAGACCGTCGCGCGCGAATATCGCGCCAGCGGACGGATGCTCGAAAAATACGATATCGAGGAACGGCTGCCGGGCGGCGGCGGCGAATATCCGACACAGGATGGCTTCGGCTGGACCAACGGCGTGACCCGCAAGCTGATCGCGCTTTATCCGGAGCTGAACCCCGATCGACCGCGGAATTGACGATAAAGGTTCCGAATAAACGACACCAACATGGATCGGGGCGACCGTTGGGCGCAGGGGCGACGTGTACCCGTGGCGCCGGCGCTGTGCGACATGATCGGTCCATATCAGGAACCGCGGGGCTGTAGGACAGCCCCGATCCGTGCCGCGCGCAGCCTCCTGTCAGCAATTCCAAAAAAATGGGTCCCCGGCCGCGTGGCCGGAGACCCGTTCCTTCCCCCCGGAAGGCTCCCCCTAGAAGCTGAAGCCGAGCGCCACGCCGTAGCGGCGCGGCTCGATCGTGAAGACGTTGGTGAACAGCCCCGACGACTGATCGCCGACATACTGGCCGGTGATCGCGTCGTTCTTGGTCGCGTTCTGTACGAAGGCGCGCAGATACCAGGCGTCGTCGGCGCCGTTGAGCTGGAGCTGCGCGTTGACGACCTCATAGCCCTGGATGCGGTCGACCTGGTTGTTGAAGATGCTGGCGTAGCTGTTGCCGGTATAGTTGAGGTCGGCGCGCGGCACGAGCGTCATGTCACCGCCCAGATGGAAGGTATATTGTGCGCCGACGGCGAACTTGTAGGTCGGCGCCTGCGGCAGATGGTTGCCCTTGACGTTCACCGGCACGCCCGATCCGGCAAAGGTGATGCCGCCGAACAACGCGCCCACCGTGGAGGCGCTATCCTGCAGCGTCTCGCAGATCGAATAGGCGCCGAACGTGCCGTTCGAAAGCACCTGCTCAGCAGGACGCAGCAGGGCCGGGTTGCCGAATGAGGCACCGATCCCACCGTTGATGGCGTTGACGTACCCGACCGCCGCCGCGGTCGAGCCGACATTCGAAAAGAGCGCGCAGTTCGCCGCGTTGGTGACGTCCTTGATGATAACCGCATCGGTGCGCCCGCCCGACGGATCGCGCGGGTTGATGAGCGATTCGTCATCCGAGACGCTCGAATGAAGGTAGCTGAAGTTCGCATTGACCACGAAGTCGGGGGTCGGCGAGATCACCGCCTCGGCCTCGAGGCCGTAGATGTTGGCGCTGATATTGTCGTTGACCGCGGTGCGGTTGACGATCCGTGCGAGCTGCAGATCCTTGTACTTATAGTAGAAACCGGTGAGGTTGAGCCGCAGCGTGCCATCGAGGAAGGTGTTTTTCGAGCCGACTTCGAACGCATCGACCTGTTCCGGCCGGAAGATCGAGGGCACGTTGAAGATTGCCGGGACGGGCGGGTTGATGCCCCCCGATTTGTAGCCGCGCGAATAGGATGCGTAGAGCAGGTTGTCCGGCGTAATCTTGAAATCGAGCACCGCGCGCCCGGTGAGGCGGCCGAAGTGCGCGTCGTCGAGCTCGTAGTCGGGCGCTCCGACACCGAGGTCGATGTCGGTCGCGCCGTAGGGCAGCGCAGCGTCGAGTGTCGTGGTGCGCGCCTGCAGGAGCTTCTGGTCGTGGTTGTAGCGCAGGCCGAGGGTCAGCTTGAGCCTGTCGGTGAAATCGAAATAGGTCTCGCCGAAAATGCCGTAGGACTTGAGGCGATAGAGGCGCTCGTCATTGTGATAGAACGGCGTCGAGAGTTCGACGTTCGGGCCGCCGCTGGCCGCACCGAGCACGCCCGCCCCGTAATCGAGCCCGAATGACGCGACGAAATAGTCGTTCTTGGTGATCTTCTGGTCGAGATAGATGCCGCCGAGCAGAAAGTTGAACATTCCGTCGAAATGGCTGTCGACATGCGCCTCGACCGACCATTGCCGGGCGTCCGCGCGCGAACGATCGAAATCGAGGCTCTGGTGGAAGCAGCCGACGCTCGCGCCCGAATAGACGCCGCCGTCATTGGGGGTGAGATCGGACTGGCAGACGCCGCCTGCGGGGCCATTGGGAATGAGCGTCTGGGCCAGCGGCGTGAACGGGTTATTGTTGCCGTAGGTGGGGAAGGCCGCGCCAGGCAACGACGCCAGAAAGGCGAGTGTGGTCAGGCCTGCATTGTTGTCGAGGCTGCTCTCGACCGCATTTGTGAAATCGGTGCGTGAATCCACGCTGTTTTCGGCATAGCCGCCGGTGATGTTGAGCGACATCTGGCCGAAATCCTGAAAGAACTTGGCCTGATATTGCTGTTCCTCGGCAAAATAGGTCGGGTTGAAATCGACGGCGACGACGCGGTTATCCGCAGGGGTGACCGCATTGGCGAAAACGTCGGTGCCATAGATGCTGCCGAGGCCCAGCGATGCGACCGTGTCGCTGCCGCCGCTGGCGATCTTGAAGAACTCGTTGGAGCTGATGATCGTCCCAAGCGTCGAATTGCCGTTTGTCGTCTCATAGGCCAGCCGGTCGGGCAGGCAGCCGAGAATGCCGGTCGGATCGCGATGGCAGAGCTGCTTCTGGATGCGCGAGCGGTCGTCATCCTCGTGGAAATAATAGGCGATGAGGTCGAGCCGCGTGTCGCTCGACGGCTCCCAGGAAACCGTGCCGCGCAGCGAATAGAGGTCGCGCCCGTCGATATGGCTGCCATCGTAGAGGTTCTTGGTATAGCCGTCGCGGTTCAGATAGAGGCCCGCCACGCGCACGCCCAACGTGTTGCCGATCGGCAGGTTGAACATGCCCTTGGCCTTCTTCGAATCGTAATTGCCGTATTCGACCTCACCGGAGGCGCCGATGCCCGAAAGATCGGGCTTGGCGGTGATGAAATTGATCACGCCCGAGGTCGCGTTGCGGCCGAACAGCGTGCCCTGCGGCCCGCGCAGCACCTCGATGCGCTCGAGATCATAGAATTCGGTTTCGAACAGGCGCGTCGAGACGAGCGGCATATCGTTGACGTGGATCGCGGTCGCGCGATCGCAGCTCGTGCCGGTGCAAAGATCGCCGATGCCGCGGATGGTGAAGCTCGAGGTGGTGAAGTTGGTCTTGGTGTAGCTGACGTTGGGCAGCGTCTGCTGGAGCGACGCGGAGTTGACGATCTGCTGACGCTCGAGATTCTCGGCGGTGAAGGCGGAGACCGCGATCGGCACGTCCTGGAGCCGCTCGGAGGTGCGCTGCGCGGTGACGACGATGTCCTGAATGCCGGTTTCGTCCTGCGCAGAGGTCGCGTCTTGCGGCGAGGCCGGGTCGGTCTGCGCGAATGCGGGGCTCGCCGACAGGAGCGCAATCGCCGAGGCCGCGAGCAGGTCGAACTTCGTCATGGCAGTCATCCCCTCCTGCACCGACCGCCGGTCTGGAACGCCGGGTTAGACGGTGTTCGTGATTCAGGTATGCAAATCTAGCGGGCGTCTAACGCGCACGTCAATTGCATTCGGGCAGGAAAACTGCGGGGTTGCGCGCGTGTTGCCGAAATGAGACAGTTTCGAAATCGAACCTACGTTGTGCAGATCAGCGCGTGACGTAGCGTCCGCGGCGAATCGGCCTTATGGGAGAGGGCATGACCGCATTCGACGCCAGCCCCGACGACGGCGAGACCGTCGGCGATCCTCCGACGATCATCGTGCCCGAGGAGATCGCCGAGGCGATCCGCACGCTGATCCGCTGGGCCGGCGACGATCCCGCGCGCGAAGGCCTGCTCGATACGCCGCGCCGGGTGGCGCGGGCATGGAAGGAATATTGCGCGGGCTATGCGGACGATCCCGCGCACCACCTCGCCCGCGTGTTCGAGGAAGTGGGCGGATATGACGAGATCGTGCTGCTCAAGGACATTCCGTTCCAGTCGCATTGCGAGCACCACATGGCGCCGATCCAGGGAAAGGCGCACATCGCCTATCTGCCGCGCGACCGCGTCGTCGGCATCTCGAAGCTCGCGCGCGTGCTCCACGCTTATGCGCGCCGGCTCCAGGTGCAGGAGCGGCTCACCGCCGAGGTCGCCGATTGCATCTGGAACGGCCTGAAGCCGCTCGGCGTCGCGGTCGTGATCGAGGCGACGCATGCGTGCATGACCGCGCGCGGCGTGCGCACCCCCGGCGTGGCGATGGTCACCAGCCGGATGATGGGCGTGTTTCGCGACGACGAGCGCAGCCGCCGCGAGGTGCTCGCGCTGATGGGCTATTGACCGC
>CAMLGC010000112.1 GCA_946479505.1 uncultured Sphingomonadaceae bacterium
GTCTATACCTGGCCCGAGATCGCCGGCGTCGGCCTCACCGAGGAGCAGGCGAAGGAGAAGGGCGAGGTCAAGGTCGGCAAGTTCCCGATGATGGCCAACAGCCGCGCCAAGACCAACCACGAGCCCGACGGCTTCGTGAAGGTGATCGCCGACGCCAGGACCGATCGCGTGCTCGGCGTGTGGATCATCGCCTCGGTCGCGGGCACGATGATCGCGCAGGCCGCGCAGGCGATGGAATTCGGCGCAACGAGCGAGGACATCGCCTATACCTGCCATGCGCACCCGACGCACAGCGAGGCAATCAAGGAGGCGGCAATGGCGGTGACGGGGAAACCCATCCACGTCTAGCCGGCGATGGATTTAGCGGAGTTAAATCCGGGCAGACTAGGCTGGACCGGCCGGCGGGGCTCCAAGCCCCGTCCGACGACGCGGCTTTGCCGCGGCGTCGTTCAGGACCTTTCTTCGGCCCCCGGCAGTACCGCCATCAGCCCCGCGAGCACCGCCGCCCCGCCTGTCGCGAACCACAAAGCGTCGAGTCCGAAGCCCAGATGCGTTCGGCCGCCGAGAACGACGCCGACGACGAACCCCAGCCACAGCAGCAGCGGCGGCACCCAGCCGAACGCGCCGCCGCGCCCGAGCAGTGCATCCGCCAGCCGCTCGCCGAGCCGCACCAGCGTGCCGGTGATGTAGGTGAGGCCGATGCTCACCTCGCGGTCGCGCAGGAAGATGCCGTTCTCCGCGCCCATCGCGACCGCGAGCAGCAGCAGCGGCACGCGCAGCTCGGTGACGTGCGTCAGCACCGCTGCAATCGCGAGCAGCACCGTCACCGCCAACATCACCATCGGCTTGCGGCGCGCCTCGAACCGCGCCGAGAGGATGCCGGCGATCATTGCGCCGCACACGAACGCAACCAGCAGCGCACCCGCGGCCCACGCGTCGAACGAGACGCCGGTAGCGATCGCGACGCCCAGCCGCGTCGTGTTGCCGCTCATGAACGAGGCGAAGAACCCGCCCAGGCTGATGAAAGCGATCGCATCGACATAGCCCGCCAGCGCCGCCAGCAGGACCGAAGCGGCGATCATCGAAGTCGTTGTGCGCTGCATGATAAGGGTAATGCCGATCCGGGGGCGATGTTTCCACCGTCTTTGCGCGTCGGGGCAGGCGCGGTAGAGGCGGAGGCATGGACCAGGCACCGTGGCAGATCGGCCCCATCCTCCCGTGGCTCGACATGTTCGGCATCGCGGTGTTCGCCGCAACCGGCGCGCTCGCCGCGGCGCGGCGCGGGCAGACGTTCGTCACGCTCGCCTTCTTCGCGCTCATCACCGGCGTCGGCGGCGGCACCGTGCGCGACCTGTTGATCGGCGCGCCGGTCTTCTGGGTGCAGGATCGGCTGGTGGCGCTGGTCTGCCTCGCGGTGGCGCTGCTGATCTGGCTGACGCCCCAGCGCTGGTGGAACGGCAAGGCGCTCGACTGGCTCGATGCGGTGGGGATCGCATCCTATGCGGTGTTCGGCGCGGCCAAGGCGCTCGGCTTCGGCGTGCCACCCGTGCCGGCGGTGGTGATGGGGATCATCTCCGCCTGCGTCGGCGGCATCATCCGCGACACGCTGGCGGGGGAGCCCTCGATCCTGATGCGGCCCGAGCTCTACGTCACCGCCGCCGCGCTCGCCGCTACGCTCTACGTCTGCCTGCGACTGCTCGGCGCACCGTCGTTCGTGGATGCGATCGCCGGGGCGGCGGCGGGCTTCGGACTGCGCGCGGCGGCGATCCACTGGAAGCTGGCGCTGCCCGCCTATCGCGGGCGCCCGAACGATCCCTAGCTCCGCACCACTCCCACCTCGCTGAACGGCCGCGGCTCGACCGGCGGGATCGTGGAATCGTTCAATTCGCGCTGCCAGAAGCCGACGTCGATCCACTGGCCGTGCTTGTAGCCGACCTCGCGATAGACGCCCGCCCGCCGAAACCCGGTCGCTTCGTGGAGCGCGATCGAATGGTCGTTGGGAAGCGCGATCGCGCCGACCGCCTGGGTGAAGCCCTGCGCGCGCAGCGTGTCGATCAGCGCGCGATAGAGCAGCCGGCCGGTGCCCTGGCCCTGCACCGGCCCGGCGACGTAGATCGAGGTCTCGACGACGTAGCGGTAGGCGGGCCGGTCGCGGAAGCGCGAAGCATAGGCATAAGCGAGCACGCCGTCTTCATCGAGGTTGGTCGCGACCAGCCACGGATAGAAGCCATCCGAGCCCGCCATCCGCGATCGCATCGCGCGCGCGTCGGGCGCCTCGGTCTCGAACGAAACGGTGCCGCTCGTCACGTGCGGGGCATAGATCGCCGCGATCGCCGCGGCGTCGTCGGGCCGCGCCGCGCGGACGATCACAAAGCGAGCTTCGCGAGCAGCGCGTCCATCAGCCGTGCATCGGCGGGGCTCGGAGACACCGGCCCCAATGCCGCGCATTCGAGGCAGCGCGCCTGGATCGCCGATCCGCTCGAGATGCGTCGCATATCGCCCAGCGCCTGCGCGAAGATCGCGCGCCGCTGGATCGCGATGCGCGAGAAGGCGTCTGCCGGCTCGCCATTGTCGTCGTCGCGATGCTGGCGCGCATATTGCGCTGCGAGCTGCGCGAGCCAGCTCGGCTTTTTCTCGAGGAAGACGGGGTGGACGTCGTCGGGATCGAGCTTGGCGCGCTTCGCCGCCTCGGCGATCGCATCGTGGAGGTCGCCGAAGCGATCGACCAGGTTGAGCTGGCGCGCGGTGCCGCCATCCCACACGCGGCCCTGCGCAATCTCGTTGACGCGCTCCGGCGGCATGTTCCGCGCCTTCGAGACGCGCGCGATGAACTCGCGATAGCCGTGCTCGATTCCGGCCTGGAACATCGCCGCGACCTCGGGGGTGATCCCGCCCAGGATATCGGGCTGGCCCGAGAGCGGCGTCGTCTTCACCCCGTCGCTGGTGATGCCGATCTTGGCGAGCGTCTCCTCGAAGGTGGGGATGATCCCGAAGATGCCGATCGATCCGGTGATCGTGTTGGGCTCGGCGAAGATCGTGTCCCCCGCGGTCGAGACCCAATAGCCGCCCGACGCCGCGAGGCTCCCCATCGAGACCACGACCGGCAGGCCCTTCGCCTTCGCCTGAAGGATCGCCTGGCGGATCTGCTCGGAGGCGAACGCCGATCCGCCCGGCGAATCGACGCGCACGACGAGCGCCTTGAGATCGTTGTTGGCGAGCCCTTCAAGCATCGCCTTGGCGATGCTGTCGCCGCCCGCGGTGCCGGGACCGGCCTCGCCGTCGACGATCTCGCCCGCCACCGTCAGCACGCCGATCGCCGAGCCGCCGGTGCGCCCCGGATGCGCCTCGACATAGGCATCGTAATCGATGGCGTCGAAACTGCCGGGCACCTTGCCGTCGCCCTTGCCGGCAACCTTCGCCACGCGCTTGCCGAAGTCGATCCGCGTGGCGAGCTTGTCGACCAGACCCGCCTTGAGGTTCGCCTGCGCGATGTCGCCGTTCGCGGCGGTGACGATCTCGGCGGGGCGGGTGAGGAAGGGTTCGATCTGCGCCTTCGGCCGCGCCTTCTTCACAGCGTCCTGCCACTGGCTGAAGATCGACCCGTAGAGTGCGCGGTCGGCCGCCTCGGCCTCGGGCGACGCTTCGGAGCGCGTATAGGGCTCGACGAACGACTTGAACTTGCCGACGCGGAAGACGTGGACATCGACGCCGAGCTTGTCGATCAGCCCCTTGTAATAGAGCCGCGAGCCGCCGGGCCCGAGGAGGAGCGTGCCCCCCATCGGATCCATCCAGATCTCGCTGGCTTCGGACGCCAGCCGATAGCCGGCATCGGTATAGGCGGTGGCATAGGCGAGCACGGGCTTTCCGCTCGCGCGCACGCGGCCGAGCGCATCGCCCACCTCCGCCACCGCGGCCGGATAGCCGCCGCCGAAATGGTCGAGATCGAGCACGACCGCCTTGACGCGGTCATCGTCCTTGGCGGCGTCGATCGCGCGGACGAGATCGCGCAGCCGGAACTCGCGCGCGACCTGCTGCCCGCTCGCGATCGTGAAGGGATCGACCTCGCTCGGCTGCTCGACGATCGTCCCGTCGAGATCGAGCAGCAGCGCGCCGCTCCCGATCGCGGTCGGCGCAGGGCGTGCCGAGAGCGCCGCCCACAATGCCGCGAAGAACAAGAGCATCGCGATCAGGACGAGCGCGTCCTTGATCCCGACCAGCAGTTTCCATGCCCCTCGAACCAGCTTCACCGTGTCGCTCCCTCAAGTCCCCGCAAATCGCTCGCCTTCTGACTAAGCCAATGCGATCGGAGAGGCAACGGCGTCTTACGCGCGCAATACAGGGCGCCGTCCCCGGATACGTGCCCGAAAAAAATCGTTGTGCGCACCCGTTGACGATCGGCACGGCCATCCGCATATCCTGCGCTGTTGGCACTCGCCCTTGGTGAGTGCCAGAGCTCTCATCATCTGATTACCAAGAAAGGATGGCGCATGAACTTTCGTCCGTTGCACGATCGTGTTCTCGTTCGCCGCGTAGAGGCCGAGGAAAAGACGGCCGGCGGCATCATCATTCCAGACACCGCCAAGGAAAAGCCGCAGGAGGGTGAAGTTGTCGCCGCCGGCACCGGCGCCCGCAACGAGGCCGGCGAGGTTCACGCGCTCGAGGTCAAGGCCGGCGATCGCATCCTGTTCGGCAAGTGGTCGGGCACCGAGGTCAAAGTTGACGGCGAAGACCTGCTCATCATGAAGGAAAGCGACATTCTCGGCATCGTCGAGGCCTGAGCACCCTTCCGGACCGTCAATTTAGTCAACTTCCAGCAATCAGGAGCCAATCAACATGGCATCTAAGGACGTCAAATTCTCCCGCGACGCCCGCGAGCGCATCCTCAAGGGTGTCGATATCCTCGCAGACGCGGTGAAGGTCACGCTCGGCCCCAAGGGCCGCAACGTCGTGCTCGACAAGAGCTTCGGCGCGCCGCGCATCACCAAGGACGG
>CAMLGC010000113.1 GCA_946479505.1 uncultured Sphingomonadaceae bacterium
CCGGCCCTCTCCCCCACCCCACCACCCATTCAGCATAATGTCTTGGGTGGTGGGGTGGGGGAGAGGGCCGGTGCCGTCTCATCAACAAAAGCACGCCTGAAGCCGCCCAAAGCAACACTTGCTGGCCCTCTCTCCGACCTGCCCCCATCATTGGGGCAGCAAGGAGAACCAGATCATGTCGATTCAGCTCGGCCAGACGGCCCCCGATTTCGAGGCGGACAGCACGCAGGGGCGCATCCGTTTCCACCAATGGCTCGGCTCGTCCTGGGGGCTGTTCTTCAGCCATCCCAAGGATTTCACCCCGGTCTGCACCACCGAGCTCGGCGAGGTCGCGCGGCTGCGCCCCGAATGGGACAAGCGCGACGTCAAGACGATCGGCCTGTCGGTCGATCCCGTCGCCTCGCACCACGATTGGGAAAAGGACATCGAGACGACGCAGGGGCAGAAACTCGATTATCCGATGATCGCGGACACCGACCAGAAGGTCGCCACGCTCTACGACATGATCCACCCGGAGGCCGATCCCGCCGTTACCGTCCGTTCGGTCTATGTGATCGATCCGAACAAGAAGGTGCGGCTGATCCTCACCTATCCGCCGAGCACGGGGCGCAACTTCGCCGAGGTGCTCCGCGCGATCGACAGCCTCCAGCTCACCGACGCGCAGTCGGTCGCGACCCCGGTCAACTGGAACCAGGGCGAGGAGGTCATCATCTCGCCCAAGCTTTCGGACCAAGAGGCGCAGCAGCGCTTTCCCCAGGGGTTCCGCACGCTCAAATCCTATTTGCGCTACGTCGATCTCGAAGCGAGCGCCTGACGCGAGTGCTTGCCCCGCAGCGTCGCCCGGCGCTACGGGGCTGAAATGAACGACATTGTTTCGACCGGCGCCGAGCGCCTGCACCGCCGCATGGCGCGCGGCTGCGACTTTCTGGGCTGCGAGGTCGCGATCCTCGGCGGCGCGATGTCGTGGGTGTCGGAACGCAACCTCGTCGCCGCGATCTCGAACGCGGGCGGGTTCGGGGTGATCGCGTGCGGCGCGATGACGTCCGAGCTGCTCGACGCCGAGATCGCGGGAACCAGGGAGCGCACGTCGAAACCCTTCGGCGTCAATCTCATCACGATGCACCCGCAGCTCTTCGAGCTGATCGAGGTATGCGCGAAGCACGGGGTCGGGCACGTCGTGCTCGCGGGCGGGCTGCCGCCCAAGGGCTCGCTCGAGGCGATCAAGGCGACCGGCGCCAAGCTGATCTGCTTCGCCCCCGCGCTCGCGCTCGCCAAGAAGCTCATCCGGTCGGGTGTCGATGCGCTCGTCGTCGAAGGCATGGAGGCGGGCGGGCATATCGGGCCGGTCTCGACCAGCGTGCTCGCGCAGGAGATTCTGCCCGAGGTCGCCGCAGAGCTGCCGGTCTTCGTCGCGGGCGGGATCGCGCGCGGCGAGGCGATCGCGGGCTATCTCGACATGGGGGCGGCGGGCGTCCAGCTTGGCACGCGGTTCGTCTGCGCGACCGAATCGATCGCGCATCCGAACTTCAAGAAGGCCTTCATCCGCGCCTCGGCGCGCGACGCCGTCGCCAGCGTCCAGATCGATCCGCGGCTCCCCGTCATCCCCGTGCGCGCGCTCCGCAACAAGGGCGGCGAGCTG
Organism: uncultured Sphingomonadaceae bacterium; assembly: GCA_946479505.1. The sequence continues at coordinate 1,640 of CAMLGC010000113.1, forward strand.
TTCACCGCCAAGCAGCGCGAGGTCGCGCAGGCGCTCGACGAGGGTAAGGTGGCGATGGCCGAGGCGCAGCTCCAGATCGAGCATTACTGGGCGGGCGCGCTCCGGCGTGCGGTGATCGACGGCGATGTCGAGCATGGCAGCGTGATGGCCGGGCAGTCGGTCGGCATGGTGTCGAAGGAGGAGCCCGTCGCCGAGATCATCGCGACGCTGATGGCCGAAGCGGCGACAGCGCTCGAGAAGCGGGCGGCGTAACGGATGCTAACGAAGCATTAACCTTCTTCGGCGAGGATTCTTGCGGTGCGGGGGCACGAGGGAGCGTCTATGTCGAGCTGTCGTCCGATACTGGCCGGAATCGTCGCGAGCCTGATGCTCGCCGGGTGCGCGGCCAAGCAGACGGAGGTTGCGATCGCGCCGCCGCCGCCCGCGCCCAGCCCCCAGCCGATGCCGCAGCCGCCGCACGGCGCGGTCGCCGGAATGACTGTTCCGGCGCGACTTCCCGATGGCGGCTACGCGACGCCCAATGCCGGGCTCGCCCCCGCGGCCGCGCTGTGGCACGTGCGCACCGGGCTCAACGTCGCGGCCCTGAGCTGTCGAGGCGCGAACGAAGCGACGATCGTCGCGCAGTACAACGCGCTGCTTCACGATCGAAAGGCCGCACTCGCCGAGGCGCACGCGGCGCTGCTCTCCGACCAGGGCCAGGCCGGGTATGACGAGGCGATGACGCGGCTTTACAATTACTGGGCGCGGCCGGCCGTACAGGACGATTTCTGCGCCGCCGCCGCGCACGTGCTGGCCGAGACCGCGGGCATCGCCCCGACGACGATCGACAGCTTCGCCACCGGCGCGATCGCCAGGCTCGACGCGCCGTTTGTCGCTTTCTTCCGCGCCTACGACACGTATCGCATCGAGTTCGCGCAATGGCAGGCGAACCGGATGGCGCTCGCGCTCCAGCCGGTCGAGCCGAGAACGAGGGCCGTGGTCGCAACCTCGGCTGCGCTCGCCCCTTCGGGCGCGGCGGCGCCCCGGATCGCCTACGATCCGTCGCTCTTTACCGCCCCATAGCGACCCTGTTCTTTTGCCGATTGGCGCGACACGTGCCGATCTGGTAGCGCGAAGGCATGCCGCTCTCCGCGCCCGCTGCCGCCCGCGAGATCCTGACGCGTCTGCACGACGTGATGGGCTCGCGCAGCCCTGCGCAGGCCAAGCTCGGCGCGGTCGTGCAGATCATCGGCGAGGCGCTCGATAGCGAGGTCTGCTCGATCTACCTGTTGCGCGACGGGCTGCTCGAATTGTTCGCGACGCGCGGGCTCAAGGAAGAGGCGGTCCACGTCACCAAGCTCGCGCCGGGCGAAGGGCTGGTCGGCACGATCGCCGCCAATGTCGAAACGCTCAATCTCGACGAGGCCGCCGCGCACCCCGATTTCGCGTACCGGCCGGAAACCGGCGAGGAGCTGTTCCACAGCTTCGCGGGCGTGCCGATCATCCGGCGCGAGCAGGCGGTCGGCGTGCTTTCGATCCAGCATGCCGAATCGCGCCGCTACGAGGATGTCGAGATCGAGGCGTTGCAGACGGTGGCGATGGTGCTCTCCGAACTCATCGCCAACGCCGACCTGATCGACGATGCGGGCGCAGGGACGACGCGTCCGCAATCGACGAGCGCCGCGACCATCTCGGGCCTCAAGCTCGTCGACGGCATGGCGAGCGGCCATGCCGTCTATCACCAGCCGCGCATCACGATCGAGCACACCGTCGCCGAGGATACCGAGGCCGAGCGCCACCGCGTCTATGGCGCGTTCGACAAGATGCGCGAGCAGATCGAGCGGATGACGAGCCAGGCCGAGTTCGGCGTCGACGGCGAGCATCGCGAGGTGCTCGAGACCTACAAGATGTTCGCCTATGATGAGGGCTGGAGCCGCCGCATCAACGAGGCGATCGATTCCGGTCTCACCGCCGAGGCGGCGATCGAGCGCGTCCAGCAGCGCACGCGGATGCGGATGCGCCAGATCGACGATCCGCTGCTCGCCGATCGGATGCACGATCTGGAGGACCTCTCCAACCGGCTGCTGCGGATCGTCTCGGGCCAGATGGGCACCGCCGCGCAGCTCGGCCTGCGCAAGGACGCGATCCTGATCGCGCGCAATCTCGGCCCGGCCGAGCTCCTCGAATATGATCGGCGCCGGCTCAAGGGCGTCGTGCTCGAGGAAGGCTCGCTGACCGCGCATGTCATCATCGTAGCGCGCGCGATGGGGGTGCCCGTGCTCGGCCGCGTGCGCGACGTGCGGCGGCTGGTGGGCGAGGGTGACCTGCTGCTGCTCGACACGAGCGCGAGCGCGCTCCTGGTGCGGCCGACGCCCGCGATGGAGGCGGCATTCGACGCCAAGCTCGCGCTCCGGCAAAAACGCCGCGCGGTGTTCGCGGCGCTCAAATCCGAACCCCCGGTGACACGGGACGGCCACCGCCTCACCCTGATGGTCAATGCGGGGCTTCGCGACGATGTCGCCGCGCTCGATCTGACCGGCGCCGACGGCATCGGGCTGTTCCGAACCGAATTCCAGTTCCTCGTCTCGGCGACACTGCCGCAGCGCGAACGCCAGCAGCGCCTCTACCGCGACGTGCTCGATGTCGCCGGCGACCGCCCGGTCACCTTCCGCACCGTCGATATCGGCGGCGACAAGGCGCTACCCTATCTGAACGGGCACGGGGCGGAGGAAGAAAATCCGGCGATGGGCTGGCGCGCGCTGCGGCTGGCGCTGGAGCGCGACGGGCTGATGAAGGCGCAGGCGCGCGCGCTGATCGACGCCGCCAACGGCCGGCCGCTCAACATCATGTTTCCGATGGTCTCCGAACCGTGGGAGTTCGACGAGGCCAAGGCGCTGTTCGAGGCGCAGCGCGGCTGGATCGCGTCGCGCAATCGCAAGCTGCCGTCGCAGATCCGCTACGGCGCGATGCTCGAAGTGCCCGCGCTCGCCGAAACGCTCGACATCCTTCTGCCCAAGCTCGATTTCCTGTCGATCGGCACCAACGATCTGACGCAATTTCTCTTCGCCGCCGATCGCGCCAACCCCAAGCTCGCGGAACGCTACGACTGGCTGAGCCCGTCGATCCTGCGCTTCATCCGCCGCATCGTCGGCCCGGCGAACGAGGCGGGCGTGGA
>CAMLGC010000114.1 GCA_946479505.1 uncultured Sphingomonadaceae bacterium
GGAAAAGGCCATCCTGGATCTCTGGTATATCGAGCACCGGAGCCTGATCCTCGACGCCTATATCCTGTGGCGGACGCTCTGGGTGGTGACGTTCGGCGAACGCATCCGCGCCGATCGTCTCGCGATCGCCCGATCGAGAGCGGACGAGACCACCTGATTCCCGGCGCCGCCAAACGCACCGCCGGAACCATGCGAGCGTTGGCCGTCCGTCTCGAACGTCATCCAATACTCGCCGATTCGCTTGGGCTCGAACCCGATGGCAAGATGGCGGAGAGGGTGGGATTCGAACCCACGGTACCCGTAAAGGCACAACGGTTTTCGAGACCGTCCCAATCGACCACTCTGGCACCTCTCCGGCAAGGCATCCGCCGCAAAGCTCGAGAAAGCTGGCGCGGGGTCGATGTGCCGGCGGCCTCTAGCCCAATCGTTCGACCCCCGCAAGCGCCAGCTTGTGCGGGGCCGAAAGGGCATTAGATTGAGCGCATGGACCGTGCTCAACCCCACCTGCCCCCCTTCGATGGCGACACCCCCGTTCCGCCGATCGCGCATGCGAACTTTGCGATCGGCGATGTCGTGCGCCATCGCATGTTCGATTTCCGCGGCGTGATTTTCGACGTCGATCCCGTCTTCGCCAACACCGAGGAATGGTACGACGCGATCCCGCAGGACCTGCGCCCGCGCAAGGACCAGCCCTTCTACCACCTGCTCGCTGAGAACATGGAATCGAGCTACGTCGCCTATGTGAGCCAGGGCAATCTGATCCCCGACGATAGCGACGAACCCGTCGATCACCCGGCGCTGTCGGGGCTGTTCGCGGATTTCCAGGACGGCCGCTACACGCTGCGGCGCGAGCACCGGCACTAATTCGCGGCGGCCACCGCCAAGAGCGTTGACAGAATCGCCCGGCTCGCATAGGCGGACCACCTTTCCCGCCGAGCCCCGGCTCGCGCGGGCACATGCATTTGGAAAGTGATGAGGGCCATGTTCGCAGTCGTGCGCACAGGCGGCAAGCAGTATCGTGTTGCCGCGGGAGACAAGATCGTCGTCGAGAAGATCGGCGGCGAAGCCGGTGATTCGATCACGCTGGACGACGTTCTGCTCGCGGGCGAGGGCAGCGACCTCAAGGCCGTCGACGGGCTCACCGTCGGCGCCGAGATCGTGGCGCAGGCCAAGGGCGAGAAGGTGATCGTCTTCAAGAAGCGCCGCCGCCACAATTATCGTCGCCGCAACGGCCATCGCCAGCAGCACACGATCCTGAAGATCGTGAGCGTTGGTTCGGAAGAGAAGAAGAAGGCCGCGCCCAAGAAGGCTGCCGCCAAGAAGGCCGAGACCGAGGCCGCCGCCCCGGCCGCCGAAGCCTGAGATTCGAGGAGTTTAGACCATGGCACATAAGAAAGCAGGCGGATCTTCGCGCAACGGTCGCGATTCGGCCGGTCGTCGTCTCGGCGTCAAGAAGTTCGGGGGCGAAGTCGCCATTCCGGGCAACATCCTCGTGCGCCAGCGCGGCACCAGGTTCTACCCGGGCCGCAATGTCGGCATCGGCAAGGACCACACGCTGTTCGCGCTCGTCGAGGGCCGCGTGACCTTCCACGAGGGCAAGCTCGGCCGCAAATTCTGCTCGGTGGACGCGATTATGGCCGCGGCCGAATAACATCGGGTGACCATCCGGGTCGCCCACCAGGGCGATCCGGGTTCACGAGAACCGCAAAAAAGGGAGACGGGTCGCCCCGGCTCCCTTTTTTCATGCTCCCTCCCCTTGGACTGTCGCAGGTGCGTCACCGTGATGCGCCATGAGCAGCACAAAAGCTGAGGAGAGCCTATGATGTTCGCCCGCACCAAGAGACTGATGCTGCGGCCGGGCTGGCCCGAGGACGCGCCCGCGCTCGCCCGCGCGATCGGGCACGAGGCCGTGGTCGCCACGCTCGCGCGCGCGCCATGGCCCTATGCGCTCGGTGATGCCGAAACGTTCCTCGCCCGGCCACGCGAGCCCGTGCAGCCCAATTTCCTCATCTGCGAACGCGAGGGCGACACCGCAGAGATCGTCGGCGGGATCGGGATCGACACCTGCGAGGACGGCGCGCACGACCTCGGCTATTGGCTGACGCCCGCCGTCTGGGGGCGCGGCTATGCGACCGAGGCCGGCCATGCGGTGATCGAGATCGCGCGGACGCTCCGGCTGCGGCGGCTCCATGCGGGGCATTTCGTCGACAACCACGCCTCGGGCCGGGTGCTTGCCAAGCTCGGCTTCCGCCCGACCGGGCGGGTCGTGCCGCGGCACTCGCGCGCGCGGGATCGCCAGAGCGCTTGCGCCCTGTTCGAGCTGGTGCTCGCCGGCGACGATGCCGACGATCCCGTCCGAATGGCGGCATAATCCCTCTGCCCTTCGCCGGATAGGGGAGCGGGGTAGTGCTTGATCTCACCTCCGAATCCGCCGACAGGGAAAGGGCAATGCCCGCCACCGTTCTCGCTTCCCGTCGCCGCATGAGCCCGGAGGAATCGCGCGACGTCGCGCTCGAGGCGGCGCGCGCGCTGCTGATCGAATCCGGCCCGCAGGCGGTGACGCTCAAGGCGGTCGCGGCGCGGATCGGGCGGACGCACGCCAACCTGCTTCACCATTTCGGCTCGGCCGAGGATTTGCAGAAGGCGCTGATCGGGCGGATGGCGGGCGCGATCACCTCGACCATCCGCGAGGCTGCGCTGCGCGCGCGCGCAGGCGACCAGGATTCGCGCGAGGTGGTCGACCTCACCTTCGACGCGTTCGGCACCGGCGGTGCGGGCGCGCTCGCGAGCTGGATGATCCTGTCCGGCAACGAGGATGCGCTCGATCCGATCCTGACCGCGATCCACGATCTCGTCGACGAGCTCGCCGAGGGCCACAACGACGAACGTCCGATCCACGAGGAGACGCTCCAGCTTGTGCTGATGGCGCTCGGCGACGCGCTGCTCGGACATCCGATGGCGCGGGCGCTCGGGCTTCCGCGCGATAAGGCGCGCGATCTCGCCTTCGACATGCTGCTTTCGGGGCGCAAGGGTAGCTAAACCCGCGCGCTTCGCTATCTAGCGGCCATGCATTTCCTCGATCAGGCCAAGATTTTCATGCGCTCGGGCGCGGGCGGACCAGGTGCGGTGAGCTTCCGGCACGAGAAGTTCATCGAATATGGCGGCCCCGACGGCGGCAATGGCGGCAAGGGCGGCGACATCGTGTTCGAGGCGGTGGCCGGCCTCAACACGCTGATCGACTTTCGCTACACCCAGCATTTCCGCGCGCCCCGCGGCAAAGGCGGTGCGGGATCGAACCGGACGGGCGCGGGCGGCGAGGACCTTGTCATCAAGGTGCCAATCGGAACCCAGATCCTCTCCGAGGATAAGGAGCACGTCCTCGCCGACTTCACCCGCGAGGGCCAGCGCGAGGTGTTCCTCAAGGGCGGCGACGGCGGGCGCGGCAATCTTTCGTACAAGACCTCGACCAATCGCGCCCCGCGCCAGCACGGCACCGGCTGGCCCGCCGAGGAGGCGTGGGTGTGGCTGCGGCTCAAGCTGCTCGCCGATGCCGGGCTCGTCGGCCTTCCCAATGCGGGCAAGTCGACCTTCATCAACGCCGTCACCAACGCCAAGGCCAAGGTGGGCGATTATCCCTTCACCACCGTTCGCCCGCAATTGGGCGTGGTCAGCCACAAGGGCCGCGAGTTCGTGCTCGCCGACATTCCGGGGCTGATCGAGGGCGCGGCCGAGGGCGCCGGGATCGGCGACCGGTTCCTCGGCCATATCGAACGCTGCCGGGTGTTGCTCCACCTGGTCGCCGCCGACGGCGACGATCCGGTCGAGGCGTATCGCATCGTCCGCGACGAGCTTGCGCAATACGGCGCGGGACTCGCCGACAAGCGCCACGTGGTCGCGCTCAGCAAGGCCGATCTGCTCGACGAAGAACTGATCGCGATGCTCTCCAGCGACCTACGCGACGTATCGGGCGGCGAGGTGCTCGCGCTGTCCGCGGCGACGGGCGCGGGCGTGGAGGCCGTTCTCGATCGGCTGGTGGTGGCGATCGGCCCGCGCGAGGCGGTGCCCGCCGACGACGAGGGCGAGGACGCGATCGAATGGTCGCCGGTGTGATCGCTCCATCGTCCGCAATGACAGGAGACCGATTTGGAGAATGAAGCAAATCGCTTCTCGCCCACCACCTGCCAGCGGCTGATCGTCAAGGTCGGGTCGGCGCTGCTGGTGAGCGCCGACGGCGAGGTCCATGCCGAATGGGTCGAGACGCTGGTCGCCGATATTGCCGGTCGCGCCGGGGCGGGCCAGCAGGTCGCGATCGTCAGCTCGGGCGCGATCGCGCTCGGCGCGCGGCGGCTGGGGCTGCCCGGCGGCGGGCGCAACAGCCTGGAAGATGCGCAGGCCGCGGCCGCGACCGGACAGATCGCGCTCGCGCACATGTGGGCCGACCTGCTCGGCGCGCGCGGGATGA
>CAMLGC010000115.1 GCA_946479505.1 uncultured Sphingomonadaceae bacterium
CAGCTCGCGACCTCGCTGTCGCCGACGCTCGCCGCGATCAAGAAGGAAGGCGAATCGGGCCGCAAGAAGCTCAATCAATATACCCGCTACGGCACGGTCGGCCTCACCGCGGTGCAGGGCTATTTCATCGCGGTCGGGCTCGAGGCGCTGGGCGCGAACAACGGCGTCCAGGCGATCGTCATGCCCGGCATGCTGTTTCGCCTCGCTGCGGTCGTCAGCCTCGTCGGCGGCACGATGTTCCTGATGTGGCTGGGTGAGCAGATCACCAGCCGCGGGATCGGCAACGGCGTCTCGCTCATCATCATGGCCGGCATCGTCGCGAACATGCCGACGACGCTCTTCAACCTGCTCCAGGGCGGCCGCAGCGGCTCGATCAACACGCTCAACCTGATCCTCATCATCGGCGCGGTGCTGGGGCTGGTGCTGTTCATCTGCTTCATGGAGCTCGCGCAGCGGCGCATCCTGATCCAATATCCCAAGCGCGCGACGCAGCGCGGGATGCAGGCCGAGCGCAGTCATCTGCCGCTCAAGCTCAACACCTCGGGCGTGATCCCGCCGATCTTCGCCTCGTCGCTGCTGCTGATGCCGCTGACCGCGAGCCAGTTCGCCGGTCAGCGCGTTGCGGGCGAGAGCTGGTGGGGCGATGTCGTCATAACCCTGAACCAGTATCTCCAGCACGGATCGCCGATCTACATGCTGCTCTATGGCGGCGGCATCATCTTCTTCGCGTTCTTCTACACCGCGGTGGTCTTCAACCCCGAGGAAACGGCGGAGAATCTGAAGCGGCACGGCGGGTTCATTCCCGGCATCCGCCCGGGCAAGAACACCGAGATCTATCTCGATTACGTGCTGACGCGAATCACCGTCGTGGGCGCGGCCTATCTGGCGGCGATCTGCCTGGTGCCCGAATATCTGGTGTCGGCGCTGTCGATTCCCTTTTATCTCGGCGGAACGAGCCTGCTCATCGTCGTCAACGTGACGATGGATACGGTGACGCAGATCCAGAGCCACCTGCTCGCGCACCAATATGGCGACCTCATCAAGAAGGCGAAGCTCAAGGGCGCGCGGCTGCGCTGAGTAAAATGGCGGTTGTGCTCCGAAAGCCGTTCGTGCTGAGTAGGGGCTGAGCGTGTCGAACGGCGTATCGAAGCACTCCTTCGATACGCCGTTCGACACGCTCGATGGCTACTCACAACGAACGGATCGTAGGGGAAAAGTCGCCGTGGACATCATTCTCCTGGGCCCGCCGGGGGCGGGGAAGGGCACCCAGGCAAGCCGGCTCGTCGCCGATCGTGGCATGGTCCAGCTCTCGACGGGCGACATGCTGCGCGCGGCAGTCAATGCCGGCACCGAGGTCGGGCTCCGTGCAAAGGCGGTGATGGATGCGGGCGAGCTCGTCTCCGACGCGATCGTCTCGGCAATCATCGGCGAGCGGGTCGACCAGCTCGAAAGTCACATCGGTCTTATCTTCGATGGCTATCCGCGCACCGCGGCGCAGGCCGACGCGCTCGACCTGCTCCTCGCCAAGCGCGGCCGCAGGCTCGATTTCGTGATCGAGCTCGAGGTCGACGAGGAGGCGCTGGTCGACCGGATCGTCGGGCGCTTCACCTGCGCGGTCTGCGGCGAGGGCTATCACGAGCGCTACAAACGGCCCCGGATCGAAGGCACCTGCGACGTCTGCGGGGCGCACGAGTTCAAGCGCCGTCCTGACGACAATGCCGAAACGGTGCGCACCCGCATGGCCGAATATCGCGCCAAGACCGCGCCGATCCTGCCGCTCTACGAAGCCCGCGGCCTCGTCCGCCGCGTCGACGGCATGGCCGATATCGGCGACGTCACCGACGCGATCGAGGCGATCCTCGACGGGCGGGGATAGCCGCAATTCCGGTCGTCGCCCCGGATTTGTTCCGGGGCCCACCGCGGCACATGCCTGGCGAGCCGTTGATTTCGCTCGACGGCGGATGCCGGAACACGTCCGGCCTGAGGGAAGCACGTCGCCGTTCGCGACCGATCCAGACTACGATAAGCTGCCTCCACAACAGGGGAGGGCAGGATGAAATACGCGCTACTCGCCGCAGCGCTTGCGCTGAGCACCGCGACGACCGCCTCGGCCGAAATCGTCTCCGCCGCCCCGGCGAGCTTCGAGGTCACCTCTACCGTCACGGTCGCCGCGCCGCTCGACGCCGTCTGGAAGACGCTCACCCAGCCGCGCACCTGGTGGGACAAGAAACACACCTATTCGGGCGATTCGGCGAACCTCTATCTCGATCGCCAGGCGACCGGCTGCTTCTGCGAGAAGCTTCCGGACAAGGCGAGCATCGAGCACGCGCGCATCCTCTACATCCAGCCGCCCCGGATGCTTCGGTTGAGCGGCGCGCTCGGCCCGCTCCAGGCCGAAGCGGTCACCGGCACGCTCACCTATACGCTGGAGCCCGACGGCGCGGCGACGAAGGTGACGCTGAACTACGTTGTCGGCGGCTACATGCGCCCCGGTGGCGAGGCGCTTGCGCCGATCGTGGACACCGTGCTCGCCCACCAGCTCGACCTGATGAAGGCGGCCGCGGAGGCGGAGCCGCCGGCGACCGAACCGGCCCAATAGGTCCGACACGACGGACGACGTTACGCCGCCGCCGCCGGTAACCGCAGCCGCACGAGGAGCCCGCCCAGATCCTCGCTCTCCTCGAGGCCGACCGTACCCTCGTAGATTTCCGCGACGTCGCGCACGATGGCGAGGCCGAGGCCCGTGCCCGGCTTGTTGCTGTCGAGCCGCGCGCCACGGTCGAACAGGCGCGCGCGGTCCTGCTCGCTGATGCCCGGGCCGTCATCCTCGACGAGGAATTCGACGAACCCTGCCTGCGCGCCCACCGTCACGAACACGCTGCCGCCGCCGTACTTGGCCGCGTTCTCGATCAGATTGCCGAGCATTTCGTCCAAATCCTGCCGCTCGACATGGACCTGCAGGTCCTTGGGGCCATCGAGGTCGAAGCGGACGTCGGGGTAGAGCCGCGACACCGCACGCTCGACCGAATCGAGGCTCGGCCACACATCCGCGCGGCTGTGGACATTGCCGCGCCGGCCGACCGCGCGCGCGCGCGCGAGATGATGGTCGACCTGCCGCCGCATCGTCCGCGCCTCGCGGATCACCGTCGGCCCGAGATCGTCGGCATTCGCGGTCGCCGCGTTCATGATGACGGTGAGCGGCGTCTTCAGCGCATGCGCGAGGTTGCCCGCGTGGCGTCGCGCTTCCTCGGCCTGGCGCTCGTTGTGCGCGATCAGGCCGTTGAGCTCCTCCACCATCGGCACGACCTCGATCGGCATCGGCCCTTCGACGCGCTGGAGCTTGCCGGCGCGCATGCGGGCGATCTCCTCGCGCACCTTGCGCAACGGGCGCAGGCCATAGACCGTCTGGAGCGCAGCCATCACGATCAGGCCGAGCGCGAGCAGCAGGAACGAGCGCACCAGCGTCCGCCGCAGCACCGCGATTTCGGCATCGAGCGTCGCGCGGCTCTCGGCGACCTGGAAGCGCCAGATCGTCGGCGAGCCCGGCAGCTTCACGTCGCGTTCGACGATGCGCAGCTTCTCGTTCGGAAACTGGATGCTGTCGTAGGCGTGGACGTCGAGATCGTGGTGGCTCGGATCGTAGGCGAGGTGCCGGTCCCAAAGCGATCGGGAAGGGAAGTCCTCATGTCCCTGCGCGCTGACCTGCCAATAGAGCCCCGAATAGGGCTCGAGCGTGCGCTGATCGGCGAGCTCGCGATTGAAGATCACCTCGCCGTCGGGGCCGATCTCGGCCGAGACGATCAGCGACGTGAGCATATATTCGATGCCGTTGTCGAAATTGTTGGTGATCGCCGTGGAGAGCACGCGATCGAGCGCGAAGCCGCCGCCGGTCAGCAGCAGCGCGATCCACGCCGCCGCGATCAGGATCATGCGCCGGCTGAGCGAGCCGGTGGTGCGGACGTCCGCCTTGGGCAGGGGTTCGGTGGCGGTCGCCATCAGCTCCTTTGTCCCGTGCAGATCAGCCCTCGCGCCGGTCTTCGGGGTCCTCGAGGCTGTAGCCGAGACCGCGGATCGTGGTGATGACGTCCTGGCCGAGCTTCTTGCGGATGCGCGTCACGAACACCTCGATCGTGTTCGAATCGCGATCGAAGTCCTGATCGTAGATATGCTCGATCAGCTCGGTGCGGCTTACCACCTTGCCCTTGTGGTGGAGCAGGTAGCTCAACAGCTTGTATTCCTGCGCGGTGAGCTTGACCGGCTCGCCGCCCTTCGAAACCTTGCCCGATCGCGTATCGAGCCGCACGTCGCCGGCGGTCAGCTCGGACGAGGCATTGCCCGAGGCGCGGCGGATCAGCGCGCGGAGGCGCGCGATCAGTTCCTCGGTCTGGAAAGGCTTGGCGAGATAATCGTCGGCGCCGGCGTCGAGCCCGGCGACCTTGTCCGACC
>CAMLGC010000116.1 GCA_946479505.1 uncultured Sphingomonadaceae bacterium
CCCGCCTTCAAGCAGGTGCGTTGCGAAAGCGTGGCGCAGCACGTGCGGGCTGACGCGATCGGGCGGCACCCCCGCCTCGGCGGCGAGCGCCTTCAAAAGCTGGTAGAGACGGATGCGCGAAACATGCCCTTTGCCGGAGGGGAAGAGCCATGGTCTGTCGGCCGCGACGTGGCTGCGCCACGCCGCCACCGCGGCGCGCGCACGGTCGGAAATCGGCACCATCCGTTCGCGCCCGCCCTTGCCCTTGAGGATCAGAAATGGCCGATCGGGCGCGATCGCGTTTCGCGGAAGCGCCACCAGCTCGCTCGCGCGCAGCCCCGATCCGTAAAGCAATTCGACCAGCGCGGAGAGCCTCAGATCATTAGGGTCGAGCGGATCGCGCGCCAGCCGCGCCCCGATGCCCGCGAACAGCCGATCGACATCGGCGTGCGAAAGCGATTTTGGCAGCGCGCGCGCCGTGCCCGGCCGTGGCAGCGCAGCGCCGGGATCGTCGGCGCGCAGCCCCTCGTCTGCGAGAAAGGCAAAGAAGCGCCGCAACGCCGCCGATTTACGCGCGACGGTGGATCGCGAGAGCGCTGCCCATTCGTCTCCCAGCCGCGCCAGATCCGCCGCCGACGCATCCGCGAGCCCGCCGTCGAGCACGTCCGACGCCAGCACCAGATCGCTACGATACGCCGCCAGCGTATTGGGCGCCGCCCCGGCTTCGGCGGCCATCATCTCCAGAAAGCGCTCGATCAGCGCCGCGTCCTGGCCGCCGTTCACACCCGACCGACCGCCTCGGCGGCGATCATCCGCGCATAGCCCTCGAGCCCGGTTGCGCGGAGCGCCGCAACGATATGATACAGCGCCTCGGGCGATACGGCGCGCCAATCCTTCGCCTGCATGCCGATCGCGGCGAGCAGCATCACCGTCGCGGGCTGGTTCTCCGCCGCCGCGCGATCGATCGCGCGGGTCCACGAATTGATCGTGCCGATCCTGAGGTCGAGATTCTCGGCGGCGCGCTCAGCATCGTCGGCCGACATCCGCCCTAACCCTGCCGCGCCCGCGACGAACAGCCGCGAGCGCACCAGTGTCGCTTCATCGCGATCGTGGACGGCATCGATATCGCCATAGCTGATCCGCTTGGCGGGCGACGGATCGGCGAGCGCGAGCATCGCCCAGGCGATGCCGCCGCGCTCGACATGCGACTGCCAGCGCATCGCTGCGCGATCGAACCCGGCAGTGAGCATCGAAGCGACGATCCGGTCGGCATCGGCGGTCTTGTCGCCCGGTGCAACGCGCGCGGCGGCGCGGGCGGTCATCACCAGTCGCCCATAGCGCTCCAGCGGGTCCTCGGGGCCATCCCACAGCGCGCGCAACATCGAGAGCCGCTCGCCGCGATCATCCGCGACATAGGCGTCGCGCAGGTCGCGCGCGACGGCGTTGGCATCGCTGCCCTGCTCCTCGCCCGCATCGATATCGCCGAACAGATCGACGAGCGCCGCATTCGAGAAAACGCCCCACGCGGCTGCGCGCTGGGCCGGAGCTGCGCGTGTCGTCGCGCTCAGCATCGGCGATTGCGCACGCCACGCCGCCACCCACGGCTTCACGGTGCCGAGCAGCTCTTCGGGAATCTCGACCCCGGTCGCCATCGCGAGTCCGTAGCGCCACGCATTAAGCTGGTCGACGCCGGTCCATTCGATCGTCACCGCGCCCTCGCGCGAGGCCGCGCCGAGCACCTTTTCGGCCAGGTGAAGGTCGATTCCGGTGGCGAGGCGATGCCGCCGAGCCGCAGTCATCTGCGCATCGGCCTCCTCGGAATGGCCGCCTAGCGCGGCGCACATCGCGCCTGCCAGCGTCCATGCAGCCGTGCGGTCGCCATAGCGTTTCACCACGTCGCCGAGCGGGCACAGCCCCGCCGGGTCGCCGGTCGCAAGCGCCACCTGCATCGCGATCTGGAGCAGCTTGGGCGTGTAGTTGGTCGTGTCGACGTCCTGGATCAGATACCGCGCAACCACGGGCTCACCCATGCGCAGCAGCAGCCACGCCCGTTCGGCGGCGAAATCGGCGCCGTTCAGCCCCTCGGGCGTGTCGAGGCTCGACGCAAGCGTCCTCCTCAGCCCGATATGGAGCCAGCGCGAGGGCAGCGGCGTGTCGAGCCGGCGCATCAGCAGTTCGAGAAAACGCCCGTCGGCATCGCCGAACGCGTCGGGGCGCAGCGCTCCGTCGCGACCATAGGCGCCGACGCGCTCCAGCGAATGCTGCGCGAACGCGGGAAGCTGATAGCGCGCGAGGATCGCGGCCTGGTCGGGCGTTTCGGTGGGCGTGGGCGACGGCGTCGGCTGCGCACCGTTGGTCGCGGCCTCGAGATCGGGCAGCACGAGCCCCGGCGTCGGGCTCGCCCCCGGCCGCGGTGTCGGCCGCGCAATCGGCGTCCGCCCTGCGGTCGGCGTGGGAGTCGGCGTCGGCGCCGGCTCGCCGAAGCCAGGAGGAAGGATCGATTCGGGCGTTTCCTGGCTCAGCGCGGGAATCGCCGCGCCCGCCAGCAGCAGCGCGGTCGTGCCGAGCGCCGCCTTAGCTCGCGAGATTGCCAAGGGCCACGGCCTTCTCGACACGAACCGGGGTCTGCTCGGTGTCGCGCCCGGCGAGCCAGAACAGCCCCCCGACGACGACCACGATGATGAAGATCAGGATCACAAGCGAACGAGACATGGCTACCCTTGTACGAACCGAAGGAGACGGCAAACGGCCTTTTGCCCGAGGCCTTTTGCCCGAGCGAGAGCCACGCTGTATAGCCCCGCCCGCAATGTTGCAAAGCCGCCCTCTCTCGCACGCCTGGAAAGGCAAGCCGATCGTCCTCGTCGGCTTGATGGGTGTCGGCAAGTCGACCGTGGGGCGTAGGCTCGCCGCGCGGCTCCACCTGCCGTTCGTCGACGCCGATGCAGAGATCGAGATTGCGGCGGGGATGACGATCGCCGACATCTTCGAGCGGTTCGGCGAAACCTATTTTCGCGACGGCGAACGCCGCGTGATCGCGCGACTGGTGGACGGCACGCCCAAGGTGATCGCGACCGGTGGTGGCGCTTTCATCAACGAAGAGACGCGCGCGCTGATCCTGGACAACGCGCTGGCGATCTGGCTCGACGCCGAGGTCGACGTGTTGGTGGATCGGGTCCAGCGCCGCGACACGCGACCGCTGCTGCGCGATCGCGATCCGCGCATGGTGCTCGAGAATCTCGCCGAGAAGCGCAATCCCATCTACGCGGAGGCGCCCATCCACGTGCCCAGCAACCACGCGCCGCACGAAACCACCGTCAACGCGATCCTGAAAGCGCTCGATCGATGACCATCACCGTCGCGCTCGGCGCGCGCAGCTACCCCGTCCATATCGAGCGCGGACTGCTGATGCGCGCCGCCGACCTGCTGGCGCCGCTCGCGCGCGGGCGCATGATGGCAATCGTCACCGACGAGCATATCCGAGCGCATCTGGAGACGTTGCAAGCCGCGCTCGGTGCCGCGGGGATCGATAGCGAGGCGATCGTGCTCCCGCCCGGCGAAGGCACCAAAAGCTGGGCGCACCTTGAATCGCTGACAGACCGCCTGCTCGCACTCGGCGTCGAACGAAACGACCACGTGATCGCGCTGGGAGGCGGGGTGATCGGCGATCTCGTGGGATTTGCAGCCTCGATCCTCAAACGCGGCTGCAACTTCGTCCAGGTGCCGACGACATTGCTCGCGCAGGTCGATTCGTCGGTTGGCGGCAAGACCGCGATCAACGCGCGCGCCGGCAAGAACCTGATCGGCGCGTTCCACCAGCCCGCGATGGTGCTGATCGATCCCGACACGCTCGACACGCTTCCCGCCCGCCAGCAGCGCGCGGGTTATGCCGAGATCGTCAAATATGGGCTGATCGACGACGCGGCGTTCTTCGCCTGGTGCGAGGCGAACGGTACCGCTGTGCTCGCGGGCGACGCGGACGCGCGCGCCCATGCGATCGGCCATTCGATTTCGGCGAAGGCGCGGATCGTCGGCGAGGACGAGCGCGAGACGAGCGGCCGCCGCGCCCTGCTCAACCTCGGCCACACCTTCGGCCATGCGCTCGAAGCCGAGACCGGCTTTTCGGACCGCCTGCTCCATGGCGAGGCGGTCGCGGCGGGGATGGCGCTCGCCTTCGCCTTTTCGGCCGCGCAAGGCCTGTGCCCGCCCGAAGACGCCAGGCGCGTCGCCGCGCACCTGCGTTCGGTCGGCTTGCCCGACAGCCTTGCCGCCGCGGGCGTTGATGCCGATGGCGCGACGCTGATCGCGAATATGCTCCACGACAAGAAGATGGACGCAGGCACGCTCCCCTTCCTCCTCGCGCGCGGCATCGGCGAAACCTATCTCGATCGCTCGGTCGATCTCG
>CAMLGC010000117.1 GCA_946479505.1 uncultured Sphingomonadaceae bacterium
CGATCCTGCGCTTCATCCGCCGCATCGTCGGCCCGGCGAACGAGGCGGGCGTGGACCTCGCGGTGTGCGGCGAGATGGGCGGCCGGCCGCTCGAGGCGATGGCGCTGATCGGGCTCGGCATCGAACGGCTGTCGATCACCCCCGCGGCGGTCGGCCCGATCAAGGCGATGATCCGCTCGGTGGAGCGGCCCGCGCTGATGGCGCACATGGCCGCGCTGCTCGCCGCGCCGCCGCGCGATCTGCGCGGCGCGCTCGCCCGCTGGGCCCAGGAGCATGGCGTCGAGCTCGCCTGAAGACGCTCGAACCGCGCGTGCCCGTTGACAGCGGGGCCGCGCTTTGAAACATCTCACGCCGACGCGGGAGAAACAGGGCCGCATCCCTCCCGCCGGAGAACCGGATGACCGATACCGCGCGCGAAGGCCGTGAGGACGCGACGCTGTTTCCCGTATCTGCCGGGGAACGGCTGCGTGCGGCGCGCGAGGCACAGCGATTGTCGATCGCCGATGTGGCCACGCGGACGCGGGTGCCGATCCGCCATCTCGAGGCGATCGAGGAGAGTCGGTACGACGAGCTGCCGTCCCCCACCTACGCGATCGGCTTCGCCAAGGCCTATGCGCGGGCCGTCGACGTCGACGAGGTCGCGATCGGTCGCGAGGTGCGCGCCGAGGCCGGCGTGCCGCGGCGCCCCACCGCCGAGAGCATGCCCTACGAGCCCGCCGACCCGGCGCGCCTGCCGCCGGCAGGGCTCGCGATCGTCGGGCTGGTCGTCGCGCTGGTCGTGGTGATCGGCGCGGGCATCTGGCTCGGCACCGACTGGTTCCGTGGCGGCGGCGCGCCCGCCGCACCCGCGACCCCCGTCGTCGCCGCAGCGCCGGCGCCCGTGCCGACGCCGGTTCCGGCGCGCGCCGATCAGGTATCGCTCACCGCGACCGACGCCGTGTGGGTGCGCGTGTACGATGCGGACGGCAACACGCTCTTCCAGAAGACGATGCAGAAGGGCGAGCGCTATGATGTGCCGGCGGATGCCAACACGCCGATGATCAATGTCGGTCGTCCCGACCAGCTCGAGGTGCGGCTCAACGGCGCGCTTCAGCCGCCGCTCGGCGATGGGTCGCGGGCGCTGAAGGACGTCGATGTCAGCGCGGCCGCGGTGAAGGCGCGCCAGCAGGCGTCGGCGGGCGATGGCGGCGCAACCGCCGGCGGATAATCCTTAAGGCTGGCGACAGCATCCATCTGTCAGCTATAGCGACGCAATCGGGATCAGCTCGGGGGAGAGCCATGCGCCGCATCATCGTCATCGCCGCAGCCGCGGTCAGTCTTGGAGTCGGCGCGAACGCCGCAAGCGCGCAGGATACGGGCGCGCTCCCGCAGCGCGTCGACCGGCTCGAAGGCCAGATGCGGGCGGTCCAGCGCAAGGTGTTTCCCGGTGGCGCGGGCCAGTGGGTCCAGCCGCAGATCACGCCCGCCGAGACGCCGGACTATACCGGCCCCGGCTCGCCCAGCGCGGTCACCGACCTGACGGTGCGCGTCAACTCGCTCGAGATGCAGCTTTCCAACCTCACCAATCAGATCGAGCAAACCGGGCACGACATGCGCGTGCTGCGCGACGAGTTCGATGCGTACAAGCAGGCGCACGCCGCGCCGCCGCGCGCCGCAGCGCCGCCGACGAGCGGGAACCCCGATACCGGCGCGACCACCGGCGCGACGCTCGACGAGAGCATCGCGAGCGGATCGCCCGACACCGGCGGCAACGGCCTTCAGCTCCCCGCGAGCGCGGGCGGTCCGACGCGCGCCGACCGCGTTGCCGCGGTCGAAAAGCCCGAATCGGGCGATGCGGCCGAGGATGCGTACATCTACGGCTACCGCCTGTGGATGGCGAAGCTCTATCCCGAGGCCGAGGCGCAGCTCAAAACGGTCGTCCAGAAATATCCGCACCACCGCCGCGCGAGCTTCGCGCAGAACCTGCTCGGCCGCGCCTATCTCGACGAAGGCAAGCCCAGCCTCGCCTCGATCGCCTTCTACGACAATTACAAGAAGATGCCCGACGGCGAGCGCGCGCCCGACAGCCTCTATTATCTCGCCGAGGCGCTGGTCGATCTCAAGAAGCCCAACGACGCGTGCAAGGTCTATGGCGAGCTGAGCGACGTCTATGGCGACAGGATCTCGGCGAGCATGCAGGCCGATATCGCGGCGGGCCGTGACCAGGCCGGGTGCAAGTAGCGCGCTGACGCCCGATGCGGCGCTGGTCGCGCGCTTCCGCGATGACCTTGCGGCGCTGTGCGATCCCGAAACGGAAACGCTGCTCCTCGCGGTGTCGGGCGGGGCGGACAGCACGGCGCTGCTCCTTCTCGCGCGCGCGGCCCTGGGCACACGATGCCGGGCGGCGACCGTCGATCATGGCATCCGCGCCGAGGCGGCCGCCGAAGCCGCGGCGGTTGCGCGGTTGTGCGCAAAATTGGGGGTCGAGCATGCGACGCTCGCCGCGCCGTTGCCCAAGCGCGTCCGACGCACCGCGAACCTGTCGGCGCGCGCGCGCGCGCTGCGCTACCGGCTGCTCGAGGAGCATGCGCGCAAGGTCGGCGCGCGGCGGATCGCCACCGCGCATCACGCCGACGACCAGCTCGAAACGCTGGTGATGCGGCTCAATCGGGGGGCGGGAATCGCGGGGCTGGCCGGAATCCGGCCGAAGGGCGGGTCGCTCATCCGCCCGCTGCTCGGCTGGCGTCGCGCCGAGCTTGCCGCGCTCGTCGCACGCGCGGGGCTCACGGCGATCGAGGACCCGAGCAACGTTGACGACCGTTTCGATCGGGCTCGGCTGCGCAAGGTGCTCGCCGGCGCGGGCTGGCTCGATGCCGAGCAATGGGGCAGGAGCGCCGTCGCGCTCGGCGATGCCGAGACAGCGCTCGACTGGACGGCGCGGCTGCTGGCGGAGCGCTATTGCATGTTCGACGACGATGGCGCGACGCTGTTCGTCGAGGATCAGCCGATCGAGCTGTTGAGGCGGTTGGTTCTGCTCTGCCTCGCGCGTGTCGATCCGGCGATCGATCCGCGAGGATCGCAGGTGATGCGCCTGGTCGCGGCAATCACGGCCAAAAGGCAGGGTGGCCGCGATTTTCGCGCGACGCTCGGCGGCGTGCTGATCGAGAGCCATTTCCATCGCGAGACGGGGTTGAAATTCGACTTCACGCGCGCCCCGCCCCGCCGGTCGCGCTGAGCCCTTTTGTTCCATTGCCATTAACCTGCGCGCGCCTATCTTGGAGGCGAAAGGTAGGCACACGTCCATGAGCGACAACGACAAGCAGCCAGGCCCCGACAAGGAAGGCGGCAACCCCTGGATGAAGAGCCTGATGATCTGGGTTGCAATCCTGGTCGGGCTTGCGCTGTTCGTCGGGTTGTTCAACGGGCGCACCAGCCCGCAGGCGGCGAACACGATCGCCTATTCGCAATTCCTCGACAAGGTCGAGGAGGGCACGGTCAAGGAGGTCAACGTCGCCGGCGACGTCATCACCGGCACGCTCTCCAACGATTCGACCTTCCGCACCTATGCGATGCAGGATCCCCAGCTCACCGATCGCCTCCGCAAGGCCGGCGTGACGATCACGGCGCGGCCTGAGGAGAGCCCGTCGATCTGGATGATCATGCTCTACAATTCGCTGCCGTTCCTGCTTTTCCTCGGCATCGCCTTCTTCGTGCTCCGCCAGATGCAGAAGAACTCGGGGTCGGGCGCGATGGGCTTCGGCAAATCGCGCGCGCGGATGCTGACGCAGAAGGAAGGCAAGGTCACCTTCGACGACGTTGCGGGCATCGACGAGGCGCGCGAGGAGCTTCAGGAAATCGTCGAGTTCCTGAAGGATCCGACCAAGTTCGCGCGGCTGGGCGGCAAGATCCCCAAGGGCGCGCTGCTGGTCGGCTCGCCCGGCACCGGCAAGACCTTGCTCGCCCGCGCGATCGCGGGCGAGGCGGGCGTGCCCTTCTTCACCATTTCGGGCTCGGACTTCGTCGAGATGTTCGTCGGCGTCGGCGCGAGCCGCGTGCGCGACATGTTCGAGCAGGCCAAGAAATCGGCGCCGTGCATCGTCTTCATCGACGAGATCGATGCGGTGGGCCGCCATCGCGGCGCGGGGCTCGGCAACGGCAACGACGAGCGCGAGCAGACCTTGAACCAGCTCCTCGTCGAGATGGACGGCTTCGAGGCGAACGAGGGCATCATCATCATCGCCGCGACCAACCGCCCCGACGTGCTCGATCCGGCGCTGCTGCGCCC
>CAMLGC010000118.1 GCA_946479505.1 uncultured Sphingomonadaceae bacterium
ATAGCCTATCGTGACTGGAGTTCAGACGTGTGCTCTTCCGATCTCCTCGCGCGCGGTCACCTCGCTGCCGTCGGGCCAGGTTGCATCGCCGATTCGGAAGATGGTGCTCATGCCGTCGTCGATCACGATCCAGCGCTCGGCGATGCCGGGCTCGACCTGTCCGCTCGCGTCGAGCCGCACGAGCCCCTGCGCGACGCTCCCCATCAGCACGCGCGACGGCCGGTCGAGCCGGTGCCGCGCCGGATCGGCAATCTCGGGCTGGCCGCCGATCGAGCTCACGATCACCGGCCCGACATCGCTGCGCCTGTCGCAGGCGGATATCGCGACGAGCGCGACGCCGAGAAATGCCGCGATGATCGCCTTGCGCGTCGGTGCCTGGTTCCGATGAGCCATGCCGCACTGTGCCATGCGATCGCGCCGTGCGCCATCGCACCGGAGCCGGCGCATGGATGCGCGCCTGCTCGGCGACGGCGGCATCAGCGGGCCGGGATGGAAAACTGGCGCAGGGATGCGCAGCGGCGACTTCGTGTTGGCTACCGTCGCCCGAGTCGCACCAGCACCTCGTCCAGTGCCTGCAAAAACCGCGATCGATCTGCTTTTGCAAACGGTGCCGGACCGCCAAGCTGGTCTCCGCCGGCGCGGAGATCAGCCATGATCGCGCGCGTGGCGATCGCAGCCCCGATCGAGCTCATGGTGAAGGGCTTGCCGGTGGGCGCGAGCACGATCGCCCCTGCCTTGATGCACCGGTCGGCGAGGAGGATATCGGACGTGATTACCACCGTTCTCGCGTCGGCCGCCTCCGCGATCCAGTTATCCGCAGCATCGAAGCCATCGCTGACGACAATGCGGCCCACGAGCGGATGCGTCGGCACGCGCATGTGGCTGTTGCTGACGATCGTCACCGGCGCGTCATGGCGGAAGGCGACCTTGTATATCTCCTCCTTGACCGGGCAAGCATCGGCGTCGACCAGGACCCTCATCGGCGCGGCGGCCCCTTGCGATAGGGCTTGGCGTGATGTCGCGCGGTCGGTCGGTTGGGGCCATCGCGCTGGGAACGGGGAGCCTGCGCCGGGGCTTCGGACGGCTCAATCCGGACGTCGTCATCCTCGGCCGCCGTGCGCGCTACCGCCGAGGTGAACCGGGCCGCGAGGGCGCGGGGCACCTGGAACGCCGTCTCGTTCGGCGAAATGCGGATCGCGCCCACCTCGTTCTTCGTGATGTGCCCGCGCCGACAGATCAGCGGCAGAATCCAGCGCGGATCGGCATTCTGGCGGCGGCCGATGTTCATCCGGAACCATACCACATCCTCGAAGCCCGGGCGGTGACGCTCCTGCCGGGCGACGCGGGCGGCCTCGGGGGTCGCCTCGATCAGCTCCTCGGGCTGAGGCATGGCGGCGCGATGCGCCCGCACCAGCGCGGTGGCGATCTCTTCGGGACTCTTCTCGGTGAGAAGTCGTGCAGCAATCGCGCGGTCCTCGTCATCGGCCTCTATCGGCTGGAGCAGCGCGGCGAGCAGCCG
Organism: uncultured Sphingomonadaceae bacterium; assembly: GCA_946479505.1. Next base: position 1,520 of record CAMLGC010000118.1, read on the forward strand.
ATCATGGTCCTTTGCTCGAATGTCTTCGGGCGTCGGCGGCTTTAGCCATTCGGCGTCGATCCGCGCGGTGCGCAGCATCGCTTCGACGCGGCGGCGGCGCTGGTACGGGACGATCAGCACCGCCGTGCCCTTCTTGCCCGCGCGACCGGTGCGGCCCGAACGGTGCTGGAGCGCCTCGGCATCGCGCGGCACCTCGACATGGACGACGAGGCTCAGCGTCGGCAGGTCGATCCCGCGCGCCGCGACATCGGTTGCGACGCACACGCGGGCACGCCGATCGCGCAGCGCCTGCAGCGCCGCATTGCGTTCGTTCTGGCTGTGCTCGCCCGACAGCGCCACCGCCGCAAACCCGCGCTCCACCAGGCTCGCGTGCAGATGCCGGACATTGTCGCGGGTGGCGCAGAACAGCATCGCCGTCTCGGCGTCGTGCAGGCGCAGCAGGTTGATCACGGCATGCTCGATGTCGGCGGGCGATACCGCGATCGCCTGATAGGCGATATCTCCATGGCCGCGATCCTCGCCCACGGTGGAAATGCGCAGCGCATCCTTCTGGTAGCGCTTGGCGAGCTGGACGATCGGCCTGGGCATCGTCGCCGAGAAAAGGAGGGTACGCCGCGCCGCCGGCGTCGAATCGAGGATCTCTTCCAGATCCTCGCGGAAGCCCATGTCGAGCATCTCGTCGGCTTCATCCAGCACGACGGCCCGCAAGGCGGACAGGTCCAGTGCGCCGCGCTCGAGATGGTCGCGCAGCCGCCCCGGCGTGCCGACGACGATGTGTGCGCCGTAGCCGAGCTGGCGTCGCTCCTTGGCCGCATCCATCCCGCCGACACAGGTGGCGATCCGCGCCCCGGTGGGTCCATACAGCCATGTCAGTTCGCGGCTGACCTGAAGCGCAAGCTCGCGTGTCGGCGCCACGATGAGCGCGTGCGGTTCCCGGGTCGCGACGATGCGCCCGTCCGCCTCCAGCATCTGCCCGGCCATGGCGAGTCCGAAGGCGACGGTCTTTCCCGAGCCGGTCTGTGCGGAAACGACAAGATCGCGTCCCTCCGCCGATGGTTCCAGCACGGCGGCCTGAACGGGAGTGGGCGAGGCATAGCCGCGGGCGGCGAGGGCTTCGGAAAGAAGCGCCGGAATGTTGGAGAACTGCATGATCTCCGCAAAGATGGGCGGCCGCGCCAGCTCTGCAAGGGACGTCTTTGCCGATGACGAGCTCATTGCACCAATTTTCGGACGAATGCAGCGCCGCGACAGGGCTGTCGGCGCATCGCCTTCGAGGCTAAAGAGGAGCGTATGGATCTCGACCAACTTCTGGTCCGCTTCTTCGGCACCGACCAGCTCTCCAAGCTCGATCAGGAGCAGCTTGCCGCGGGCGCCGACCGGCTCCGCCTGCAATTGGGCCTCGAACAGGACCGCGGCCGCCGCTTCGCCATCTGGTCGCTGATGTACCTGCTGGACGTCGCGCCCGATCTCGAGGCGGCGTTCGAGACCGAAGAGGATCGTGAGGCGGCGCGCAATTTCATGGACATGGCGGATCGGGAAATCGGCGCTGGTTGAACCGTGGGGGCTGTTCGCGGACGCCTGCATTGCGCCGGCCCCGCGCGGCGGGGAATGGTGCGGACGGCGGGACTCGAACCCGCACTCCCAGAAGGAAGCAGATTTTCGTACCACTTCGGCTTTCGCCGCCGCCGAAATCGGCGTTCGTGGTCTGGACTGTCCCTTCGCCATACCTTTGGATCAGATCCGAAGGCTTAGGCGCCGCCCGTCCAGTCTCTACACCTTCCGCCGCCCGGAACGGGCGGGGCTTGGCTCGGGATTGGCCTGGAGCATGTGCTCGTTAGCGTTCCCCGACTTTGAGCGGTTCTACTCCGCGCGTTTCCGCCCGGGCACTCCAATGAAGTCTGCTGCGTCTACCGATTTCGCCACGTCCGCGAGGCGGGGACGCAAGCGCATGGTTGCGCGGACGTCAAGGGGGAGTCAGCGAAGATCGCGCGATCAGACGTTGAGGCGCGCGCGCATTTCCTTGCCGGGCTTGAAATAGGGCACCCGTTTCGCCTCGACCTCGACGACCTCGCCGGTGCGCGGGTTGCGGCCGGTGCGCGCGTCGCGTTCGCGCGTCGAAAACGCGCCGAAGCCGCGCAGCTCGACGCGGCCGTCGGCCGCGAGGCGCGCGCTGATCTCATCGAAAAAGGTGGAGACGATCGCCTCCACGTCACGCAGTGCCAGGTCCGGATTTTCGTCGGAAAGCAACTGGACGAGTTCGGATCGGATCATCAACGCCCTCCATGTTGGTCGTTCCGCTCCGCGGCAGGACCTCCTCGCGATGCCCTGTAACCGTTTTCCGCGTGTGTCGGAAGTCGACCTTGATCGGTGTTAGTCCCTACACGCGATTCGATGGTTTCGATAGGATCGTTGCGACACGAGACGATCCTGTCTCGGCGCGGGACAGCCAGGTTGGACTGTCCCGCGCCGGGACGGATTGACGCCTACTTCTTGGTCTCGCGGGCCTTGAGCGCCTCGCCGAGGATGTCGCCGAGCGACGCGCCCGAATCGGACGAGCCGTATTGCTGCACGGCGTGCTTCTCCTCGGCGATCTGCATCGCCTTGATCGAGAAGGTCGGCTTCTTGGAGCGGTCGAAGCCCGACACCATCGCGTCGAACTTCTGGCCGACCTGGAAGCGCTCGGGGCGCTGCTCGTCGCGGTCGCGGCCGAGATCGGTGCGCTTGATGAA
>CAMLGC010000119.1 GCA_946479505.1 uncultured Sphingomonadaceae bacterium
ACCAGATCGTGTCGGCGGTCTCGTCGTCGCGGACGGTGAACTTGTCCTTGGCCGACCGCCCCGTGTGCTTGCCCGTCGCGACGACAAGCGGCCCATCGGCCGCGAGATGCCCCTCGCCGCGTGCGATGGCCGCCTCGACGAGCGGCGCCGTAACCAGATTCCAGTGAATGTCCGCATTCGTGCGGAACCCCTGGGCCTCAAGGCCCATCAGCGGCGTGCGCTCCAACTTCCCTTCTCCCACATCACCGGTGCGATCTTTCGTCACATCCGATACCAAACCTGACCCGAGCGCATATCGCCCACCCCAAGGCTCGTCAAACGCGCGAGTTGAGCGAAAGCCCCGATTGCACTACGCGAATGGTCCACAGCCACGGAGACGCCCCGCGCCATGTCGGCCACGATCGCGCTCGTCGATGACGACCGCAACATTCTGACCTCCGTCTCGATCGCGCTCCAGGCGGAAGGCTTCCTGACGCGCGTCTATTCCGACGGCGAGGCGGCGCTGAAGGCGCTGATCGACAATCCGCCCGACCTCGCCGTGCTCGACATCAAGATGCCCAGGATGGATGGGCTCGAGCTGCTCCGCCGGCTCCGTGAGAAGCTGACGACGCCCGTCATCTTCCTCACCTCCAAGGACGACGAGCTCGACGAGGCACTCGGCCTCGCGATGGGCGCGGACGACTATATCGCCAAGCCCTTCTCGCAGCGGCTGCTGATCGCGCGCATCCGGGCGATCCTGCGGCGGACCGAGCTGGCCCAGGGCACGAGCGAAGGCGAAGAGGAGCCCGCCGATGCGCTCGTCCGCGGGCGACTGACGATGGACCCGGCGCGGCACCGCGTGACGTGGGACGGTGACAATGTGACGCTCACCGTCACCGAATTTCTGATCCTGGAGACGCTCGCCCAGCGCCCCGGGATCGTGAAGACGCGCAACCAGCTCATGGATGCCGCCTATCAGGACGACATCTATGTCGACGACCGCACGATCGACAGCCACATCAAGCGGATCCGGCGCAAGTTTCGTCAGGCCGCTCCCGAGTTCGACGCGATCGAAACGCTCTATGGCGCCGGTTACCGATTCTCCGAGGAGTGACGACCGCGACCTCGCGCTGCGCTGGTCGGGCCGGGTCTCGCTCACGCCGCGCATTCTGGCGGTCAACATCTTCGCGCTGGCGCTGCTCGCCGGCGGATTCTTCTACCTCGATTCGTATCGCAGCCGGATCGAGGACAGCCGCGTTGCCCAGGCCGCCCGCGAGGTGCGGCTCGTCGCCGAGGCGCTCGCCGGTGCCGCGCCCGAGCTGCGCGATCGGCTGCTGCTGCGGCTCGCGCGCGACACGGGCTCGCGCATCCGCCTCTACGACAATGCCGGCAAGGAGATCGCCGACAGCCGCGAGCTGGGCCTCGCCAACTTCCGGCTGATCGATCCCGACAAGGAGCCGTGGCAGCAGAACGTCGCGCGTTTCCTCGACGCGGTGATCGACACGGTCGTCGGCGCCGCGCGCGCGCCGCTCTATCGCGAGCACGATTTCGGCTATGACTGGCCCGACATCCGCACCGCGCACGCGACGCGCACCACTCCCACCACGGTGTGGCGCGCGCCCGATCGCACGCCCGTCATCACCGCGGCGGGGGCGCTTCCCAACGGCGGCACGGTGATGACCACGGTCAACGCCCGCGACATCACGCAGACGGTACGCGTCGAACGCTATCGGCTGAGCGTCGTGCTCGGCATCGTTTCGCTCGTCTCGATTCTCTTGTCGCTCTTCCTCGCGCGCACGATCGTTCGCCCGCTGCGACGGCTGGCGCGCTCGGCGGTGCGCGTGCGGCTGGGCCGCGCGCGCGAGGTGGTGGTGCCCCGCCTCCCGTCGCGTCGCGACGAGATCGGGATGCTCGCGCGCGCGCTGTCGGACATGAGCCAGGCGCTGCGCGCGCGGATCGACGCGACCGAGGCATTCGCCGCCGACGTGACGCACGAGATGAAGAATCCGCTCGCCTCGCTGCGTTCGGCCGCCGAGGGCCTCTCGAGCGTCAAGGATCCGGAACTTCGCGCGCGCCTGCTCGCCATCGTGCGCGACGACATCCACCGGCTCGACCGCCTCATCACCGACATTTCGGACGCCTCGCGGCTCGATGCGCAGTTGAGCCGCGCCAAGTTCGATCCGATCGACATCGGCGCGCTGCTCGATGCGCTGCTCGATGCGCGCGCGGCGCGCGGCATCGAGCGCGGCATCCGTATCGCCTATGACACGCCATCGGCGGGGCCGCTGGTGACGATGGGTGACGGCGCGCGGCTCGAGCGCGTGTTCGACAATCTGATCGACAATGCCGTCTCCTTCTCTCCCGACGACGGGCTCATCGCGATTTCCGCCTCGCGGGAGAATGGCGACCTCGTGGTGCGCGTCGAGGACGAAGGGCCGGGCGTGCCCGAGAAGGCGCGCGACGCGATCTTCCGCCGTTTCCAGTCGATCCGTCCCGAAACCGAGGAGTTCGGCATCCATTCGGGACTCGGCCTCGCCATTGCGCGCACGATCATCGAAGGGCATCAGGGCGGAATCGCGGTCGAATCGCGGGAGGATCGGCTGAGCGGCGCGCGCTTCGTGGTGCGGCTGCCGCTCGCGGACAATCGGTAACGGGGGCAGCTATGGCGACCGTCTCGTCGGAAACATTGCACGCATCGTGCGTCGCCATCGGCGAGCGTGCGGTGCTGATCGAGGGACCGTCGGGGAGCGGCAAGTCCGACCTCGCATTGCGGCTGATCGACCGCGGCGCGCGGCTGGTGAGCGACGATTATACGATACTGGCGCGCGATGGCGCCGGGCTCACGGCGTCTGCGCCCGCCAACATCGCAGGCCGGATCGAGGTGCGCGCGATCGGGATCGTCGAGATGCCGCATGCCGATTCTTCGCCGGTCGTGCTGCTCGTGCGGCTCGTCGATCGGCCCGATCGGCTGCCGCTCGATCCGGGGGAACGACGAATCGCGGGCGTGACGGTCCCCGAGATTGCGCTCAACGCGCACGAGGTATCGGCGCCGATCAAGGTCGAGCTTGCGCTGGCGAGGATCGGCACGCCAACATGAGCCGGGCGCCCAAGGAGATCCTGCTGGTCACGGGGATGTCGGGCGCGGGTAAATCGACCGTCCTCAAGACGCTCGAGGATCTCGGCTGGGAGGTGGTCGACAACCTTCCCCTGGTGCTGCTCGACCGCCTCCTGTCGGCGCCGCCGCCAAAGGACGCGCCGGCCGATTCGCGACCGCTCGCGCTCGGCATCGGCGCGCGCACGCGCGACTTCGATCCGCAGGGGATCGTCGAGCGAATCAAGGCGTTGCGCGAGCGGCACGGCTATGACATCGGCACCTTGTTCCTCGATTGCTCGGGGCAGGAGCTCGAGCGCCGCTATGCCGAGACGCGCCGGCGGCACCCGCTTGCGCTCGACCGGCCCGCAAGCGACGGCATCTGGCGTGAGCGCGAGCTGATGGCCCCGCTGCGCCGTTGGGCGAATCGCCTCATCGACACGACCGATTTCGCCCCCAACGAGCTACAGCAGCAGGTGCGGACCACCTTCGCCCGCGATGGGCTCGACGCGCCGACGCTCTCGATCATGTCGTTCGGCTATGCCCGGGGGCTGCCGCGCAACGCCGATCTCGTCCTCGATATGCGCTTCCTGCGCAACCCGCACTGGGTGGACGACCTGCGGCCGGGCACCGGACTCGATGCCGACGTGAGCGCCTATGTCGAAGGCGATCCGGCCTATGACGATGCGATCGCGCGGATCGACTCGCTGCTCGCGCTGCTGCTTCCGCGCTATCGGGCCGAGGGCAAGGCCTATGTCACGATCGCGTTCGGATGTACCGGGGGGAGACACCGCTCGGTTCATGTCGCCGAACGGATCGCGGCACGGTTGCGCGACGCCGGTTTTTCGCCCACGGTCTCGCATCGAGACTTGGGGGCAGCGCCGCAGGACACCTTGGAGGATGCGGCTGCGAGCATGAGCTATTCGGGAAATACACCATCATGATCGGCCTCGTCATCGTCACGCATGGGCGGCTCGCGGAGGAGTTCGTCACCGCGATGGAGCATGTCGTCGGCACGCAGGAGCGAGTCGCGACGATCTGCATCGG
>CAMLGC010000120.1 GCA_946479505.1 uncultured Sphingomonadaceae bacterium
ATCGGTGTTCGGGCTGCTCAACTACCTGCTGCCGCCCAAGGGCATCATGCCCATGCACTGTTCGGCCAATATCGGTGCCAAGGGCGATACGGCGGTGTTTTTCGGTCTTTCGGGCACCGGCAAGACCACGTTGTCGGCCGATGCCAGCCGCACGCTGATCGGCGACGACGAGCATGGCTGGTCGGATACCGCCGTGTTCAACTTCGAGGGCGGCTGCTACGCCAAGATGATCCGGCTTTCGGAAGAAGCCGAGCCCGAAATCTACGCGACCACCAGGCGCTTCGGCACCGTGCTCGAGAATGTGGTGATGGACCCGGCGACCCGCGCGCTCGATCTCGACGACAACAGCCTCGCCGAAAATTCGCGCGGCGCCTATCAGATCGACAGGATTCCCAATGCCAGCGCCGACAATATGGGGCCGGTGCCGCGCAACATCATCATGCTGACGGCGGATGCGTTCGGCGTGCTGCCGCCGATCGCCAGGCTGACCCCGGATCAGGCGATGTACCATTTCCTGTCGGGCTACACCGCCAAGGTGGCGGGCACCGAGATCGGCGTCACCGAGCCGCAGGCGACCTTCTCGACCTGTTTCGGCGCGCCCTTCATGCCGCGCCACCCGTCGATCTACGGCAACCTGCTCAAGGAACGGATCGCGCGCGGCAATGTCGATTGCTGGCTGGTCAATACCGGCTGGACGGGCGGCAGCTACGGTGTGGGCACGCGGATGCCGATCAAGGCGACGCGCGCGCTGCTCAACGCGGCGCTCGATGGCGGCCTCAACCGGGCCGAGTTCCGCACCGATCCCAATTTCGGTTTCGCGGTGCCGGTTTCGGTGCCCGGTGTCGATCCGGCGATCCTCGATCCGCGACAGACCTGGGCCGACAAGGCAGCCTATGACGCCGCGGCGTCGCGGCTGGTCGACCTGTTCGCCGAGAATTTCGCGCAATTTTCCGAACATGTCGACGAGGGGGTGCGACAAGCCGCCCCCACCGCCCAAGCCGCCTGACTTGCCCGATCATCCGATCGGGCCGCCAAACGAAAGCCCGATCGATGACCGACCTGCCGTTCCGCCCCTTCACCGACGCCGCCGCGATCCGCCGCATCGGCGAGGAGCTGCTCGCGCGCACGCTGCCGCGCGCCGAGTGGACGCACGAGGCGCACCTTGCGGCGACCACCTGGCTGCTGCGCGAGCGGCCCGACATCGACGTGGACGCGCAAATCGCCGGCATCGTCTCAAGCTATAACGAGAGCATCGGCGGCGTGAACGACGACACCCAGGGCTATCACGACACGATCACCCGCGCGTTCGTGGCGGGGGTCCGCCTGCATCTCGCGAGCCGCAACGCTGACGAACCGCTCGACGCGTGCGTGAACGCGCTGCTCGCGTCGCCGATGGGACGGCGTGATTGGCCGCGGCACTTCTACAGTGAGGGTCGGCTGATGTCGGTCGAGGCGCGGCGGCGCCTGGTCGCGCCTGACCTCGCGCCGCTCCCCTGATGGGAACCCGCCGCAGCGCCTCCCGTTGATCGGGCCATGCAGAAGGTGGACCTGTTTGGCTGGCCGGTGCCTGCGCCGGTCTATGATGTCGTGCTGGCGACAGCGACGGTATTGGTCGCGGTTGTCCTGCACGCGATCGCGATTGCCGTCCTGCGCCGGATCGCGAAGCATTCGTCGACCAGGACCGACGACGTGCTCGTTACCTGCGCGCGGCCGCCGCTGCGCTGGATCTTCCTCGCGGTCGCGCTCGCCTTCATCCGCCCCGCGCTCCACCTGACCGAGAGCGCCGACGCGATCTGGCACCGGGCGGCGGGGTTGATCGTCCCCGCGCTCGTCGGCTGGCTGTTCGTCGCCCTGGTTCGCTCGTTCCAGCGGCTGATCGAGCTCGATGCCGATATCACCGTCGCCGACAATCTCGCCGCGCGCCGACGTCGCACGCGCAGCGCGATTCTCGGCCGAATCGCCATTCTCGTGATCGGGACGGTGACGATCTGCCTGATGCTGCTCAGCATTCCCTCGGTTCGCAGCATCGGCATCACGCTGATGGCCTCGGCGGGGATCGTCGGCCTCGCGGTCGGCGCCGCCGCGCAGCCTGCGCTCAAGAACCTGATCGCGGGCATCCAGATGGCGTTCACCGAGCCGATTCGCATCGACGACGCGGTCATCATCGACGGCGAGTTCGGACATATCGAGGAAATTAGGCTGACCTATATCGTGGTCGCCCTGTGGGATCAGCGCCGGCTGATCGTGCCGGTCTCCAAGTTCCTCGAAGAGCCGTTCCAGAACTGGACACGCACCGAAAGCGCGCTGCTCGGCGCCGCGCTCTTCTACCTCGACCCCACGGCCGACATCGATCGGCTGCGCGCCCGGTTCGAGGAGATCGTGCGCGCCGATCCGCATTGGGACGGGCGCACCGTCGTGATGCAGGTGACCGACATCAAGGAGCAGACGATCGAGGTCCGCGCACTGGTCAGCGCCGCCAATTCGGGCAAGGCGTTCGACTTGCGCGCGGCGGTGCGCGAGAAAATGATGGCGTTCATCCGCGATGAAATGCCCGAAGCCTTGCCGCGGCGCCGCACCCAGATCAGCGCGGCGGAGCCTCTTCGCACGGCTCGATGACAAGCGTGCCGCCGTCGATCGCCCTCACGCGTACCTGCGCTCCCGCGGGCGCGTCGGGTCCGCGTGCCGGCCACGCGCCGTCCGCCACGCGCACGCGGCCTTCGCCGTTTTCGATCGCGTCGGAGACGATCACGACCTGCCCGATCAGCCGCGCCGCGCGATCATTGAGCAGCGGATCGGCCGATTCGACCGGATAGTCGACATACCAGCGCTTGCCGATCAGCACCGCCGCGGCCGTCCAGACACCGAACGAGACGAGCTGGGCCACCGGCGACAGATCGCTCAACACCAACGAGGCGATACCGGTGATCGCGGCGGCGATCGCGAGGAAGATCAGGAAAATGCCGGGGATGAGCAGTTCGGCGATCGCGAGCACCACGGCGGCGATCAGCCACAGCCAGCCGGCCTCTCCGGCCAGGTTCATGGCGTCTCCTGATCGAACGGCCCGCGCTTGCGCGGCGCGGGCGGGGCAGGAGGCGGGCTCGGCGCGCGATCGCCCAGCGCCTCGCGCGCGAGCTCCCCGATCCCGCCGAGCGAACCGATGAGCTGGGTTGCCTCGACCGGGAAGAGGATCGTCTTGGCGTTGGGCGAGGTGGCGAACTTGCCCACCGCCTCGACATATTTCTGCGCGATGAAATAGTTGATTGCCTGCGTGCTGCCGCTCTCGATGGCGTCGGAGACCGCCTTGGTCGCCTTGGCCTCGGCTTCGGCGGAGCGCTCGCGTGCCTCGGCGTCGCGATAGGCGGCCTCGCGGCGGCCTTCGGATTCGAGAATCTTGGACTGCTTCTCGCCCTCGGCGCGCAGGATGGCACCGGCGCGGGCCCCCTCGGCCTCGAGGATGTTGGCGCGCTTCTCACGCTCGGCCTTGAGTTGGCGCGCCATCGCGTTGACGATGTCGACCGGCGGGCGGATGTCCTTGATCTCGACGCGCGTGATCTTGACACCCCATGGGTTGGTCGCGTGATCGACGACGTTGAGCAGCCGCACGTTGATCTCGTCGCGCTTGGAGAGGGTCTCGTCGAGGTCCATCGATCCCATCACCGTCCGCAAGTTGGTGGTCGAAAGCTGCATGATGCCGACGAACAGGTCGGAAACCTCATAGGCCGCCTTGGCCGCGTCGAGCACCTGGAAGAACACCACCCCGTCGACCGCGACCATCGCGTTGTCCTTGGTGATGATCTCCTGGCCCGGAATATCAAGCACCTGTTCCATCATGTTCACCTTGCGGCCGACACGATAGAAAAAGGCGGGATAGAAATTGAAGCCGGGTGGCGCGACCTTGGTGAAGCGCCCGAAATGTTCGATCGTATATTGATAGCCTT
>CAMLGC010000121.1 GCA_946479505.1 uncultured Sphingomonadaceae bacterium
GGCCTGCGCTGGGTGCTGCCGTGGATGATGCGGAAGAAGCTGTCGGTGCGCGCGAACAACATCATTTCGGAAAAGATCAAGGTCAACGATCTGCGCGGCAACCCGATCGAAATGGCCGCGCAGGTCGTGTGGCGAGTCACCGATACCGCGCAGGCGCTGTTCGACGTCGACGACTACAAGGCGTTCGTGATCGTCCAGATCGAGGCGGCGGTGCGTACGATCGGCTCGCGCTATCCCTATGACGATTTCGAACATCAGGAGGTCACGCTTCGCGCCAATCACGATCAGATCGGCGGCGAACTGCGGGCCGAGCTGATCGAGCGCCTCGAGGTCGCCGGCATTACCGTCGACGAATGTGGTTTCACGCACTTGGCCTACGCGCCCGAGATCGCCAATGCGATGCTCCGGCGCCAGCAGGCGCAGGCGGTGGTTGCGGCACGAACGACCTTGGTCGAGGGGGCGGTCGGTATGGTCGAAATGGCGCTCGCGCAATTGTCCGAAAAGGACGTGGTCGAGCTCGACGACGAACGCCGCGCCTCGATGGTGTCGAACCTGATGGTGGTGTTGTGTGGCGATCGCGACGCGCAGCCGGTCGTCAACACCGGCACGCTCTATCAGTAACAGACTGATGGCGGCGCCTCCGAAAAAGGCCTTTCCCTTGCGCCTCGATCCCGCGCTCCACGCAGCGATCGAGCGCGCCGCGGCGGCCGATTTGCGAAGCATCAACGCCCAGGTCGAGTGCCTGCTGCGCGAGGCGCTCGCGCGGCGTGGCATCAAGCTCGCGGATCCGATCAGTCCGAGGCGGGGGCGACCGCCCAAAAAGGAGAATCGATGATGTGGAGCAGGCTCCGGAACTGGTATCGCGTGCGCGAAGGCTATTGGTTCGCGCCAAAGCTGTTCGGGTTACGGCGCGACACCGGTGACGTGGCAGGGCTGGGTCCTGACGCTCGGCTATGCGGCGCTGCTCATGGGCGAGATGCGGCTGATGCCGCACGACGTGTGGCGGATCGTAATCGCCGTGGCGCTGACACTCAGTTTCTGCGTCATCGCCGCGCGCAAGACCGACGGCGGCTGGCACTGGCGCTGGGGCCCGGATGATTGAGCGCTTTGCGTCAGTCCGTGGATCGGCCTAGCATTCGCGCCGAACGAACCCGGGAGTCGTGAGCATGGATGCCGAGATCACCAACTGGAGCGAGGCGGGCGAGGCCGAGCTTTCCGACATCATCGAGCTGCGCCGCGCGATCCATGCCGATCCGGAGATCGGGCTGCACTGCCCGCGCACCACCGAGAAGCTCAAGGCCGCCATCGCCGATCTGCCGCTCGAAATTCGCGAGGGCTCCTCGACCACCGGTTTCATCGCGATCCTGCGCGGGCGCAGCGACAACGGCCGTACCGTGCTGCTGCGCGGCGACATGGACGCGCTGCCGATGCAGGAGGAAACGGGACTCCCCTTCGCTTCCAGGGTGCCCGGCGCGATGCACGCCTGCGGCCACGATTCGCACAGCGCGATGCTCGTCGGCGCCGCGCGGGCTCTGTGCGCCCGGCGCGATACGCTGGCGGGCTCGGTCGTGTTCATGTTCCAGCCCGGGGAGGAAGGCTATCACGGCGCGAAGTTCATGATCGAGGATGGCCTGCTCGACGATCCCGCGCCCGACGCCGCCTTCGCGCTCCACATCACCCCCAACGCGCCCGCGGGCGTCTTCGTCAGCCGCCCCGGCCCGCTGCTCGCCTCCACCGACACGCTCATAGCCACGATCAAGGGCAAGGGCGGCCACGCCGCGATGCCGCACGATTGCATCGACCCGATCCCCGTCGCGTGCGAGATCGTCACCGCGCTCCAGACGTGGATCGCGCGCCAGGTGCCCGTCGCCGATCCCGCGGTGCTGACGATCGCGAAGATCACCGCCGGCTCGACGCACAACATCATTCCGGGCGAGGCGAACCTGCTGGGCACGCTGCGCACGCTCTCGGAGGAAACCCGCGCGAAGGCGCAGGCAGCGTTCGAACGGATCGTCGAACACGTCTCCGCGGCGCATGGCTGCGTTGGAGAGGCGACCATCGAGGCCGGCTACCCGGTGACCATGAACGACCCCGCCGCGACCGACCTGATGAGGGAGATCGCCGAAGATATGGGCGGCGAGCACGGCTGGCACGTCATGCCCGCGCCGATGATGGGCGCGGAGGACTTCTCCTACGTGCTGCGCAAGGTGCCCGGCGCGATGTCGTTCGTCGGCGTCGCCCCCGTGGGCAGCGATCATCTCACCAATCCGCCGCTCCACAACACGAAGATGACGATCGAGGAAGATGTGATGGCGCGCGGCATCGCGATGCACTGCGCTGTCGCCGAGCGCTTCCTCGAACGCGGCCTCGGGTAGAAAACACCTATGCCTCCTTCGTCACCCCGGACGTGTTCCGGGGTCCGCCGCTGTGCCAAGTCCAGACTTTGGCGCGTTGAAGTGACCGTGGGTGTCGAACCCCGTTCGGCATGACGGAGAGAGCCCCCGTCTCCCCAGCGCGCGCTTTTGCGGTCGGCGCGTTCGGGATCGCCACCTTCTCGTGCATGGACGCGGTGATGAAGGGGCTGGTGATTGCGATCGGCGTCTACAACACGATGTTCTGGCGCAGCGCGATCGCGGCGGTGCTCGCGGGCGGGGTTTGGCTCGTCCTGCGCCAGCGCCGCCCGACGCCCGAAGCGATGCGGCTCCACATCGTCCGCGGCACGGTCGGCACCGTCATGGCGCTGCTCTTCTTCTGGGGCCTGGCGCGCGTGCCGATGGCCCAAGCGATCGCTCTCAGCTACATCGCGCCGCTCCTCGCGCTGGTGCTCGCGGCGGTGTTGCTGCACGAGCGGGTCCCGCGCGCCGCGATCGCCGCTTCGCTCGTCGCCTTCTTCGGAGTCGGCGTGATTCTCATCGGCCAGTCGCGCGCCGAACTCGGCCATGATGCCTTTATCGGCGCGATCGCGATTCTCGTTTCCGCCTTCTGCTATGCGTGGAACATCATCCTGATGCGCCAGCAGTCGCTCGCCGCCGACCCGGTCGAGATCGTCTTCTTCCAGAGCCTCGTCGTCGCCGTCCTCCTCGCGCTGGCGTCCCCGTGGCTCGCGACGCCCTTTCCCACCGGACATACGTTCGCGCTCACCGGCGCCGCGATCCTCGCCACCGCATCGCTCGGCATTCTCTCGTGGGCCTATGCTCGCGCGCCGGCGAGCTATCTCGCGCCGACCGAATACACCTCGTTCCTCTGGGCGACCTTCTTCGGTTACACCGTGTTCGGCGAGCTCGTGTCGTTCTGGACGATCGCGGGCGCGGCGCTGATCGTCGGCGGCTGCATCGCCGCCGCCCGCCGCAAGCCCGATCCCTTCGCCGAAGCCGAGACCCTGCTGCCATGACGCTCATCATCCGCCCCGCGGCGCCCGGCGACGTGTCGACGATCCTGCGCTTCGTGCGCGAGCTCGCCGCGTTCGAGCGCGAACCCGACGCGGTCGAGGCGACCGAACCGATGCTCGCCGATGCGCTGTTCGGCGAGAATCCTGCGGCCGAGGCGGTGCTCGCCGAGCGCGATGGTCATCCGCAAGGCTTCGCGCTCTTCTTCCACAATTTCTCGACCTGGAGCGGCCGCAGGGGCCTCTATCTCGAAGACCTGTACGTCACGCCCGAGGCGCGCGGGTGCGGCGTCGGCACCGCACTCCTTCGCCACCTCGCCGGCATCGCACTCGACCGGGACTGCGCCCGATTCGAATGGGCGGTGCTCGACTGGAACGAGCCGGCGAAAACCCTGTACGCCAAAATGGGCGCCGAGCTGATGGCCGACTGGCGCATCGAGCGCGCCGCCGGCGACGC
>CAMLGC010000122.1 GCA_946479505.1 uncultured Sphingomonadaceae bacterium
CACCTTGACCTTGGCCTTGTCGAAATCGAGCTCCTCGACGGTGCCGTTGAAGCTCGCGAAGGGGCCTTCGAGCACCTTGACCGCGTCGCCGATCTCGTAATCGACCTTGATCTGCTGCTTGGGCGCGGCGGCGGCTTCCTCCTTCGAGTTGAGCATCCGCGCGGCTTCCTTGTCGCTGATCGGCTGCGGCTTGCCGCTCGATCCCAGGAAGCCCGTTACCTTGGGCGTGTTCTTGACGAGGTGATAGACGTCGTCGTTCATCGCCAGTTTGGCGAGCACGTAGCCGGGCATGAACTTGCGCTCGACCTGCACCTTCTTGCCGCGGCGCGCCTCGGTGATCGTCTCGGTGGGCACCTCGATCTGCTCGACGAGCTGCGAAAGGCCCATGCGCTCGGCCTCGGCCATGATCGCGTCGCGGACCTTGCCCTCGAAGCCCGAATAGGCGTGGATGATGTACCAGCGCGACATGGTGTGCGTGTCCTTATCTCTCGAATGTCAGCTCAGGCGGCGAGCGAAAGCAGCGCCTTGACGATCGCGTCGAAGACCGAATCGGTGGCCAGGAAGAAAAGCGCGAGCAGCGTCGTCATGATGATCACCATCACCGCGGTCATCACCGTCTGGCGCCGGTCGGGCCACACGACCTTCTTGGTCTCGGCCTGGACCTGGCGGATGAACTCGATCGGGGTCGTCTT
The DNA here is from genome assembly GCA_946479505.1 of uncultured Sphingomonadaceae bacterium. The sequence continues at coordinate 693 of CAMLGC010000122.1, forward strand.
CGCCACGTGGGATCTGCTTTTCAAATTGTCCGGAAGAGCGCGCGAGATAGCGCTCGCGGCCGTGGATGACAAGGCGGGTGATGGCAGGGGCGCTCGGATTCGAACCGAGGGCCTTCGGTTTTGGAGACCGACGCTCTAACCAACTGAGCTACGCCCCTACGCCGCCGCCTCTACCCATATGTTGGAACGCCGGCAAGATGCCGCGGCTAGGCGGCGGCGGTCGCCGAATCGCCGAAGCGGCGGCAGGCGATTTCGCGCGCCTCTTCGACGGGGAGGGGCCGGCCGAAATAATAGCCCTGGACCTTGGTGCAGCCGAGTTCCTGGACCAGCTCGTGTTCCTCGGCGGTCTCCACCCCTTCCGCGGTGGTCGCCATGCCGAGGCTCTGCGCCAGCGCGACCACCGCGCGGATGATCGCGATCGCCTCCTTCTTCCCCTTCGACGCGCCCTGGACGAAGGTGCGGTCAATCTTGATCGTCGAAAAGCGCGTGCGCGAGAGATAGGCGAGCGACGAATAGCCGGTGCCGAAATCGTCGAGGCTGAGGCGGACGCCGAGATCGAGCAGGCGCTCGAGCACGGTGGTCGCGCACGTGCCCTCGTGGAGGAACACGCTTTCGGTCACCTCGATCTCGAGCCGCTCGGGCGAGAGGCCGCTCTGCGACAGCGCCTGCGCGACCGTGGTCACGAACTGCGGGTTGTAGAGCTGCTCGGCCGAGGCGTTGACCGCAACGCGCACCTCCGACGGCCAGTGCGCGGCCTCGTCGCAGGCGGTGCGCAGCACCCACTCGCCGATCGGCCCGATCAGCCGCGCTTCCTCGGCGAGAGGCACGAACTTGTCGGGGGGAATGTTGCCGAATTCTGGATTGACCCAGCGCAGGAGTGCTTCGAAGCCGGTCAGCGAGCCGGTCTCCGCATCGACGACGGGCTGGTACTGAAGGTGCATCTCGTCGTTCTTGAGCGCGCTGCGCAGCGCCATTTCGAGCACCCGGCGCTCCTCGGCCTGGACATGGAGCTGGGGCTCGTAGAGGTGGAAGCCCGCGCCGCCGCCGTCCTTGGTGCGATAGAGCGCAAGATCGGCCGAGCGGATCAGCATCTCGGCGGTGCGCCCGTCGCGCGGGCCGACCGCGACGCCGACCGACGCGCCGATATAGAGCGTATTCTGATCGACCTCATAGGGGCGCGACAGCGTCTCGATGATCGCGAGCGCGAGCTTTTCGATGCTGTTGGTGTCTCCGGCATCGCGCATGACCACCGCGAACTCGTCGCCGCCCAGGCGCCCGCACATCTCGTTGTCGCTCATCAACTGGCTGAGCCGCTCGGACACGCGGCGGAGCAGGCGGTCGCCGATCGGGTGGCCGAGCGTGTCGTTGACCGCCTTGAATCGGTCGAGGTCGATCATCATGAAGCCGCAGCGCGAGCCCCATTTATCGGCTTCGGCCATCGCCTTGGCGAGCGTTTCGTTGATGTGGAGGCGGTTGGGAAGGCCGGTGAGCGTATCGAACCGCGCCATGCGGTTGATCCGGTCGGCCGACGCCCGCTGCTCGGTGACGTCCGAGCCGACCCCGCGGAAGCCGCAGAATCGGCCCTCCTCGTCGAAGCGCGGACTCGCGGTCATCTCCCACCAGCGCTCCTCGCCTTCGACCTCGACGGGCAGCAGCAGATCGCGGAATGCCTCGCGCTGCTTGAGCTTTTCGGTGAACGTGCGCAGCCCGGCGGAGAAATTGCCGGTGTCCCAGGTCGGCCCGGCGAGCACCTGAAGGAACGACATGCCGTTGATCTTGAGCGGATCGAGCCCGACGGCGTGGCAGAAGCGTGGGCTCGCACGCACCACCCGGCGCGCGGCGTCGATCTCCCACAGCCAGTCGGCGCCGTTCTCCTCGAAGTCGCGCAGGAGCAGCCGGACCGTCTCGTCGCGCTCGGCGAGCGCGAGCTCATTCGCGCGGATCACGATCAGCGCACGGCCCCGCGTGAAGCAACCCAGCATGAGCAGGCTCGTGAAAAGGGCTCCCCCCATCGCCAGTAACGGGCTGCCGACCAAGGCCAGAACGACCACGACGGTGCCGCCAAGAAAACCGAGGAACGCGAGCGTCGCGAGCGGCAGCGCGGCCAGCGCGACCGCGGACGCCGTCATCAACAGCGTGATGATGACCCACAAGCCGAGTGCCGCGCCCGCAGTCGCGTGCGGCCCAATCGCGAGCGGGACCACCGACCAGACCGCGGCGAGAGCGATGCCTTCGAGCAACGTGTCGCGCACGTCGGCGACGCTGGCAGTGGCCGCATCCCGGAAGCGCGAGGACAACCGCCGCAAGGCGACGATCGTGCTCACCACCGTCACCAATCCGCCCCAGGCAGCGAGTGCCCAGCCGGGGACGAGCGGGGCGGCGAGAATTGCGATCAGCGCTGCGCTGATCACGTTCACCCCCAACAGAAACAAGGCGAGTTGCGCGCCGGCATTGAGCTGGGCGGCCCGAATCGGCCCCCAATCGGTCGAATCCTCAGGATCGTACAGGCCCAACAACGCGCGGGCGTCGATCCGCGGCATCGCGAATTCTGAAGTGTGGCTGCTCACACGCGCTGAATAGCCCGCATCTGGTTAGCGGAAGGTTAGAGGCGCCGGCGCGCGATCAAATAAACCCGCGTTGTCGATGGAGCCTAAAAGGCGTGGGCGCGCCGGGCTTTCCTGCCGCGCCCGCCTCCCATCATCATGCAGCGATCGCGTATGGCTTGATCTCGCCGGCGAGATAGAGATTGCGGGCCTTGGTGCGGCTCAACTTTCCCGAGCTGGTGCGCGGCAGCGTCCGCGGCGGGACCAGCTCGATCACGCAGTTCATGCCGGTGACCGACCGCACGCGCTCGCGGATTTCCTCGCGCAGCCGCTGCCGCTCCGAATCGTCCGACGTGCGGCACTGGACGAGCACGGCGGGCGTTTCCTCGCCGCCTGGCGTGGTGATTGCGAACGCGGCAATGTCGCCGGCCTTGAAGCCGGGAAGCTGCTCGACCGCCCATTCGATGTCCTGCGGCCAGTGATTGCGGCCGTTGACGATGATCATGTCCTTGGCGCGGCCGAC
>CAMLGC010000123.1 GCA_946479505.1 uncultured Sphingomonadaceae bacterium
TGCATCGCGGCGGGCATCGCCTGCCTGTGGGGCCCGGCGCATGGCGGCGCCAACGAGGCCGCGCTCAACATGCTCCACGAGATCGGCACGCCCGATCGCATTCCGGAATATATCGCACGCGCCAAGGACAAGGACGATCCCTTCCGCCTGATGGGCTTCGGCCACCGCGTCTATAAGAACTACGACCCGCGCGCGAAGGTGATGCAGAAGACCGCCGACGAGGTGCTCAAGAAACTCGGCGTCTCCGATCCCGTCTTCGATGTCGCCCGTGAGCTCGAGCATATCGCGCTCAACGACGCGTATTTCATCGAGAAGAAGCTCTATCCGAACGTCGACTTCTATTCGGGCATCGTCCTCTCCGCGATCGGTTTCCCGACCTCGATGTTCACCGCCTTGTTCGCGCTCGCGCGCACGGTCGGCTGGGTGGCGCAGTGGAACGAGATGATCTCCGATCCCGACCAGAAGATCGGCCGCCCGCGCCAGCTCTACACCGGCCCGGCGCAGCGCGATTACGTTCCCGTCGGGAAACGCTGACCCATGCGCGCGAGGCCGATCCTGATCGCGGTCGGCCTCGTCCTGGCCGGGATCGGCGCGCTGTTCCTGCTTCAGGGTCGTGGCATCGTTCGTTGGCCGGCGGACAGCTTCATGATCGGCGAGCAGGCCTGGGTGACGTATGGAGCGGTCATCGCGGTGTTCGGACTCGTCCTGATTCTCGCCGCGCGCCGACTGCGATAGGTCGCCGATTGGCCGACTTTGCCGGCGCGCGAGATCGCGCCTCTCTAGAGAACACCGGCTCCGTTGATCCGGACGATCGGAACCAGAGCACCTTCCTCTGACGGCGGCAACGTGAGGGTGAGCCCGCGCTCGCGCCGGTCGACCTGCACCGGGCCGCCGCCGACGAGGCTCACCCGATCGATCCGGCCGTTGGGCAGCGCGCGCGTGCCGAGCGCAGCGATCGTCACCGCCTGGGTCGGCCAGGCGAGAAAAATGGCGTAGAGCGCACCGCCCTTGGTGGTGAAGCGAACGTCCTGAGCGGTGAAGGGCTTGGCGTCGCCCTCGTTCAGCGCACCGATGGGGGTCGCGGTCGGACCTTCGCCGAAGATGCGCCACGGCCGCGATCCGTAGATCGCCGCTTCGCCGTTCACCGCCATCCAGCGCGTTATGTCGGCGACGATTTTCTCTTCCTCGCTATCGATCGTACCGTCGCCGCGCACCGGAATCGAAAGCAGCAGATTGCCGTTCTTCGACACGACGTCGCACAGCCGCTGGATCACCTGCTCTGCCGGGACATAGCTCTTCTGCTCGAAGCGCGCGCGGTTGTAGTGCCAGTCGCCGATGCAGGTGCAGGTCTGCCACGGATCGGGCCGCAACCGATCGGAAAAGCCGCGCTCGACATCCTCGACCAGGGCGCCGCGCTGATAGCCGGTGAGCTTCTTCGCGGTGAGCACCACGTCGAGCGCACCGTCCGGCCTTCGCCCTTGTGCGTAATAATGCGCCAGCGCCTCGATCCCGTAGCTGCCGAAGGGCAGGCCCGTGTCGTCGAGATAGACCATGTCGGGCCGGTATTTCTCGACCATGTCCTTTTGCCGCGCGAGCCAGTTGGCGGCGAACGCCGGGTTCTGCGGCGGCACGAATTCCATCCAGCGGCCGTCATGCACGTCGTGCCACGCGTTCATCGCGGCGATCGAGCCGATGCCGTCGGGCGGTGCGAAGCTGGCGCCGCAATAGAGACGCTGCGGGTCGAGTCCCGCCCACCACGTGCCGGCGCCGTCTGCCTTGGTCAGCGTGAACGCATCGTAACGCTCGCCCGCACGTGGACCTTCGGCATCGTAGCCATAGGCGGTCTGCCACCAGTGCCACGCATGCGAGCTGTGATTGCTGATCCCGAAGCGCAGCCCGGCGCGCCGCGCCGCCTTCTGCCACGTCCCGACGATATCGCGCTTCGGCCCGATGCGGGTCGCGTTCCATTCATGGTGGGCACTGTCGAACGTGTCGAGATTGTCGTGATGGCAGCCGAGCGCCATGAAATATCTGGCGCCCGCTCGCTTGTAGAGGTCGATCAACGCCTCGGGCTGCCAAGCCTCGGCTTTCCACCGGTTCTCGATCTCGAGGAAGCCGGTATCTGCCGGGTGCCCGTAATGCGCGAGGTGGTGCGCATAGATCGGGTGGCCCTGGACATACATCAGCCGCCCGTACCAGTCGCCCGCCTCGGGCACGCATTGCGCGCTCCAGTGCGCCCAGATGCCGAACTTGGCGTCGCGAAACCAGTCGGGAACCGAGAACGTCGCGCGCAGGCTCGACCAATTCGGCGAAACGGGCGCCGCGGTGGCCGCGACGCCCGATGCGGCTATGCCGCCGAGCATTGCCCGTCTGGTTAGCGATACCATGCCGCATCCGATCATGCGGCATCGGCGATGTCAACGCGCCGCGCGCGGGGCTATTGCGCGGTGAACACGCCGCAGGCGATCCGGTCGCCGCTATTGCCCGATGGATCGCTCTTGAGGTCGTCCGCCTTGGCATGGACGACGAAGGCCGAGCCGTCGGCGTCCATCAGGCCTGCCATGGTCGCACCGTCGATCATCGCGGTGAGCGTGCCGGTCCCGTCCGCGCCGATCTCCATGTTGGGAAGATCGCCGTAATGCGGCTTGGGCATTTCGGGATTGTTGATCCCGTGGTGCGCGTCGGTCGGATTCCAATGGCCGCCCGCGCTTTCGAAGGTCGGGCCGTCGCACTGGCCGGTCATATGGATATGGACGCCGTGCGTTCCTTTGGGCCAGCTTTTCGCATCGACCGTCACCTGGAGCCCGCCATCGGCCTGGGTGACGGTGGCGGTGCCGGCATCGGTGCCGTCGGCGGTCTTGAGCATCGCGATCGCGGTACCGCCGGCGGTCATCATGTTGCCCGTCGCCATCGCGTTGGTCGCCATGTCGTTGGCCATGATGTCGGTGGCCATGTCGTTCATCGCCGCGTCGTCGGTCGCGTCGGTTCCGCCCGAGCACCCCGCCAGCGCCAGAGCGAGCGCCGCCGCGCCTGTCGTCATCATGATCCGCATTTCGGTCTCTCCCCTTGATTGGTTCGTTCAGAACCCGTCGCGACCGCCGCGGGTTCCGTCAGCCGTCGTCGCCCATCTTGAGCGCGGCGATGAACGCCTCCTGCGGGATCGACACGCTGCCGTATTCGCGCATGCGCTTTTTGCCCTCTTTCTGCTTCTCGAGGAGCTTGCGTTTGCGGGTGATGTCGCCGCCGTAGCATTTGGCGGTGACGTCCTTGCGCAGCGCCGCAATCGTCTCGCGCGCGATCACCTTGCCGCCGATCGCCGCCTGGATCGGGATCTTGAACAGATGGCGCGGGATCAGGTCCTTGAGGCGCTCGCACATCCCCCTGCCCCGGCTTTCGGCGGTCGAGCGGTGAACGATCATGCTGAGCGCATCCACCGGCTCGGCATTGACGAGGATCGACATCTTGACGAGATCGCCCTCTCGGTAGCCGATCTGATGGTAATCGAAGCTCGCATAGCCGCGGCTGATCGACTTCAGCCGGTCGTAGAAATCGAACACGACCTCGTTCAAGGGCAATTCGTACGTCACCTGTGCGCGGCCGCCGACATAGGTGAGGTTCTTCTGAATACCGCGACGGTCCTGGCAGAGCTTGAGGATCGCGCCGAGATATTCGTCCGGGCAATAGATCA
>CAMLGC010000124.1 GCA_946479505.1 uncultured Sphingomonadaceae bacterium
CCGCCGCGCCGCAGCACCTTGACCGCGGTCGCCGCCGATTGCGGCCGCCCCACCGCCTCGATCGCATGATGCACCCCGCCGCGCGTGATCTCGACCACCTCATCGGCCGCCGTCTCCGACAGCGCATCGACCGAATGCGTCGCGCCGAGCTTTTCGGCGAGCGCCCGCTTCTCCGCCACCGGATCGACCGCCACGATCCGCCCCGCGCCCGCGATCTTCGCCGCGTTGATCGCCGCGAGCCCCACGCCGCCGCAGCCCACCACGCACACGCTCTCGCCCGGCGTCACGTCGGTCGCGTTGAACACCGCGCCCGCGCCCGTCGTCACCGCACAGCCGATGATCGCGGCGCGGTCGAGCGGCATGTCGCGATCGATCGCGACGCAGGCGTGCTCGTGGACGAGCATCAGCTCGGCATAGGCCGAGAGATTGAGCATCTGATGCACCACGTCGCCATTCATGCTGAGCCGCGGCGGCGCATCCCTGGAGCGTTTGGTGTCGGGCGCGATGCACAGCGACATGCGGCCGGTCACGCAGAACTCGCAATGCCCGCAGAACGCCGACAGACAGGTGACGACATGGTCGCCCGGTTTCACCGTCGCCACCTCGCTCCCCACCGCCTCGACCACCCCGGCCGCCTCGTGCCCGGGAATGGTGGGCAGCGGATGCGGATACGCGCCGTCGACGAAATGCAGATCCGATCGGCACACGCCGACCGCCGCGGTGCGGATCAGCACCTCGTGCGGGGCGGGTTTGGCGACCGACACCTCCTCGATCGAGAGCGGCGTCTTGGGCTCGAAAAGGACGGCTGCTTTCATCTATTCGTCACCCCAGCGGAAGCTGGGGTCTCCCTGAAGTGAACGCGCGCTTGCGGCGCAAGACCCCAGCTTCCGCTGGGGCGACAATTTACCGCCGCACCCGTTCCTTCGCTGCCGCCACCTCGGGCAGCTCCGCGTACTTCCCAAACTCGTGTCGCGCGATCGCCCGGTTGTGCACCTCGTCGGGCCCATCGGCGAAGCGCAATGTCCGCATCGCCGCCCAGGCGTGCGCGAGCCCGAAATCCTGGCTCACCCCGCCCCCGCCATGCGCCTGGATCGCGTCGTCGAGAATTTGCAGCGCCATCATCGGCGCGGCGACCTTTATCATCGCGATCTCCTGGCTCGCCGCCTTGTTGCCCGCCTTGTCCATCATGTCGGCAGCCTTGAGGCACAGCAGCCGCGTGCTCTCGATATCGATCCGCGCCTGCGCGATCCGCTGCTCCCAGATCGAATGATCGGCGATCCGCTTACCGAACGCGACCCGCGTCAGCAGCCGCTTCGCCATCGCCTCGATCGCGGTTTCGGCGACGCCGATCGTGCGCATGCAATGGTGGATGCGCCCCGGCCCAAGCCGCCCCTGCGCAATCTCGAACCCGCGCCCCTCGCCGAGCAGGATATTTTCCGCCGGCACCCGCACGTCCTCCAACACCACCTCGCCATGCCCGTGCGGCGCATGGTCATAGCCATAGACCGACAGCATCCGCTCGATCGTCACGCCGGCCGAGTCCATGTCGAGGATCATCATCGATTGCTGCGTATGCCGGCTCGCCTCGGGGTCGGTCTTCCCCATCAGGATCGCGACCTTGCAGCGCGGATCGCCGACACCCGAAGACCACCACTTCCGACCATTGACGACATACTCATCGCCATCGCGCACCATGCTCGTCTGGATGTTGGTCGCATCCGAGCTCGCCACCGCCGGCTCGGTCATCAGGAAGGCCGAGCGGATGTCGCCGTTCATCAGCGGCCGCAGCCACCGCTCCTTCTGCTCGCGCGTACCGTACCGATAAAGCACTTCCATGTTGCCGGTATCGGGTGCCGAGCAGTTGAAGCACTCGCTCGCCCAGCCGACCTTGCCCATCTCCTCGGCGCATAACGCATATTCGAGATTGGTGAGCTGCTCGCCCTCGAACGCGAAGCTCTCGTCGACATGCGCGCGGCCTGCGCGCGGCGGCATGAAGAAGTTCCACAGCCCCGCCGCCTTGGCCTTCTTCTTGACCTCCTCGATGACCGGGATCACCTTCCAGCGCTCGCCTTCGTGGGCTTGCGCGTCATACTCGCGTTGCCGCGGGCGGATTTCGCGATCGATGAAGTCCCTCACCCGGTCGCGCCAATAGGTCTCGCGATCGGTCAGCGTGAAATCCATGGCCGCGGCTCCCGAGAATCCCGTTCCGAACGGTCTAGACCATACCCGATATTCGGTAAAGCGCCCCGCGTGCTGCTGCACGCGAACGACAAAAACGACTGGTTCTTCGAAAAGAAGGTGATAATCAGGCTGGATGCAGGGGATGGCAACCGCGACCGACGACGCCGAGGGCGGGACCAAGCGCTTCCGGGCGAAGCGCGACGCGATCCTCGCCGCCGCTGCCGAGGCGATCAACGAGCAGAGCGCGAAGGGCATGACCTTCGCCGATGTCGCACGCCGCGTCGGTCTCAACACCACCAGCGTGACCTATTATTTCAAGCGCAAGGACGATCTCGCCGCCGCGTGCTTCGAGCACACGCTCGACACGTTGAAGACGATGCTCGATGCGGCGCTCGCCGAGCCGACGCCGGAAGCCCGCGTCGCCAGGTTCCTCGCGCTCAACATGGAGCGTTTCGCCCGGATCGAACGCGGCGAGGAGACCGCGCTCGCCGTGCTCTCCGATCTGCGTGCGATGGAGGAGCCGTATCGCTCGCCGCTCCTTGCCGGCTGGCGTGAGGTCTTCCGCAAGACCCGCGCGCTCTGGGGCGACGATTCCGACAAGGCGCGTCACGACCTCTACGGCGCGCGCGCCCACGTGCTGCTCGAGAACACCTTCTGGCTCCCCGTCTGGCTGGTCCGCTATGAGCCCGACCAATATGGCCGCGTCGAGGAGCGGCTGATGGATGTGTTAGCCCACGGCATCGCCGCGCCCGGCGAGCAATGGGCGCCTGCCCTGATCGACCTCGACCATGACGAGGCCGAGCCCGGCCGCGAGCAGTTCCTGCGCGCCGCCACCCGCCTCATCAACGAGCTCGGCTATCGCGGCGCGTCGGTCCAGCGGATCGCGAGCGAATTGAACGTCACCAAGGGCAGCTTCTACCACCATCTCGATGCCAAGGACGATCTTGTCATCGCCTGCTACAAGCGCAGCTTCGACACGATCGCCGATGCGCAGGCCCGCGCCGACGAGCGCGGCGGCTCGTACTGGCACCGCCTCTCGAGCATCATCGCGACCCTGCTCGACGTCCAATTCTCCGAACGCGGCCCGCTCCTGCGCAGCACCGCGCTCCACGGCCTGCCGCCGCGGGTGCGCCAGGCGATGGTCGAGCGATCGAACCGGATCGCGCGTCGCTATGCCGGCACGATTGCCGACGGAATCGCAGGCGGCTCGATCCGCACGATCGATCCGCTCGTCGCCGCCCAGGCGCTGATGGCGCTCCAGAACGCCGCCTTCGACATGCGCAAATGGGCGAGCACGATGGACCGCGACCGCGCCGTCGCGATGTACGCCTCGACGCTCGCCTTCGGCCTGTTCGACGACCGCGCGATCACGGGGGAGTTTATAAAGTCGAGATCGACGCCCAGGGATTCAAAAAAGTGATTAACGAGAACGTGCAATTATCTGTAGGCCAGACTCGAGTCTATGACGTTCAGTTAAGCGCTGGAACTGTTACAGAA
>CAMLGC010000125.1 GCA_946479505.1 uncultured Sphingomonadaceae bacterium
CTCGAACCGCCGACATCCTCGGTGTAAACGAGGCGCTCTACCAACTGAGCTAATCGCCCTCGCCGCCGCCCTGCCAAAGCCGCGGCAGGCGCGCAAGCCCGAAGGTCCGGAACTCAGGCGATCGGCAGGCCTTGGCGTTTGGCGGCGGTGCAATAGTCGCACATCGCGGCGCGCGCGCCATCGCTCAGCCCGATGAAGGCGCGGCGCCGGTCGTCGGGATCGGGCGTGCGCTCGAACAATCCGGCCTCGGCCAGGCGCCCGATCCAGCGCAAGGCGGTGGTCGGCGCGACCGCGGCGGCGATGCACAGGCTCGATACCGAGACCCGGCCGCCTTCGAGATGCGCGGCGAAGAGATCGAGCAGCATGTCCCACGCCGGGTCCTCGAACAGACCCGGAGCGACAAAATCGTCGCGCATCCGCCGCGAGTGAATCGCGTCGCGCACGTCCTTCGCCTCGACGGTGGCGCCGGGCGCCACCTCCGAGGCGCGATAGCCCGGTCGGCGGTCGCTCACGAGGCCCTCCGGCCGCGCTGCCCCGCCCTTCGCGAGCCGGGCCAACGTCTCGGCGATACGCGCGATCTCGTCGTTGAGATGCCGCAGTCGCTCGCCGTCGCGACCATTCTCCCGCACGCCCGTCGGCCCCGCCGAGCGCGCGAGCATCACCGCGAGGGTCCGCTGCGCGACATCGGGCGCGCAGAGGATCTGAGCGCCGCCCCCGAGCAGATAGCGTGAGACGACATCGATCTGGGCCGATGCGATCGCCGCGATCACATGAACTCCGCGCCCGGCCAGCGCCCGAATCGCCGGCAGCAGCGCATCGAGCGTGATATCGTCGAACGCCTCGGCCTCGACGAGGACGAGGTCGGGCGTCACGCGGTCGCCCAGCCCCTCCGTCGCCGCGGCCGGATCGAGCATGGCGAGAATGCGTGCGCCCGCCGCCTCCAGCCCATCGCGCGCCGGGCCTGCGGCCGTCTCGTCGGCGGCGATGACGAGCGCGCGCGGGGTGCAGCGCATGTCGATTTGATGCTCGAAATCGGCCATGATGCGGGTCAGTCGAGCGCCTTGACGATCTCTTCGACCATCTTCTTGGCATCCGAAAGGAGCATCATCGTGTTGTCGCGGTAGAAGACGTCGTTGTCGACGCCCGCATAGCCGACGCCGCCCATCGAGCGCTTGGAGAACAACACGGTCTTGGCCTTCTCGACGTCGAGCACGGGCATGCCGTAGATCGGCGAGGACTTGTCGGTCTTGGCGGCGGGATTGGTGACGTCGTTGGCGCCGATCACGAAAGCGACGTCAGTTTGCGCGAACTCCGAATTGATGTCCTCCAATTCGAACACCTCGTCATAGGGGACGTTGGCCTCGGCGAGCAGCACGTTCATGTGCCCCGGCATTCGGCCCGCGACGGGGTGGATCGCGTATTTGACGCGCACGCCCTCTTCTTTGAGCTTGTCGGCCATCTCCCTGACCGCATGCTGCGCCTGTGCGACCGCCATGCCGTAGCCGGGGACGATGATGACCTGCTCGGCCTGCTTCATCAGGAACGCCGCGTCCTCGGCCGAGCCGCGCTTCCACGGGCGGTCGATTTTTTCGCCGCCGCCGGTATCCGCCACCGCGCCGAAGCCGCCCGCGATCACGCTGAGGAAGCTCCGGTTCATCGCCCGGCACATGATGTAGCTCAGGATCGCGCCCGACGAGCCCACCAGCGCGCCGGTGACGATCATCGCGGTGTTGTGGAGCGTGAACCCCATCGCCGCGGCGGCCCAGCCCGAATAGGAGTTGAGCATCGACACCACCACCGGCATGTCCGCGCCGCCGATGGGGATGATGAGCAGAAAGCCGATCGCGAAGGAGAGGATCGTGATCGTCCAGAACACGTAAGGGCCCTGGTCCTGCGTGAAATAGGCGACGAGCAGCACGATCGCGGCGAGCACGCCGAGGTTGAGCACATGGCGGCCGGGGAGCAGGATCGGCTTGCCCGACATGGTGCCGTTGAGCTTGGCAAAGGCGATCACCGAGCCGGAGAAGGTGATCGCGCCGATCGCGACGCCGAGCCCCAGCTCGATCCGGCTGACCGGGTGGATCGCCATGAAGGGCGCGCCGATCATCGGGGTGACGAGATCGGCGATGCCGAACGCGCTCGGGTTGAGATAGGCCGCGCAGCCGACGAGCACCGCCGCCAGGCCGACGAGGCTGTGGAACGCCGCGACGAGCTGCGGCATCGCCGTCATCGCGATGCGGCGCGCGATGACGAGCCCGATTCCGCCGCCGATGGCGATGGCGACGGCGATCATCAGCAAATTGATCTCGTTCCCGGCTACGGCGCAATGATCGTAATAGCTGGGATCGTTGGGCGGAGCCGTGAAACAAATCTGCGTCGGCCGGTAATGACTAATCAGCGTCGTGACGACGGCGATCAGCATTCCGATCATGCCGAGCCGGTTGCCACGGCGACTGCTCACGGGGCTCGACAGGCCGCGTAGCGCGAGGATGAAGCACACGCCCGCGACCAGATAGGCCAGGGCGACCCAGGAGTTAATGGCAGCGGCTTCGCTCATCCTCAAAATCCTCCCCTGTAAGGGGAGGTGGCAGCACGAAGTGCTGACGGAGGGGTGTAACCATCAGCGGGGACACCCCTCCACCACGCGCTTCGCGCGCGGCCCCCCTCCCCTTGCAGGGGAGGATTTGCGTTGGCCATCACCGCTCCCTCTTCTTGTACATCGCCAGCATCCGCGCGGTGACGGCGAAGCCGCCGAAGATGTTGACGCTCGCGAGCGCCACCGCGACCAGCCCGAGCCATTTCGACGACGACGATCCGGCGGCGGCGGCAGCGATCAGCGCGCCGACGATGATGACCGAGGAGATCGCGTTGGTGACCGACATCAGCGGCGTGTGCAGCGCCGGGGTCACCGACCAGACGACGAAATAGCCGACGAAGCACGCCAGCACGAAGATCGACAGGATCGAGATGAAGTCCATGGCCTTACTCCTGATCCGCGAGACGCGTTGCAGCGAGGTTGACGATTCCGCGCACCACGGCATCGAGATCGCGACTGACGTCCGCGGCGGCAATGCGCATCACGGCGAGTCCGCGCATCCGGAACCACGCATCGCGCCGCCCGTCTCGCGCAGGTCGATCGCCGAAATCATGCGCGCTGCCATCGATCTCGATGATCAGCCCCGCCGCATGACAATAAAAGTCGGCGACATAAGGCCCGGACGGGTGCTGCTTGCGGAACTTGAGCCCGGCGGGCCGCTCCTTCAACGCCAACCACAAGACGATTTCGGGCGGCGACATCGTCCGGCGCAGCGTTTTGGCTCGATGGGCGGTATCGCCAATTCCCTGGAGCATCGCTCAATCCTCCCCTGCAAGGGGAGGTGGCGCGCGCCAGCGCGACGGAGGGGTGTCGCCCCTCTCGATCGCGTGACACCCCTCCACCGCGCGCGGCGCGAGCGGTCCCCCACCCCGGGGAGGGGGGGGTGTAACGAGGGCAGCAGATCGGAAGAGGGGCGGGGTGGGGAAGAGGGTTGATGTAGGGGGTGGGCG
>CAMLGC010000126.1 GCA_946479505.1 uncultured Sphingomonadaceae bacterium
CCTTGGTCAGGCAATCGCGTTCCTTGCAGAAGGCGTGGAACAGCTTGATGATGCCTTCGCAGTGCAGGCTCTCGTCGCGCACGCTCCACGAGATGATCTGGCCCATGCCCTTCATCTTGTTGAAGCGCGGGAAGTTCATCAGCATCGCGAAGCTGGCGAACAGCTGCAGCCCCTCGGTGAAGCCGCCGAACATCGCGAGCGTCTTGGCGATATCCTCATCGCTGTCGACGCCGAACTTCTGCAGATAATCGTGCTTGTCCTTCATCTCGGCATAATCGAGGAAGGCGCCGTATTCGCTCTCGGGCATGCCGATCGTATCGAGCAGGTGGCTGTACGCGGCGATGTGCACCGTCTCCATGTTGGAGAAGGCGGCGAGCATCATCTTGATCTCGGTCGGCTTGAACACGCGGCCGTATTTCTCGTGGTAGCAATCCTGAACCTCGATGTCGGCCTGGGTGAAGAAGCGGAAGATCTGCGTGAGCAGGTTGCGCTCGTGCGGGGTGAGCTTCTGCGCCCAGTCGCGGCAATCCTCGCCCAGCGGCACCTCTTCGGGCATCCAGTGGATCTGCTGCTGGCGCTTCCAGAAATCGTACGCCCAGGGGTATTCGAAGGGCTTGTACTGCTTGCGGGCTTCGGTGAGGGACATGGGGCTTACTCCTGGATCGAACGAGATATAGCGATGTGGGCGATGATCGGCACGCGCGGCGTCATTGGCGCCACCACAAAGAGAGCATCACGCCGACCGCGACAACCATCGCGAGCGCGGCGGTGACGGCGATGCCGCCCTGCGGCTCGCGGCTGCCGGTCGCCTGCTTCTGCCAGACGACGGCGCCGACGGCGATCAGCGAGAGGATGAAGAGGAGCGCGGCGGCGAGCAGCATCTAGCCCCGCCTCCGATAAACCGTGCGGGTGCCGCGTGCGCCGACGCCGAGGAAGACGATGCCGACGAAATAGCCGAAATCGTACCAGCCGCCGGTGTTGGGGACTGCGTAAATTGCGACGTCGGGCATGAACAGCGACAGGATCCAGGCGGCCGGGAAGATGAAGCCGTGCCACAGGCCGAGCAGGAAGCCGGGGGTGCCGGCGCCATGCTCAACCGCGCTCGATACCTGCCGGGCGCAGGCGGCAAGGCTGGCGACGAGGGAGAGGCCTAGAAGCGCGCGGCGCATCAGTGGCTCCTTGCGGTGAAGATCGCGCCGAGGCCGGCGAGCACCACGATCGCGGTGACGAGGATGGCGACGAGACGCGGCGCGGGCGCGTCGCCGCGCGTCATCCGCCACGCGACCAACGCGGCGATCGCAACCGCGACAGCGAGGATGGCGAGCGCGATCATGCGGCCATGCTCCGGGCGTACGATGCATCCAATCGGCGAGCCGCTCGTTCCATTCGCGAACCAAGCAAAGGAGAACCAGCATGGCCGATACCAGCGGCATCAAGGAGCACATGAACGTGATCGGCGCCGACGGAGTGCATCTCGGCACCGTCGACGACGTCGAGGGCGACCGCATCAAGCTCACCAAGGACGACAGCCCGCAGGGGCCCGACGGCGAAGGGGCGAAGCACCACTACATCCCCGCCGGCCTCGTCGCCGAGGTGGAGGGCGATACGGTGCGCCTTTCCGCCACCGCGCAGAACGCGCAGGACATGTTCGAACAGGCGGAGTGAGGTCATAGCTCCCTCTTCCTTTGGGAGAGGGAGGGAGCCGCCGATAGGCGGCGGAAGGGTGAGGACAGAGGTGTAGCGGTGGAATCGGCCTTGTTTCTGTCCTCACCCTTCCGCGGCTTCGCCGCTCCTTCCCTCTCCTGAGAGGAGAGGGAGGGGCCCGCGCCGCGCAGCGGCGTCGGAGGATAAGGACAGGTTAGCCCCACCTCACTGACACGCCAGGCATTCGTCGTAATCGGTCGTCTCGAGCTCGAATTTGGCGAGCTCGGGCGTGTTGTCAGCCTCCACGCCGCCCGCGAAGCCGGCGCGCTGGACCGACTTCGAACGCAGGTAATAGAGTGACTTGATGCCCAATTCCCACGCGCGAAAGTGGAGCATCAGGAGGTCCCATTTCTCGACATCGGCGGGGATGAAGAGGTTGAGCGACTGCGCCTGGTCGATGAACGGCGTGCGATCGCCGGCGAGTTCGAGGATCCAGCGCTGGTCGATCTCGAAACTGGTCTTGTAGCAGTCCTTTTCCTCGGGCGAGAGGAAATCGAGGTGCTGGACCGAGCCGCCGCGCTCGAGGATCGAGTTCCACACCGCGTCGGTGTTCTTGGCCTTCTCGATCAGAAGCTTTTCGAGATACGGGTTCTTGATCGACCACGAGCCCGATAGCGTCTTGTGCGTGTAGATGTTGGCGGGGATCGGCTCGATGCACGCGCTGGTGCCGCCGCAGATGATGCTGATCGAGGCGGTGGGCGCGATCGCCATCTTGCAACTGAAGCGCTCCATCACGCCCTGCTCGGCCGCGTCGGGGCACGGGCCGCGCTCGACCGCGAGCTGCATCGACGCCTCGTCGACCTGGCCGCGGACGTGCTTGAAGATCTTGAGGTTCCAGCTCTTCGCCATCGCCCCTTCGAACGGCAGTCCGCGCGCCTGGAGGAACGAGTGGAACCCCATCACGCCGAGGCCGACCGAGCGTTCGCGCGCGGCGGAATAGGCAGCGCGCGCCATGCCGGGCTCGGCACGCTCGATATAGTCCTGGAGGACATTGTCGAGGAAGCGCATCACGTCCTCGACAAAGCCCTTCTCGTCCTTCCACTGATCCCAGGTCTCGAGGTTGAGCGAGGAGAGGCAGCACACCGCGGTGCGATCGTTGCCGAGATGGTCCTTGCCGGTCGGCAAGGTGATCTCGCTGCACAGGTTCGAGGTCGAGACCTTGAGGCCCAGCTCACGGTGATGCCGGGGCATGTTGTCGTTCACATGGTCGGCGAAGACGATGTACGGCTCGCCGGTCGCGAGGCGCGTCTCGACGAGCTTCTGGAACAGCGCGCGGGCGTCAACCTTGGCCCGCTCGGAGCCGTCCTTGGGGCTCACCAGCGTCCACTCGCCCCCCGCGCGCACGCATTCCATGAAGGCGTCGGGGATGAGCACGCCGTGGTGGAGGTTCAATGCCTTGCGGTTGAAGTCACCGCTCGGTTTGCGGATTTCGAGGAACTCCTCGATCTCGGGGTGCGAGATGTCGAGATAGCAGGCGGCCGAGCCGCGGCGCAGGCTACCCTGCGAAATGGCGAGCGTCAGCGAATCCATCACCCGCACGAACGGGATGATGCCGCTGGTCTTGCCGTTGAGGCCGACCG
>CAMLGC010000127.1 GCA_946479505.1 uncultured Sphingomonadaceae bacterium
GCGAGAAGGGCTCGCGCGGCTGGAAGTCGATGGGGCCGTTCTTGACCTGGAGGATGACGTTCTCGGCGAACTTCCCGTCGAGCGGCTTGAACTCGTCATACGCCTGCCTGGCGCGGTCCTCGTCGTTGCCGGCCGAATAAACGAAGGCGCGCCACAGCACGACGCCGCGATGGGGGCGAAGCGCAGCCGCAAGCATGTTGGCGCCCTCGGCATGGGTCCGGTGATAGTCCTGCGGGCCGGGCTGGCCTTCGGAGTTCGCCTTGACGAGGAAGCCGCCGAAATCGGGGATCGCCGCGTAGATTTCGTCCGCCTTGGCCTTCCACCAGGCGCGCACCTCGGGGGCGAGCGGGTCCGCGGTCTTCAGCCCGCCGATCTCGATCGGAGCGGAGAAGCGCGCCGAGAGATAGACGCGAATACCATAGCGGCGGAAGACGTCGGCGAGCGCAGCCGTCTTGCCGATGTAGCGCGCGGTGAGGCTGTCGGCACTCGCATTGACGTTGTTGAGCACCGCGCCATTGATCCCGATCGAGGCGCTGGCGCGCGCATAATCGACGTAGCGCGGATCGCGCCAATCGGGGAGCTTCCACCAATTCCAGATCGATTGCCCGGCATAGCCGCGCTCGACCGTGCGATCGAGATCGTCCCAATGATCGAGCATCCGCAGCTTGATCTTAGGCGCCGAGGCGATGTCGAGACGGTCGAGCGGGGCGCCGGTCTGCGCGAGCCGGAGCCAGGCGAAGGCGCCGTAGAGGAGCCCTG
Source organism: uncultured Sphingomonadaceae bacterium (assembly GCA_946479505.1). The sequence goes on from CAMLGC010000127.1 coordinate 760, forward strand.
CATCGGTGTTGGCGGTGACGAGCGTCACCGGTGCACCATGGAAGGTCGCGCTGCGGATCAGATAGCCTTCGCTCCCGAGCGATTCGAGCGGAAGGCCAAGCGCGGCGAGCGGCGGCAGCTCGGTGGGCGTGCCGATCACGAGCGCACCGGGTCGCGGCGCGGCGGTTCGCGGCGCGGGTGCGCCGAGCAGACCGCCGAGGCCCCGATTGAGCTCGTCGAGCGCGGCGGCGAGGCTGGGGGACGGATCGGCTGGCGCGAGAATCGCGGTCGCATGCGCTGTCACCGTGTCGCGCGGCGCGGGATCGAGCAGGTGGTAGCGCAGCCAGAGATCGTAGCCGTCTTCCGCATGCGCCGCCGGCGCCGATACCGCCATTGCCGTCAATACCAGCAGCAGCCCCGTCATCCAGCCCATTGCTCTCCCCTTCGCCATTGACATCCCCCTATAGCATGGTAGCGCTATCAGCAAAGAAGCGGCATGCGGCGGCGCGGCGCACTGCCGGAAAGGGGAGGAATCGCATGAGGGCTCGCGCAATCCTGTGCGCTGTTTCGGGGCTCGCGCTGATCTCGGCGGCGCCCGCTCCTGTCCCGTCGCCGGTCGCCGCGCAGGCCGCTGCACAGCCGCTCTACAAGCAAGCCTCCGCCCCCGTCGCGGATCGCGTCGAGGACCTGCTCGGGCGGATGACGCTCGAAGAGAAGGTTGCGCAGCTCGAGGTCGTCTGGACCGGAAAGACCAAGGTTTTCGACGCGAACGACCGCTTCGATCCGGCGAAGATGGCCCAGGTCTATCCGAACGGGATCGGCGGGGTAGCACGGCCTTCGGATGCGCACGGGCCGATTTCCCCGCGCAAGCTGCCGGGGCGCGACGTCGCCGGGACGATTCGGCTGGTCAACGCGATGCAGCATTGGGCGATCGAGAAGACGCGGCTTGGCATTCCGATCCTGTTTCACGAGGAAGGGCTGCACGGCTATGCAGCATTGGGCGCGACGAGCTTTCCGGTGCCGATCGCGCTCGCCTCGTCGTGGGACTCGGACCTCGTGCGGCGCACCAACGTCGTCACCGCGCGCGAGATACGGGCGCGCGGGGTGACGCAGGCGCTGTCGCCCGTGGTCGATATTGCGCGCGATCCGCGCTGGGGGCGGATTGAGGAGACGTTCGGCGAGGACCCGTATCTGGCGGGCGAGATGGGGGTCGCCGCGGTCGAGGGGCTGCAAGGACCGGGGCGTGCGCGCGTGCTCAAGCCGGGGCACGTCTTCGCGACGCTCAAGCATCTCACCGGCCACGGCCAGCCCGAGAGCGGCACCAATGTCGGCCCGGCGCCGGTTTCCGAGCGCGAGCTTCGCGAGAATTTCTTTCCGCCCTTCGAGGAGGTGATCCGCCGCACCGGCGTCGCCGCGGTGATGCCGTCGTACAACGAGATCGACGGCGTTCCCTCGCACGCCAATCGCTGGCTTCTGCACGATGTACTGCGCGGCGAATGGGGATTCGAGGGCGCGATCACCAGCGACTATTCGGCGATCGACCAACTCAAGGACATCCACCACGTCGCCGGCGACCTGGAGGAAGCGGCGCGGCGCGCGCTTGCAGCCGGCGTCGACATGGACCTGCCCGACGGGCTTTCCTATTCGACCCTGGTCGACCAGGTGCGCGCGGGCAAGGTTTCGCAAGCCGCGGTCGACGACGCGGTGCGGCACGTGCTCGACATGAAGTTCCGGTCCGGGCTGTTCGAACATCCCTATGCCGACGTCGCCGCGGCGCAGGCGATCACCAACAACCCCGATGCCCGCGCGCTCGCGCTCGAGGCGGCGCGCAAATCGATCGTGCTACTCAAGAATGACGGTTTGCTGCCGCTGAAGCCGCAGGGCACGATCGCGGTGATCGGCCCGAACGCGGCGAAGGCGCATCTCGGCGGCTATTACGGCCAGCCGCCGCATACGGTGTCGCTGCTCGACGGGATCAAGGCGGAGGTCGGCGACACGGCGCACATCGTTTATGCCGAAGGCGTCCGGATCACCGAGAATGACGATTGGTGGCAGGACGAGGTGACGCTCGCCGATCCGGCCGAGAACCGGCAGCGGATCGCCGAGGCCGTCGAGGTCGCCCGCGGCGCCGACACGATCGTGCTCAACATCGGCGGCAACGAGCAGACGAGCCGCGAGGGCTGGGCCGCCAGCCATCTCGGCGATCGCGACAGCCTCGAGCTCGTCGGGCAGCAGAAGGCGCTGTTCGA
>CAMLGC010000128.1 GCA_946479505.1 uncultured Sphingomonadaceae bacterium
TCGGTCTCGCATTCCTCGCGGAAGTTGGTCTCGATGATGCCCGAGCGGCCGCCGCCGACGCCCGACGCATAGGCAAGCGCGATGTCGTGCGCGTTGCCGCTTGCATCCTGCTGGACCGCGATCAGGCACGGCACGCCGCCGCCGCGGACATATTCGCTGCGCACGGTGTGGCCCGGCCCCTTCGGCGCGATCATGATGACGTCGATGTCGGCGGGCGGCTCGATCAGGCCGAAATGGACGTTGAGCCCGTGCGCGAACGAGATCGCGGCGCCGGGGCGGATATTGCCCTTGAGGTCGGTGTCCCAGATCGCCGCCTGATGCTCGTCGGGGGCGAGGATCATCACGATGTCCGCCCACTTGGCGGCCTCGGCGTTGGTCATCACCTTGAAGCCGGCGTCCTCGGCCTTCTTGGCGGTCGCCGAGCCCTCGCGGAGCGCGACTGCGACCTCCTTCACGCCGGAATCGCGCAAATTCTGTGCGTGCGCATGGCCCTGGCTGCCATAGCCGACGATCGCGATCTTCTTGTCGGTGATGAGGTTCAGATCGGCGTCGCGATCGTAATAGACACGCATGTTGGCCTTCCTTTCGATTTGCGCGTCCCCGCGAAGGCGGGGACCCAGAGTCTTTGCGGAGCTGGGCTCCCGCCTGCGCGGGAGCACCGCGAATGATTACGCCCCCTTGGGCCCGCGCGAGATCGCCACAATTCCCGTGCGGGCGACCTCGACCAGGCCGACCTGGCGCATCAGACCGACGAAGGTGTCGATCTTCTCGCTGCCGCCGGTCACCTCGAACACGAAGCTTTCGATCGTCGCGTCGATGACCCTTGCGCGATACACGTCGGCAAGGCGCAGCGCCTCGATGCGGTGATCGCCGGCTCCGGCGACCTTTACCAGCGCGAGCTCGCGCTCGACGTGGGGGCCGAGCACGGTGAGGTCCGACACCTTGTGGACCGGCACCAGCCGCTCGAGCTGCGCGATGATCTGCTCCATCACATGCGCGCTTGCGGAGGTGACGATCGTGATCCGGCTGACGAGATCGTCTTCCGAGATGTCGGTGACGGTCAGGCTCTCGATATTGTAGCCGCGTGCGGTGAACAGCCCCGCGATCCGCGCGAGGATGCCCGGCTCGTTGTCGACGATCACGGCGAGCGTATGCCGCTCGATCGCTTCTTCGCGGATGTGCATTCCTTCGTCACCCCAGCGAAAGCTGGGGTCTCCCTGTTCTGGCCGCGCGCTCGCGGCATGAGATCCCAGCTTTCGCTGGGATGACACCTGCGGTGTCACACCAGCGCCTTGGCTTCGTCGTCCATCGTGCCCGATACCTCGTTGGCCTGCAGGATCATGTCGGTATGCGCGGCGCCGCTCGGGATCATCGGGAAGCAGTTGGCGAGCTGCGACACCGCGCAATCGACCATCACCGGGCCGTCATGCGCGAGCATCGCGGCGATGCCGTCGTCGAGCGCGTCGCGCGTCTCGATGCGAATGCCTTTCCAGCCATAGGCCTCGGCGAGCTTCACAAAATCGGGCAGGGATTCGCTGTAGCTTTGCGAATAACGGCTCGAATAGGTCAGCTCCTGCCACTGGCGGACCATCCCCATATATCGGTTATTGAGGATGAAGATCTTCACCGGCAGCCGGTATTGCGCGGCGGTCGCGAGCTCCTGGATGTTCATCTGGATCGAGGCCTCGCCGGCGATGTCGATCACCAGCGCTTGCGGATTGCCGAGCTGCGCGCCGATCGCGGCGGGCAGACCGTATCCCATCGTGCCGAGCCCGCCCGAGGTCAGCCACTTGTTGGGCGCCTCGAAGCCGAAATGCTGCGCGGCCCACATCTGGTGCTGTCCGACCTCGGTGGTGATGATGGGCGCCTTGTCCTTGGCCGCGTCGTAGAGAGCACGGATCGCGCGCTGCGGCATGATGGCGTCCGGCTCGGTTTCGGGAAACTCGAGACATTTCGTCGCGCGCCAGCCCTGAATTCGTCGCCACCATTCGCCCAGATCGGGCGTCTCGTGCCCGCGATCCTTCCACACCCGCACCATGTCGGCGAGCGCAACACCCGCATCGGCGATGATCGGAAGATCGACGCGGACGTTCTTGTTGACCGACGACCGATCGATATCGACGTGGATTTTCTTGGAATGCGGGGCGAAGGCGTCGAGCCGCCCGGTGACGCGGTCGTCGAAACGCGCGCCGAGCGCAACGACCAGGTCGGCCTTGTTCATCGCCATATTGGCCTCGACCGTGCCGTGCATCCCGAGCATGCCCAGCCACCGATCCGACGAGGCCGGGAGGGCGCCCAGCCCCATCAGCGTCGAGGTGACGGGCGCGCCGGTGAGCGCGACGAACTCGCGTAGCAGGCGGCTCGCCTCGGGTCCGGCATTGATGATACCGCCGCCGGTGTAGAAGATCGGCCGCTCGGCCGCGGCGATCATTTCGACCGCGGTTTCGATCGAGGCAGCATCGGCGTCGCGCGCCGGACGGTACGTCTTGTGTGCGATTCCGTCGGGCGCGGCATAGCGCGCTACCGCGACCTGGACGTCCTTGGGGATGTCGATCACGACGGGACCGGGGCGGCCCGAGGTCGCGATGTGAAACGCCTCATGCACGATCGCGCCGAGCCGCGCCGGATCCTTCACGAGATAGTTGTGCTTGGTGCAGTGGCGCGTGAGGCCGACCGTGTCCGCCTCCTGGAAAGCGTCGGTGCCGATCAGGTGCGTCGCGACCTGGCCCGAGATCACCACCATGGGGATCGAATCCATCAG
>CAMLGC010000129.1 GCA_946479505.1 uncultured Sphingomonadaceae bacterium
ACGACCAATCGACGGGTCTATTGTCTCGATGCCGACGGTTCGGTGATCGACACCATCCGCGACGACCTCGGCATGCTGCGGATGGAAGGCGGCGACTATCCGGCCGAGGTCGCGCGCCTTCGCGAACGCTTTGGCGATCTGCCCGTGCTCGTCGCCGGGATGGCCGGCTCCAACCGAGGGTGGCGCGATGCGGGATATCGGCCCTGCCCTGCCGATCTCGGCGACCTTGCGCGCGGCGTCTGCTGGATCGAGGAGCGGCGGACGGGGATCGTGCCCGGCCTGCGCTTCACCGACGGCGAGCGGGCCGACGTGATGCGTGGCGAGGAAGTGCAACTGCTCGGCGCGATCGCAGCGGGGATGACCCCGCCCGACGGCGTGCTGTGCCAGCCCGGCACGCACTGCAAATGGGTCGACGTTCGCGCAGCCCGGATCACCGGCTTCACCACCGCGATGACCGGAGAGATCTACGCGCTGCTGCGCGAGCACAGCATCCTCGCGCCGCAGCTCGCCGGCGCAATCGCCGACGGCGCTGCCTTTCGCGCTGGCGTGGCGCGTGCCGCCGATCGCGACCTGCTCGCCAACCTGTTCGACGTCCGCGCATCTTCGGTGCTGGGCATGCGGCCGGATGACGATGCTCCGGCGTTCGCAAGCGGGCTCGTGATCGGCGCGGATGTCGCCGCGCGGCCGCTCGATCGGGCCATCGCCGTGCTGGCTGACGCGCAACTGGGCGGGCTCTACGCGGCAGCCATCGAGGTGCTCGGCGGCACCGCCACCATGATCGACAGCCACGCCGCGTTCGTTGCCGGCATCATGGCCATTTGGAGACAGCTATGACCTCGAACCCGGATTTCGCCGACGCGTTCGCGCGCTGTCCGCTGGTCGCCATCCTGCGCGGCATCAAGCCGGACGAGGTCGAGGCGATCGGCACCGCCCTCGTCGAGGCGGGATTCACGCTGATCGAGGTGCCGCTCAATTCGCCCGATCCGCTCGACAGCATCGCACGGCTGGCGAGGTGGGTCGGCGATCGGGCGATCGTCGGGGCGGGCACGGTTCTGACGCCCGAGCAGGTCGACGAGGTCGCCGACGCGGGCGGGCGGATGATCGTGTCGCCTAATACCGACGTGTCCGTTATCGAGCGGTCGGTGGGCACCGGTCTGGCATCGCTGCCGGGATATTTCACGCCGAGCGAGGCCTTCGCCGCGATCGGCGCAGGGGCGACCGCGCTCAAGCTATTTCCCGCCGAAGCGGCCAGCCCTTCGGTGCTCAAGGCGCAGTCCGCGGTGCTGCCATCGAACGTTCCCAAGCTCGTGGTCGGCGGGATCAGCCCCGACAACATGGCGCAGTGGCGCGCCGCGGGGGCCGCCGGCTTCGGCATCGGTTCCGCCCTCTACAAGCCCGGAGACGACGCCGACGCCGTCCGCACGGCTGCCGACCGATTCATCGCGGCGATCCGCTGAAATTCGCCTCCATGCGCAAGAAAGGATACGCCCATGCCCGCTCATGACCGAATGCACCGCGTCCTTCTTGCGAGTGCCGTCGCGGCGCTGCTTTGCACTGGCGCAGGTTGTGCCGATCTCGCGCGTCCGGTCGCCGCCACGGGTCCGGAAACCGGAGCGACCTTCACCAATCCGCTGCTTCCGTCGGGTCCCGATCCATGGATCACGCAGGTCGGCGGAATCTATTACTATATGCACACGCTGGGCGACCGCATCGCCTTGTGGCGGACCGACGACATCTCTGACTTGGCGCATGCGGAGAAGCGGACCGTCTGGACGCCACCCGAGACAGGGCCGAACGCGCACCAGATCTGGGCGCCCGAGCTGCACCGCTTCGACGGCAAATGGTATATCTACTATTCGGCGACCGCGAGCGGATATGACGACGACGCGCATCGCAGCGTGTTCGTGCTCGAGAACGATTCCGACGATCCGTTCACCGGGGAATGGATCGACCGCGGACGGGTCGACACGCAACATCCCGGGATCGACGGCACGGTGTTCGCCTATGCCGGCAAACGGTATTTCGTCTATTCGCCCTATGTCGGGCCGGACAGCGTATTGGCGATCGCACAGCTCGAAAATCCCTGGACGCTGGCGACCGAGGAGACGATCATCGCGCGGCCGGATCATCCGTGGGAGCGCAAGGGCGGCCGCCAGATCCTGGAGGGGCCGGAATTCCTTCTCGGTCCGAAGGGCGACCTCTTCCTGACCTATTCTGCGAGCGCCTGCTGGTCCGACGATTATGCGCTCGGTCTCCTCCATGCGCCACCGCATGCCGACCCGCTCGACGCCGACGCCTGGAGCAAATCGCCCGAGCCGGCCTTCAAACGGGCGAACGGCGTCTATGCCACCGGGCACAATGGCTTCTTCACCTCGCCCGACGGGCGCGAGAACTGGATCATCTATCACGCCAATTCCGGTCCGGATATGCAATGCACCGCCAAGCGCGCGCCGCACATCCAGCGGTTCACCTGGACCGGAGAAGGCTGGCCCGATTTCGGTGAGCCTGTGGCCGAAGGCACACCGATCCCGGTCCCTTCCGGGAGCTAGAAGCCGAGCGGCGGGTTTTCGTCAGGGCTGCGAGAGGTATACCGCGACGTCGTCCTCGTCGTTTTCGACATCGCCTTTGCACCGTCGGGATCGAGGCGATAGGCGCGTTGGTTGGTTGT
>CAMLGC010000130.1 GCA_946479505.1 uncultured Sphingomonadaceae bacterium
GGCTGCACGATGTCGAGCATGCGCTTGTAGGTGCGCACCTCGAACTGCTCGCGCGACTTCTTGTCGATGTGCGGGCCACGGTTGACCGTGAACTTCTCGATGCGCGTCGGCATGGGAATGGGACCGCGGATGAGCGCACCGGTGCGGCGCGCGGTGTCGGCGATGTCGCCGGTCGCCTGATCGAGCACACGATGATCGAACGCCTTCAGACGAATGCGGATGTTCTGCGTTTCCATAACCCTACCGATGCGAAAGAGCGGGGTGGCTCCTCCAATCGTCACGCCGGCGCGAAGACCGGGGCGACGGCTGAAAGGCCGCCTCTTGCTTGTTTACCCAAAAACCGAAGGTGCGCCCCTACAGGGGTGCGGGGGCGAGATCAAGCCCTGCGAGGCGGAAATTTGAAAACGCGCGCGCATCTTATCGGGCGAGGCGTATCCTTTTCTCATCACCCCGGGCTGACCCGGGGTCCCGCTGCCTTCTCCCACCGATAGAAGCGGGATCCCCGCTGGAGGTTAGACGGCGTGTAGGAGGTGGCGAGACTCGACGCTACGCCAGATGGTCGAACAGGTCACGCCAGCCGGGGTTGGCGCGCTCGATTAGGTCGAACTTCCAGGCGCGGCGCCAGCGTTTGAGGCGCTTTTCGTGTTCGAGGGCGTCGGCGATCAAGGGCGTGTGGTCGGCCCACACGAGGCGGTTCAGACCGTAGCGGTGGCAGAGTCCGAGCCGTTGCCGTTGCGATGCTGGTATACGCGCGCCCGGAGGTTGGCCGTTACGCCGACATACATCGTGCCGCGGTAGCGGTCGGCCATGATATAGAGCCAGCCGGCGCGATCCTCTCCGCCCATTTACTCAGAGAAGAAGAAGCGGGACCCCGGGTCAAGCCCGGGGTGACGACGAAGGAAGAGCGGCCTTCGCCAAATCCGTCACCCCGGACTTGATCCGGGGTCCCGCTTCCCTTCCAAACAAAAAGCCCGGCCTCCCCTTCGGGAAGCCGGGCCTTTCGCTCTCTTGCCCTCGCGGGCGCGAGATTACTTGTCGATGCCGCTCACGACACCCGCGCCGACGGTGCGGCCGCCCTCGCGGATGGTGAAACGCTGGCCGACGTCCATGGCGATCGGCGCGATCAGCTTGACGCCGAGCGCGACGTTGTCGCCGGGCATGACCATCTCGGTGCCCTCGGGCAGCTCGACGGTGCCGGTGACATCGGTCGTGCGGAAGTAGAACTGCGGACGATAGTTGGCGAAGAACGGCGTGTGGCGGCCGCCCTCTTCCTTCGACAGCACGTACACTTCCGACTGGAAGTCGGTGTGCGGCGTGATCGAGCCGGGCTTGGCCAGAACCTGGCCGCGCTCGACCTCTTCACGGCCGACGCCGCGGATCAGCGCGCCGACATTGTCGCCCGCCTGACCCTGATCGAGCAGCTTGCGGAACATCTCGACGCCCGTGACGGTGGTCTTGCGGGTGTCGTGGATGCCGACGATCTCGACTTCCTCGCCGACCTTGATGATGCCGGTCTCGACGCGGCCGGTGACGACGGTCCCGCGGCCCGAGATCGAGAACACGTCCTCGATCGGCATCATGAACGGCTTGTCGAGCGGGCGCTCCGGCTCGGGGATGTAGCTGTCGACCTGGTTCATCAGCTCGAGCACGGCCTTCTTGCCGATCTCGTCGTTCGAATCCTCGAGCGCGGCGAGCGCCGAGCCCTTGATGATCGGAATGTCGTCGCCCGGGAATTCGTAGGACGAGAGCAGCTCGCGAATCTCGAGCTCGACGAGCTCGAGGATCTCCTCGTCGTCGACCTGATCGACCTTGTTCATGAACACGACCATCGCGGGCACGCCGACCTGGCGCGCGAGCAGGATGTGCTCGCGGGTCTGCGGCATCGGGCCGTCGGTCGCCGAGACGACGAGGATCGCACCGTCCATTTGCGCGGCGCCGGTGATCATGTTCTTCACATAATCGGCGTGGCCCGGGCAATCGACGTGCGCATAGTGGCGCTTGTCGGTCTCGTACTCGACGTGCGCGGTCGAGATCGTGATGCCGCGCTCGCGCTCTTCGGGCGCCTTGTCGATGTTGGCATAATCGACGAAGGTCGCACCGCCGGTCTCGGCGAGGACCTTGGTGATCGCGGCCGTCAGCGACGTCTTGCCGTGGTCGACGTGACCGATGGTGCCGATGTTGAGGTGCGGCTTGTTCCGCTCGAACTTAGACTTGGCCATTTTTCCCTACCTTCTGATTCGAATTTTCGCTGCGAGCGGAGCCGCGCGAACGCGGCCCCATAACGGTTGATTCGCTGTTACGCCAGCCCCGAGCGCGGATGCGCTCAGGCCAGCTTCGCCTTCACTTCGTCGGCAACGTTCTGCGGAACCTCGTCATAATGCGAGAACTGCATGCTGTACTGCGCGCGGCCCTGCGTGAACGAGCGCAACTGGTTGACGTAGCCGAACATGTTGGCGAGCGGCACCATCGCCTCGACGACCTGCGCGTTGCCGCGGCTGTCGGTGCCCTGGATCTGCCCGCG